>NZ_CP104694.1:1265000-1570509 GCF_025398735.1 Tahibacter amnicola
AGCCGCAAGGCGAAGCTCTTGATCGAAGCCCCAGTAAACGGCGGCCGTAACTATAACGGTCCTAAGGTAGCGAAATTCCTTGTCGGGTAAGTTCCGACCTGCACGAATGGCGTAACGACAGCGGCGCTGTCTCCACCCGAGACTCAGTGAAATTGAAATCGCTGTGAAGATGCAGCGTTCCCGCGGCAAGACGGAAAGACCCCGTGAACCTTTACTATAGCTTTACACTGAACGTTGAGTTCGTCTGTGTAGGATAGGTGGGAGGCTTTGAAGTGTCGGCGCTAGCTGGCATGGAGCCATCCTTGAAATACCACCCTGATGTGCTTGACGTTCTAACCTGGATCCGTAATCCGGATCGGGGACCGTGTATGGTGGGTAGTTTGACTGGGGCGGTCTCCTCCCAAAGAGTAACGGAGGAGCTCGAAGGTACGCTCAGCGCGGTCGGACATCGCGCACTGTGTGCAAAGGCATAAGCGTGCTTGACTGCAAGATCGACGGATCAAGCAGGTACGAAAGTAGGACTTAGTGATCCGGTGGTTCTGTATGGAAGGGCCATCGCTCAACGGATAAAAGGTACTCCGGGGATAACAGGCTGATACCGCCCAAGAGTTCATATCGACGGCGGTGTTTGGCACCTCGATGTCGGCTCATCACATCCTGGGGCTGTAGTCGGTCCCAAGGGTATGGCTGTTCGCCATTTAAAGTGGTACGCGAGCTGGGTTCAGAACGTCGTGAGACAGTTCGGTCCCTATCTGTCGTGGGCGTTGGAGGTTTGAGAGGGGCTGCTCCTAGTACGAGAGGACCGGAGTGGACGATTCTCTGGTGTTCCGGTTGTCACGCCAGTGGCACTGCCGGGTAGCTATAATCGGAAGCGATAACCGCTGAAAGCATCTAAGCGGGAAGCGCGCCTCAAGATGAGACCTCCCGGAGCTTAAGCTCCCTAAAGGGCCCAGGTAGACTACCTGGTTGATAGGTTGGGTGTGTATCGCAGTAATGCCGAGCTAACCAATACTAATGACCCGTGCGGCTTGATCATATAACTCCAAGACGCTTCGCTAGCTTCAACACACCGTTCTAGCTCGCAAGTCCCAACTCTGTTCACATCCCAAGTCACAACGCCGAGTCCGCGCATAACTGCGCGACTCCAACGTCTCCCTGGCGGCCATAGCGGTTTGGTACCACCCGATCCCTTCTCGAACTCGGAAGTGAAACGAACCCGCGCCGATGGTAGTGTGCATCCGCATGCAAGAGTAGGTCACTGCCAGGGCCTTATCGCTCAAAAGGCGTCTCCGTTAGGAGACGCCTTTTGTCTTTTTCCGGCCGGCTCGTTCCCCGTGCGTAGACGTCGGATCTAAGCGTCTGCCGACGCATGTTCGCAGCGGTCGACCACCGCTCCGCAGGGCGGAGTCGCTCAGACCGAATACCAGCACCGCGGTCACGTGTGGTGTTACCGACCGGTCGGTGGCACTCCTGTCGATCGCCAACGACGAACGTCTCAGTCAATCCCCCCGCCATGCGCCAAATGAGGGCTGCACGACAGCGGAGCGATCTGCTAAGCGCCAAAGGGGGGGCGTTACAAGCAAATGGGCGAGACGTGCCTCACGTCGCACGAGCGTAGCGTGGTCGCCCCGACGTTTGCGGACCGTCGCGCTACAGCGTTCCCAAAAAGTCCACGCGTAACGCGTAACTCCCCGGGAGAACTCCAGAGCGCTAATGCATTGGTCAGTACTCTTCAACGGGCAAAGTCGTCGAGACTGATAAGGTGCGAAATGCCGGCAGTCGCGTGGTGCAGCCGGTCTGAACGCCGTCGGCGAGAGCGGGAATTCACCGGCACCTCCATTCAGGCGTCGAGCCGGCGAGCGGCAATCCTGCTGCGTCCCCGGGCTGGGCGTCGCGCCGTTCTTGCGGACTCGATCGCAAAAAAAACGCCGGCAAAAAGCCGGCGTTTCTCAACCTGGTCGGACAGCACACTCAGTCGAGAGCGTATCCGAACTGCTGGCGGAACTGATCGGCAAACTCGTCGTAGGTGAAGCGCTGGTTCTGTGTGCCAGGATGTTCAACCTTCAGCGCCCCCATGAGCGACGCCACGCGGCCGACGGTGGACCAATCCATGTCGCGCATCATCCCGAAGATGAGCCCCGCCCGGTAGGCATCGCCACAGCCCGTCGGATCCGAAACCCGACGCTCGTGCGCCGGCGGGATGTCGAAGGTTTCGCCGCGCGTGTGGATGAGCGAACCCTTCGGACCACGCGTGACGATATACGCCTTCACACGATCGGCAATTTGCTCCGGGCTCCAGCCCGTCCGCTCCTGGAGCAGCTGCGACTCGTAGTCATTGACGGTCACGTACTGGGCTTTCTCGATAAAGGCGCGGAACTCCTCGCCGTTGAACAGCGGCATGGCCTGGCCGGGATCGAAAATGAAAGGAATGTCCCGCTCGGCGAAGTCCTGCGCATGCTGCAGCATGGCGTCGCGGCCGTCCGGCGCCACGATGCCGAACGTCACATCCGCCACGTCACGCACGCGATTTTCGAACGATCGCATCATCGCGCCGGGATGGAAGGCGGTGATCTGGTTGTCGTCCAGGTCGGTCGTGATGAAGGCCTGCGCGGTGTAGAGGTCTTCCAATTCCTTGACGTGGTCCAGGCGGATTCCGCAACGCGTGAAATGCTCGCGATAGGGCGCGAAGTCCTGGCCTACGGTTGCCATGGGAATTGGATTCTCGCCGAGCAGCTTCAGGTTGTAGGCGATATTCCCGGCGCAGCCGCCGAATTCCTTGCGCATGCGCGGAACCAGGAAGGCCACATTCAGGATATGCACTTTGTCCGGAAGGATGTGATTCTTGAACTGGTCCTGGAACACCATGATGGTGTCGTACGCGAGCGAGCCGCAGATCAATGCAGACATGGAGCCGAAATCCTGGTTCTGGAGATGGGGCGATACCGCCCGGCCGGGCGGAGGGCGCGCATTGTCGCAGATTCAGCGCGAACGCGTGGATAGCCCGGGGCCCATGGCGCCGCCGATGGCTGGGGTCCGGCTGTCAGAATCCGCCGCCGTCTCGCAGGTAGGCCTCTTCGGCGGCCGTGTCGGCCCGGCCCAGTGCGCGGTTGCGGTGGGGGAATCGCCCGAAGCGGTGGATGACGTCCGCGTGCCGCCGCGCGTAGTCGAGAAAGCCTTCGAACTGACTGCGCTCGGCCGGGGGCGCGTCTGCAAGCAGGGCGGTGAACGCCTCGACACTGCGTGCCTGCAGACCGCCATCCTCGGCGTGTTCCAGCGGCAGGTACGCAAATACCCGTTGAACAGGCGGCAAAGCCAGATCCCACCCCTTGTCGATGCCTGACAACGCCACGCGTTGAGCCAGTGAATCACCGGCAAACGCGAGCGCGGTGCCGCGGTAGATATTGCGGGGGAACTGGTCCAGCACCAGGAGCAGAGCCAGCCAACCTCTCGGCTCGGCCGCCCAGTCCGCGCGAAGCCCTTGACGGGCGGCCGTAACGTGTTCCGCGAAGCGGTCGCGGATCGCCTCATCAAATCCGGCATCGGAGCGGAACCAGCGTCGGCTGACAGCGTCCTGGGATTCCCCTTCGGCTGGTAGAAACCAGAAGCCGAGAATGGCGTCGATGGTCGTGTCCGTCATGGGCTGCTGTCTGGCGATAGGGTCTGGCACCATGTATGCACCGATGGTCCGCAGATCAAGCCGTAATGTAGAGAGCGCCGCTTCCTTCCGGGAATCCAGCCGCCGATGGCCACTCCGCTTGCCGAAGCCATTCGATTCGTCCGCCGGGTCTACCGGCTGCGGATGCTCGGCCTCGGCTTGGGAGTGCTGTGCGCGGGAGCGGTACTTTACGAACAGCGGGCCGGCCCGATCTGGTGGATCCTCCTGTTCGTCAACGGCTACGTCTGGCCCCATCTGGCGTACTGGCGGGCGCGGCGGGCCGCCGCGCCGGAAAACGCCGAGCGGGAAAACCTGGTGATCGATTCCGCCTTCGGCGGATTCTGGATCGCGGTCATGGCGTTCAATGCGCTGCCGAGCGCGCTCTACGTGACGATGCTGGGCGTCGACAAGATTGCCGTCGGCGGGCCCAGGCTCTGGCGCCAGGCTGTGATTTCCCAGGCGCTGGCCACCCTGGTGACGTCGGCGGCACTCGGTTTCCCGTTCGCACCGGCCACCTCGATGGAAGTCGTGCTGGCGTGCCTGCCCTTCATGGTCAGCTATCCAACGGCTATCGGACTCGCCGCATACACATTGGCCCACACCGTCCGTCGCCAGAACCGCCTGCTGGATGAGCTCAACCGGATCGATTCGCTCACCGGCCTGCCCAATCGCAAGCATTGGAACGAGGCGGTTGCCGTGGAATTGCGGCGGCATCATCGCAATGGCCGCCCCGCGGCATTGCTCATGCTCGACGTCGATCATTTCAAGCTGATCAACGATGAATACGGCCATGCGGCAGGCGACACAGTGCTGCGCTGCGTCGCGGATGTGCTGCGCCGGTGCGTGCGTGACATCGATACGCCGGGACGGTTCGGCGGCGATGAGTTCGGCGTGGTCCTGGCGGAAACGACGGCTACGCAGGCTGCCGAAATTGCGGAGCGGATCCGCAGTCTGGTTGCGACGGAAACCCGCCTCGGAAACGGGTTGCCCGGCGCTACGGTGAGCGTTGGTGTCGCCACCGCCTCACCCGTGATCGGCGACCTGCGGATGTGGATGGAAGCGGCTGACGCGGCCCTCTATGCGGCCAAGCATGCGGGGCGGAACCGCGTTGAGCCCTTGCCGGCTGCGGCAAAGGCGGCGCTGGCGATGGACTCGTGAAGTCCGGGCCGTCCCTGGCCCCAGGGGCGATCCCTGCACGGTGAGCAACTACTTGCGCAGTTTCAGTGCGCGCGTGTCGACGTCAGTGACGCCCTTGACGTTCTTGGCGATGGTGATCGCCTTGTCGATGGCGACCTGGTTGTCGAGCACGCCGGCCAGGGTGACCACGCCGTTGATGGTCGTGACGTTGATATCGGTGCCCTTGACCGCCGAATCGGCCAACAGCTCGGTCTTCACCTTGGTGGTGATCCAGGTGTCGCCCATCGGCTGGCTGGAGTCGTGATCATTGTCGTGCTTGACCTGTTCCTGGCGGTCCTTGGCGTCGGTCTTGGGCGGATCATTCGCCCAGACCGCGATCGAGGTAACGCCAAGAAGCAGCGCGGCAGCGGACTTCGCGATGAACGGAATGCGCATGGTTGGTCTCCTTGGTGGGGTTGCGCGATCGACCGCTTCTCCGGTCGACACATCGGATCTCCCTACAAGGGATGTGCCAGCTACAATTCAATACAGATCAACGTGTTGCGCGATGGTGGATGCGGCAGAATGCACGTGTCCGCCGGTCAGGCTCGTGCAAGATGCCCTGGCATCGTGCACTACCACTCGGTGCGATGCGGCAGCAGGCCTTTCAATTCTGCCGGTGTCAGGTTGCGCCACTGGCCGAGCTTGAGATTGCCCAGCTTGATATTGACGATGCGGACGCGCCGCAACTGTTTGACCCGGTAGCCGAAGGCGGCGGCCATCAACCGGATCTGGCGGTTCAGTCCCTGGGTCAGAATGATGCGGAAGCCAAACTTGCCCAGCTTGTACGCCTTGCAGGGCTTGGTCATCTGGCCATGGATGCGCACGCCCCGGGCCATGCCGAGCAGGAATTCATCGGTCACCGGCTTGTTCACCGCGACCAGATACTCCTTCTCGTGCCGGTTCTCCGAACGCAGGATTTCATTGACGATATCCCCGTTGTTCGTGAGCAGGATCAGGCCTTCGGAATCCTTGTCGAGTCGACCGATCGGGAAAATACGTTCCCGGTGATCGATGAAATCGATGATGTTGTCTTTCACCGTCGATTCGGTCGTACAGGTGACGCCGACTGGCTTGTTCAGCGCGATATACACCGATTTTGCGCCGCCACGCTGGTTCTTCAGGCGCAGCAGCTCGCCGTCGACGCGCACTTCGGCGCCGTCCTCGACCACGCCGCCCACGGCCGCCTTCCTGCCGTCCACCGTCACCCGCCCGGCTTCGATCAGCGCGTCGGCCTCCCGGCGCGAGCATAAACCGGTATCGCTGATGAACTTGTTCAGACGCATGGACGCACAGCCAGCCAGTCGGACGGGCGCGAATGCTGGCACAGCCCGGCGCGCCACTCCAGTGACGCCGCGTCTATTCGGACACACGGTAGGTGTCACGGCCAGCCTGCTTGGCCCGGTAAAGGGCCTGGTCGGCCAGCTCCAGCAGCGCCGACGTCGACTGGGTGCCATCGCTAAAGGCCAGTCCCACGCTCGTACTCACCCGCACGGTCTGGCCGTCCAGCAGGAAGGGGCGCCGCATCGCCGTCACGATCTTCGCCGCCACCGCCGCCGCGTACTCGCGACGGCGCACGTTTTCGGACACCACCACGAACTCGTCGCCGCCCAGGCGCCCGACGGCGTCAGAGGTCCGCAGCGCGTCCGTCAGCCGCTGGGCAAAGGCCTTCAGGAGTGCGTCGCCGATGCCGTGCCCGAGCGTGTCGTTGACCTTCTTGAAGTAGTCCACATCCAGATACATCAGCGCGGCCTGGGTCTTCTGGTCGCGCGTGCGGGCGAGGGCGCGGGTGAGGCGCGCCATGAAGCCGGCGCGATTGAGCAGGCCGGTCAGGGGATCCTGCTCGGCCAGGTGCAGCAGCCGCTGTTCTTCGCGCTTCTGCGGCGTGACGTCCTGCACCATCGAGTGCACGCCAATGACTTCGCGTTCGTCTTCGTCCAGTTGCGGAATATAGGAGAATTCAAAAACGCGACGCTCTTCGTCCTGCGCATGTTCATCCTCGAAGACGATACGTTCACCCTGCAGTGCGCGCTCGATGTTGGCCCGGCGGCGTTCGAACTGGTCGGGGCTGAGGACATCGATGACCTGCCGCCCCACCACGCTGCGGCCTTGCGCAAACGTGGCCTCGTAGCGCGCATTGGCGAACACGAAACGCCACCCGGCATCCACGTAGGCGACCATCGCCGGCAAGGCGTTGGTAATCGTCCGCAGGCGCTGCTCGCTGCGGCGCAACGATTGCTCGGCATGCTGACGCGCGGTCACATCCTCGACGCTGCCCGCGAAGCCGGCGATTTCGCCGTCGACGACCACCGGGGCCGCCTGCACGTCGACCCAGAGCACGCGGCCGTCGGCCTGCTGGAAACGGAACTGGCGGAAGAACCGCCCGCGCGCGGCGACGCTGTCCTGCCAGGCGCGCTTGACTGCCACGCGGTCGTCGGCGTGGACAGCGTCGAGCCATCCGCTGCCGAGCGCGCTGCGGGTATACAGGCCTGAGAGGCGTTCATAGGCCGTGTTGACGTAGGTGACGTCGCCCTTGATATCGGCCCGGAACAGGCCGATCAGTGCGGCGTCGTTCACGGCTTCGAGCTCGGCCAGTCGCGCTTCTTCGCTCCGGCGTTCGAGACGCTCGGCCGTCACATCGTGGGCATTGCCGACGACCACCTCGCGCCCGTCGGGCAGCGACACCGAGCAATTGGCGTATTTCCAGTAGCGCAGACGGCCGTCGCGGTGCCGCAGTGCGAACACCCCCGTGTCCAGCCCATTCGCGCGCAGACGCTTCAAATAGCCGGGAAAGCGCCGGCTCATCGCGGGACCGAGATTCTTTGCCAGCGATAGTCCCTCCACCTGGTCCACCCGGTATCCCAGCGCCGTCGCGGCAGCGTCGTTGACCGCGAGAAGGCGCCCGTCCATGTCGTGGACGCAGAGCAGCGTGACGCTCTCGTCGAACGCGGCGAGCGCCAGGGATGTCCGCGGATACGCCGTGCGTGCACGCCCCTGTCGCCGTGCGAGCGCGAAATGCACGTGCCGGATGAGGTCGACATCTTTCTCGTCCGTGCGTACGCATTCGTCGATGCCGCGCGCCAGCACCAGACGGGCCTGCGCGTCGTCGCGCACGTCGACCGCCACCAGGCACAGCGTTTCCGGCGCATGCGCCACGACCGTGTCGATGACGGCCACCGAGCCGTGCAGCTCGGCCATGCCGAGCACGAGCACATCGACAGAGGGACCACCAGCGGAGACCAGGTCACCCAGCCGACAGATCGCCGGGCGGGCAAAACCGCACGCCTGGAGGCGTTCGACCAGGAGTGGGGCGCCGTTCTCGTCGGCGGCCAGCACGGCCAGCCGAGGCGCCGCGGATACATCGGAAACTTCGCCACGGCCGGGCTTTCGCATGCCGCATCGTATGCCGCGCGGCCAGCCGTGGGAAAGGCCAGACAGACGCGGCAGTAGCCTCACTCGGGTGACTGGCGCCACACCGACAGGAACAGGGCATCGAGCGCTGCGCGGTCGGGCGGCGTGCGGGCGCGCAGGCTCTCGCCAATCGCTTGTCCGGCGGCGATGGCGTCGACCAGCCACTGCCGTACCGCGGGATCCAGCGGTTCGCGCTGACCTTCCACGGCCAGCGTCTTGCGCTCCTGCAGCACGCCAATCCATGTACGCTCCTGCGTACTGGCGTCCTCGCCGGCCAGCAGCCGCGCGAAATCCGTCGGTGGCTGCGTCAGCGTCCGCGCAATCCAGCGGCAGCACAGCAGTGCGCGAAGGCAATAAAATACCTTTTTCAGCGTGACCTGATCCCCGGCCAAGTGCTCCGCATACATCTTGCGTGCGGTGGCCCAGTAGTGAAAGTAGGCGCGGGATGGCTGATAGCAGGCCGGCAGCGTGGCGCGCAGCGCGTCCATGAAGCCGTCGCGCTCGCGATAGACGATGGGCGAATCCAGCCACTCGCAAAGTGCGACATTGCCATCGGCAAACAGGCGCAGCGCCTTGCGCACGTCCCAGCCGGACAGGTCCAGGTCGCCCGGCAGCATGGCCTCGATCACGTCCTTGGGCTCGGCCAGTCGCAGGTACCAGTCGCGTCGGTGGGCATAGACGAAGCGCACGTCGTAGTCGCTGTCCGGCGAGGCAAATCCCCAGGCGCGGCTGCCCGACTCCACCGCCATCAGCACACGGATGTTCCGCTCGCGCTCCAGCGTGTCGATGGCCGAGCTGATCGCCTCGTCAATGGCGCGGGTCATTGCCGGCACTCCCATTGCGCCGTGATGGCTGCGAGGAGTTCGCTGGCCTGCGCCGGGTCCGTCGCGGCGGGGAGGTCCGATGCCGCGAGCAGCGGTTCGCAGCGGGCCATGATGGTCTGGGCCATGGCAAGAATTTCCGTGTAGGTGTAGCGCCCGCCGCGAACGTCGCGCAGCAGGGCCAGGTCGTCGCCTTCAAAGCGGACAATCGGTGTGGCGCGGGTCAGGATCGACTCTCCGGACATCAGCAGACGCAGGGTATGCTTGAGGTTCTTCGCGTCGTAGTCGACTTCGCCGCGTTCCTGCATCTGCCAACGCGATTCATTGCGTTCGCGGCGCCAGGTCCAGTAGTTGTGGTGGTCCGCCATGGCCTGGCGCCAGGCGCCTTCGTTGTAGAGCAGCAGGCCGATGTAGTCGGTCGTTTCGGCCTCGACGGGAATGCTCTCGCAGACGAGGTTGTCGCCGCGGAATACGCCAGCCGAACCGCCGCGATAGAGACGGTACACATCCCGGGCATGTTCCAGTCGCGCCACGCGGCAGCGCGACAGGTCAATGCCGCTGGCGTCAACGCGCACGGGACGGGCTGGCGGCGACGCATTACGGTTGCCGCGATCCTGGAGGATCAGGTGGCAGAAATCCTCCTTGCGCGGCGCTTCGACCGGTTTTGGATTGTTGATCCACTTGTTCTGCCCGCGCGCCTTCTTTACTTGTGAAAATGCGTAGTTCAGGTGCGCCTGGGCGCATTCGCGTGTGAGGAACAGGTGCCGGTGCGCCACAAGCTGGGCCATCCCGGGGCTGCTGAAGCGGACGCAATCGTCCGGCATGAACAACAGCTCCAGCAGATTGGGATTGCCTTGCGCCAGCAGCACCATGGCACGGCGCAGGCTGTAGAAAACCCGGTCGTTGCGCGCATCGGCGATCTGGTCTGGCGGTGCCGTGAGGTCCAGGTAACGCCGCATGGGGAAGACGAACAGGCCGCGGATGTCCTCGTCGCTGGCGGCCGTCGCCGTTCCGTAGGCGTGGCTGCCGCTGATGCAGGTAAAAAGGACGGCGGGATGTCCGGGACGAAGCAGACTGTCGATATCGAGCATCCGGCTATTGTGAAGCGTGGACGGCGGCGCGGAAAGCTCACGGCGGCGGTCATCGCAGGGTCGGTCCTAGCGGTTGCCGTGGCGCTTGGCGCCGGCCCCGGTACGCAGGTAGTCTTGGGCCATCCAGGCAGTTGCGTGAGCGATCCATGGCCAATCCCACGGTAGTGAATTCGGTCAATGCGCCGAGCGCCTCGCAGATCGCGCTGGAACTCGCCGCCGCCATCATCTCTTCGGGCCGGTATCCCATCGAAGGCGCCCGGCCGGACATGGCCGCGCAAGATGCGCTGACCCTGTACGAAATCATCCTGCAGCGTTTGAAGGATCGTGTCGCACGCCGGCATGAAGCCGAGGCCGCCAACCCGGAGGTGGCTGCCGAATAGGCTTTGCGTGGCGCAAAAGCGTACACGCCGGGTGCCGGCAGGCTCGGCCTATGTGGAGAGCATGCCGCCACAGGTGCCGGCCGGATGCCGTGTCCTGGTGCTCGGTTCCATGCCGGGCACGCGGTCGCTGGGGCAGCAGCAGTACTACGCCCATCCGCTCAACTTGTTCTGGCCGTTCATGGAAGCGCTGACCGGCGTTCCGGCCGCGCTCGACTACGCAGAGCGCCTGGCCCGGCTCAATGCCGCCGGCGTGGGGCTGTGGGATGTGCTGCGCGCCTGTGAACGGCCCGGCAGCCTGGACAGCGCGGTGGCGCGCCACAGTGAGGTTCCCAACGACCTGGCCAGGCTGCTGCGGGAGCGGCCCACGATTCGCGCGCTGGCATTCAACGGCGGACTCGCCTGGCAGGCCTTTCGGCGTCACGTGCTTGCCGGATTGCCGCAGGCCTTGTCCCGGGAAATTCCGCAGTTGCATCCCTTGCCGTCGACCAGCCCGGCACATGCGTCGGTCAGCCGGGCCGAGAAGCTGGCGCAATGGCGGGTGTTGCAGCCCTACCTGGAATAGCCGGCCCGGACGACGGGCGCGGGGGCTTTCGGTTATCGTCCGCGTTTTGTCGCGGGAGCCTCCGCCATGATCCGTGTGCCCATTCGCTGGCTGCTGATTCCGGCCGTCCTTACGCTCGCTGCCTGTTCCGACGGGGGCAAGCCGGCGGCGGCGCCGCCCGGCGCGGCGCAGCTGCAGGCACAGCAGCTGGCCGTGCAGGCCGCCGAGAAACTGAAGATGTACGAGCAGCTGCGCACCACCGAACGCTATGACCTGGCCGAAGGCATCGGCAGCGATATCGTCAAGCGCTTTCCCGGCACCCCTGCCGCCGACGAAGTGCAGAAGACCCTGCCGGCGCTGAAGGAGCGGGCGGCCGCGCTGGCCGAATCGCGCCGAATCGCGCGGCTGTGGACCTACAACCAGGTCAAGGAAGGCAAGGGCACGCAGTACACGGCCTACGTGTTCGCCCAGGGATCGCCCGAGCAGGAAGGGCCCGACCGTGTGCGGCTCGTGCTGCGCCAGCATCCGGAATGGGGGCAGAGTGTCTATCTCCTGCGCGACGAGGGTGGTTTCACCTGCGGACGTGACTGCTCGGTCAGCGTGCGCTTTGACGACCAGCCGGCCGAGCGGATGCCGGCGACGATTCCCCCCACCGGCGAGCCGGCGATGTTCATTGATCGCGACGTTGCGTTCATCGCGAAGGCGTCAAAGGCGCGGCATGTGTTCATCGACTGCGAATGGAAGGGCAAGGGCAAGCGCACCCTGGATTTCGAGGTGGCCGGCCTCGATCTGGCGAAGTTGCCAAACCCTCCGAAGAAATAATTCCGGAACTGAAAATGTCGACAATTCCCTTTCTGGACCTGCGTGCCGCCTACCTGGAACTCAAGGACGCGATCGATGCGGCCGTGGCGCGGTCGCTCGACAGTGGCTGGTACATCCTGGGCAGTGAGGTCGAGGCCTTCGAGGCGGAGTTCGCCGCCTACTGCGGCGTCGCCCACAGCGTCGGTGTGGCAAACGGACTGGACGCGTTGCACCTGGCATTGCGCGCCATGGACGTGGGGCCGGGTGACGAGGTCATCGTTCCGTCCAACACCTACATCGCGACCTGGCTGGCGGTCAGCCAGTGCGGGGCGACGCCGGTGCCGGTCGAGCCGGATCCGGCCACGCACAATCTCGACCCCGCACGTATCGAAGCGGCCATCACGCCGCGCACGCGGGTGATCCTGCCGGTGCATCTGTACGGGCAACCGGCTGATCTGGACCCGATCCTCGCGCTGGCGCGGCAACACGGCTTGCGCGTGCTGGAGGACGCGGCCCAGGCGCACGGCGCGCGCTATCGCGGCCGCCGTGTCGGCGGGCACGGTGACGCCGTTGCCTGGAGTTTCTATCCGGGCAAGAACCTGGGCGCTGTCGGGGATGCGGGCGCCGTCACCACGAACGATCCGATGCTCGCCGAACGCCTGCGCGTGCTGCGCAACTACGGGTCACGGGTGAAATACGTCAACGACGAACGCGGTTGGAACAGCCGCCTCGATCCGCTGCAGGCGGCGGTGCTGCGGGTGAAGCTGGCGCACCTGGACACCTGGAATGCCCGTCGTACCGCGCTGGCCGAGGCTTACACCCGGGCACTGGCCGGCGTTGACCTGGTTCTTCCCACGGTGCCGGCGTGGGCGGAACCGGCCTGGCATCTCTATGTCGTGCGGACGGGCCGACGCGAAGCGACGCAGAAACGGCTGGCCGAGCTGGGCATCGGCACGCTGATCCACTATCCGATTCCCCCGCACCGCCAGGACGCCTATGCCGATCTGGGGTTGCCACCGGGCAGCCTGCCACTGGCCGAACAGCTGGCAAGCGAAGTGCTGAGCCTTCCCATCGGCCCGCACCTGGAACCGCGGGCCGTGGAACAGGTGGCGGAAGCGTTGCAGCGTGTCTAGTTGACCTTGCGCGGGGCGTCGTCGCCCAGCGTGAGCGCGGCATCGACGGCGGCGGGCTGGTAACCGGCGATGACGGCATCGCCGACCAGGGTCAGCGGGGTACCCTGTCCGCCGCGCGCGTCGAATTCCTGCTTGGCCTGCGGCGAGGCGGCGATGTCCTTCTCTTTCCAGGAGACGCCCCGTTCACGCAGGTGGCTGCGCATTTTTTCGCAATAGCCACAATCGGGCAGGACATACATCACCACATCCTGTTTCGATACCGTCGCGGCGGCTTTCTGGCGATCGCCCGCCTGGGCGGCGGCGGTAAGTCCAAGGGTGAGCAGGGCAGCAAGCAGGGCGCGCAAAAGCATGATGTGGCTCCGGTAACGGCGATGCCGGAGTGGCACGCCTCCGCCCTGCGAGCGTGCGCAGGGCGAGGGAGTTTCTGTGGCCGGTCACGCCCGCGTTGAAGCGTGGCACGGCTGCGCCCGGCCGTTGCCGGAGGTTACGGTCGGCTCTGGACCGGCTGCACCGTCGGCTCCACGCGCAGGCGCGTGCCGGGGTCGTGATCCATCCGCGTGGTGTACTCGCGGCCGTTGTGCAGGTAGGTCACGTCGTAGCCGACGACCTTTTCGCTGACGTCTTCGACGGTGCGGCAGCGTGTCTCCGTACTGGTGACGACGCGTCCGCCGACGTGACGCTTGTCCATTTCGTGGCCGATAAAGCCGCCGGCGACGGCACCGCCAACGGTCGCGGCCTGGCGGCCCTTGCCGCCGCCCACCTGGTTCCCGATTGCACCGCCGACCAGCGCGCCGATCACGGTGCCGCCGACGTTGCCGTCGCGCTCGGGCAGGCGCTTGGTGACGGTAGCCTGCTCGCAATCACGCCGTGGCGTGGTGATTTTCTCGATAACCGGATGCACGCTGCGCACGTCGGCCCACAACGCGGCTTCGCGAGCGGCTTCGGCCGCAGCCTGCGACTGGCCGGAATACCGCTGCGCCGCTGCCATTCCCCCTACGGCAATCACCACCCCCGTGGCAATTCCCAGGATCAGTTTCGTTTCCATGACGTCTCCCTATGCGAAACAAAAACGCGCGCTGATTGCAGCTGACAGTCGCTGAACCGCGACCGCATCGTCGGTTCGGCCGAGAGCGAGGTCACACAATTGGCGTACGATTCGGACCTGCGTCGCGGTTTAAACTGTGAACTGCGTCACGCACGAGTGTGGCAGCGCGCAAAATCTGGGAGCAGGTGTCAGATTCATGCCATGGCCGGATAGCAGAATAGGCGCCTTTTCACAGGGGACCGCTATGAAATGGTTGTTGCTGGTGGCTGGATTTCTCACCATGACCGACGTGTGCGCCCAGAGCGCCCGCTTCGGCTCGCGCATGGTGTCGATCGGCGATCCGGTCACGCGCGTGCGTGATGTCGCCGGATCACCGGAGAAGATCGAACAGGCCGATGCGTCGGAAGGCGCGGAAGTCTGGGTCTATAAACGGAAAGGTCGCAAGATCCAGTTGTGGATGGCCAACGGCAAGGTTGTCCAGGTCGAAGACAAGAAAGACAGCGGCGACGCATGAGCGGACAGCCCCGGCGTCGGGCCGGGGCTGGGCATTGACCCGAATCACGCCCCGACGATCAGGATTCGATACGGATCGGCGTCGCCACTGAATTGGCCAGGAAACAGCGATGGTGCGCGGCCTCGTGCAGGGCCGTCAGTTGCGCCGCATCCGGCTGGCGCTCGCCACTGAACACCACCTTCGGTCTCAGTACGACGGACTCAAAGCGCGCCCGCCCGGGTTCGAACTCGCGCATGTGGCCCGTGGCGTCGTCTTCGTAGCTGTCCACGCACCAGCCGTCCTTTGCGGCCAGCGACAGAAACCACAGCATGTGACAGCTCGACAGCGCCGCGATGAATGCTTCCTCGGGATCGACGGCCGCTGCATCCGTGAGCGAAGGAGCGACCACCAGCGGCGAGGCCGCGGCGGCCACCGTGGCACCGCCGTCGAACTGCCAGCGGTGCGCCCGGGAATAGCGGTTGTCGACAAATCGTGCACCGTTGCGCTGCCAGCTGACGCTGGCGCCATGTTCACTCATGAGCCGGGTTCCTGGTCGGAATGGATAGGGTTGAACACTCCCAGGCTATTGCTGCGCCAGTCATCCGGCGCGCTTGCCGACAGGTATCGGCCCCAGCCGCAGGTGGATGGTCGCAAGGTAGATTTCCCGCAGAAATGCCACGAGGCCGGCGATCAGCGCGATCATGGCAGTGACGAAAAGCGTAGCAGCCAGAAGGCTCACGTTCACCCGTAACAGTGCGCCGGCGAACAGCACCACGATCACGCTGCTGATCAGCAGGGCGCAGGCCGTGACGAGGCTGATCGACCAGTTCATCAGGCGTGCACGCCGCGACAGTTTCGCCAGCTCGTCGAGGATCTCCGCATCGCGTGGTGGCGCGGCATTTTCCAGGCGGTCCTCCTGGCGTCGCGCACGATCCACCACGCGGGCCAGCCGGCTCGTCAGCACGCCGAGCAGGGCGCCGACGCCACTGAGCAGGAAAACCGGCGCGACGGAAAGCTGGATGACATGGGCAATGTCGTTGACGGGGAGGATGTCAGCCATGGAGACGGTCAGCAGGCGCGGGCGCAATCGTTTGCGGGGGGATGGTCCGCGCCCACTGGCGCTTGCGTGGCATCCTCAGTGCGCCACCAGCAGGGGCCGGTCGGCGTGCTGGAAAAGGTAGCGCGTCGCGCCGCCCAATACCAATTCGGTCAGGCGTGAATGGCCCCAGGCGCCCATCACGACGAGGTCGGCGCCGGCATCCTTCACGGCGGCCATCAGTGCGGCGCCGCGATCGGATTCCGCGGTGAAGGGGCGGAAGTTGGCACGTACGCCGTGCGCCTGCAGGTAGCGACGCAGGTCAAAGCGCGGCAGATGCAGGATTCCTCCATTGTTCGTCGGCGCCTCGCCATCGATGACGGTCACCGCTTCGGCACGCAGCAGGAATGGCAAGGCGCCGTGCACCGCGCGGGTGGCTTCGCGGCTGCCGTTCCAGAGCACGACGATGTGCCGCCCCAGCTCGTCGAAGACGACCCCTTCCGGTACGACCACGACCGGTACGCCGACCGCCAGCACCGATCGCGATACCAGCCCCCAGCCGACGGGAGCCTCCGCCTGGTGCTGCGCCCGTTCGATGACGATGAGGTCGATCCAGCGCGCCATGCTGGCGATGGCGTCGATAGCGTCAGCCTGGGCAACGGTCCAGTCCCCTTCCGCCGCGTTCATCGCCAGTAGTTCCTGCCACCAGGCCTCGGCACTCTGAGCGCCGCGGTAACGTCGGTCCGACTCGTGCACCAGTACGGCGACGGTTTCGGGAGAGGTGAACGCGGCCGGTGGGATTGGTGCGACGTACAGGCCGTGCAATCGGCCGGGAACGCGACGGCCCAGCGCCAGCGCGGCGCGGAATGTGGGGCTGTCACCGGCGTAGTGACGAACGTGGACCAGAACATCGAGCGCACGCATGGCACTGCTCCTGTCTTGCTTCCTCGTGGGGCTAGCTTATCGCACCGCCTCGCCGGAGGGGTTCGCCCGGTATGTGGCTGCGTTGTGCAAACGGTGCCCGGCAGGCGCCGGTTTAAACCTTCCAGCACTTGCCCGCATCCTCCTGCAGGCCTACCGTCGTTGACGAAAGCCGCAGGAGGAAAGACATGCTGACCGCAATGGTGTTGCTGACCCTGTCTTTGGTGGCAGTGGTGGTGCTGGGGGTGCTCGCGGTCGTGGCTGCCGCTGTCCTCGTGCCCGTGCTGATCGGCCTGGGCATCATCGGCGCGGTAGTGGCGCTCCTGGTGTGCCTGTTCCGACTGGTCGGATGGATCGTCGGTGCCGGCATTGCCGTCGCGGCGGCGGTGATAGCGCTGCCCTTCGTCGTGCTGGGCGGACTGGGAGCGGTCGTCGCGACGTTGGCCGCGGCCATCCAGGCCGCGTTGCCGCTGTTGCTCCTGATCGGCCTGGTGTGGCTGGTAGTGCACCTGGCCACCGCTTCCCGCGCGCCGCGCGAATCGCGGCCGTTGATCGCCGATCAGTAACCCTCGATGAACCGATGCCGCCGCGCGGGACTGCGCCGGCGGCGCCGTTTGCGCAAACCGTGGCGGGCGGCATGGCTGCGATTCAGTTTTTGCGCGCATCATTGGCGGCACGAAGACTCGCAAGGAGCCACCCCATGAAAGTCCTGCTTGGAACTGTCGCCGCGATCGCTCTTTCCCTGGGCATGACCTCCGCCCAGGCGGCCAAGATCGACTGTGAGCTGCAATATGACCTGTCGGGCTGGTCTGCCTTCTACAAGACCGCCAGTGGTGCCGGCATCATCCGTTGCAACAATGGCCAGACGATGAAGGTGAAAATCCGCGCCAAGGGCGGCGGCCTGACCTTCGGCAAACAGACGATCGAAGACGGCCGCGGCGAATTCTCCGAAGTGCACGACATCGATGAGCTGCTGGGAGCGTATGCCCAGGGCGGCGCCCACGCCGGCGTCGTCAAATCTTCCGGGGTCAGCGTGGTCACCAAGGGCGAAGTCTCGCTGGCTCTCGCCGGCACCGGTCGTGGCGTCAACATCGGAGTGGATTTCGGCAAGTTCGTTATCAGTCGCTGACCGCTTCACCGGGCGTTCTTCACCGGCGGATCCCATTCTTCCGGAATGGATCCGTCGGCGTATGTCGTCATCGATCTGACGTATCCGCCCCCTAGGCTCGCGCGGTCGCCGCTCCCTGCACCGCGGCCCGGGCTTGCCATGAACGCTTCTCCACTCCCCGCGCGGCATTCCGTGCCGACGCCCGATCTCTCTCCCGACCTCACGCAGTTGCAGCAGCCGGTCGAGCCGCTGACACCGCGCTGCACCGTACAGCAGGCCGGCGAACGGTTCCGCGAGCCGCGGCATGCCGCGCTGCTGTCCCTGCCGGTGGTCGAGCGCGGCAAGGTGCTGGGCTGCATCACCCGGCATGACCTTCTGATGCGGGTCTACATGCATCCCTACGGGCGCGAGCTGCACGGCCGCCGATCGGTCGCAACCATCATGAACGCCGACCCGGTGATCCTGCCCGTCAACACACCGATCGAGGCGGCCGGCAAGATCATCGGCGCGCGCATCCGCCGCCCGATCACCGAGGACTTCGCCATCGTCGACGCCGACGGCACCTACCGGGGCATGGGCATCGTTCTGGATGTGCTGCACGCCCTGGAGACCCGGCTGGGCGAGCATTCGCGCGAACTCGAGCGTGCCTGCCGCCACCTGCAGTCCTCGCAGAACCAGCTGATCCAGTCGGAAAAGCTCGCCACCCTCGGACAGCTCGTCGCCGGACTGGCGCATGAAATCAACACGCCGCTCGGCTACGTCCAGAACAACGTGGAGATGATCCGCCCGCTCCTGCAGGCGGCGGCCGAGTGGGTGGGGGCGGCGCAGGCGCTGATGCAGATCGGCGAAGACGCCGGCCTCGCGGTCGCCGAAGCCTGCGTGGAGCGCATGGCCGAGGCCAGCCAGGCCTTCGAACCCACCCTCTTCCGTGATATCGACGTGTTGCTGGAAGACACCCTCCACGGCGTCACGCAGATGGCGGACCTGGTGGGCAACCTCAAGGACTTCAGCCGCATCGACCAGCGCCGCAGCGACGATGTCGACCTGCACGGGGTCATCGATGCCGCCCTGCGCATCGGCGGGCACCTGTTGCGCAAGCGCCAGGTCGATGTGCGCCGTCACTATGGCGAGCTGCCACTGGTGCGGTGCGCCCCGGCGCAGATCAACCAGGTGCTGCTGAACCTGATCACCAACGCCGCGCAGGCGATTGACCACGACAAGGGCGTGATCGCCATCCGCACGCAGGCGCTGGGCGGCTACGCGATGATTGCCGTGCATGACAATGGCCGCGGCATCGCACCCGATGTGTTGCCGCGCATCTTCGAGCCATTTTTTACGACCAAGCCGACCGGGCAGGGTACGGGGCTGGGTCTGTCCATCTGCCAGCAGATCATCCACGCCCATGGCGGGCGCATTGCGGCAACCTCCTCGGCACAGGCCGGAACGCGTTTTGTCGTGGCCTTGCCGCTGGGCGGGCGTCCGCCCGGGAGCCCGGCATGAGCAAGCCCTGCCTGCTGCTGGTCGATGACGAGGCGCGCATCCTGCGCTCGCTGGCGCTGCTGTTTCGCACCCAGTACGAGGTGCTGACGACGACCGATGGCGTCGAGGCGCTGCGCTGGGTGCGCGAACGTATCGTGCATGTGGTGGTGAGCGACCAGCGCATGCCGGGTATCAGTGGCGTGGATCTGCTGCGCCAGATTCGTGACCATTCGCCCCGCACGATGCGTATCCTCCTGACCGGATTCGCCGACCTGGAGGCCGTGGAGGCATCGGTCAACGAAGGCGAGATTTTTCGTTTTCTGGAAAAACCCTGGAACGCCGCGCTGCTGATGCAGTCCGTCGCGCAGGCCGCCGCGATTGCGTGCGCCGAGTTCGCGGAAACGGGCGCCCGCACCGTGGCAACTGTCGCATCCGCGCGCGTGCTGGTGCTGGACGAGGATCCCGCCACGGCGGCTCTGATGGCATCGATCCTGCCGTCCGAAACGCCGGTGACGGCCTGTACCAACGTCGAATCCGCGCTGGCGCACCTGGGCGAAGCCGACTATGGGGTCATCGTGGCCGAAATCCGGCACGGATCGGACGATGTCATCGGTGCGCTCAAGCTGCTCAAGCAAGCCAGCCCCGGCACGCTGGCCATCGCGTGCTCCTCGCTCAGGGACGGACGCATCCTGATCGACCTGATCAACCAGGGCCAGGTGTTCCGTTTCCTGCCCAAGCCGCTGGGGCGCGAGCTGACACGCCGCGCGGTAATGGCTGGCCTGGAACGCCATGCCCTGCTGCGACGCGAGCCGATCCGCGTGCGCCGGCATGCGGTCGAGGCGCCGCGGGAGATCTCCCTGCCGGGCCGGGTGATGGACTACTTCCGCCGGATCCGCGACCAGGCGCGCCAGCGCGCCTGAGACACCCCGCCGCAGCGCGTATTCCGCACAAATTCAAACGATCGTTTGGATTCCCCGCGGTGCTGCGGTATCGTGGCCGCCGTTCCGTGTCCGGCGGTTGAAGGAGAATCCCATGGCCAGTGACAGTGCGCTCCCCCGCTACCACCTTGCCGAAGAAGTGGTTTCCAGCGCGATCCACGGCCTGGGCGTCGTCCTGAGCATTGCGGGCCTGGCGGTCCTGGTCGCCTTTGCAGCACTGCACGGCGATGCCTGGCACGTCACCAGCGTGGCGGTGTTCGGGACCACGCTGATCCTGCTCTACACCGCATCGACGCTCTACCACGGCATTCCCAATCCCGTGGCCAAGCCGACGCTGCGCACGCTGGATCACATCGCCATTTACCTCCTGATCGCTGGCACCTATACGCCCTTCACCCTGGTGAGCCTGCGCGGCCCCTGGGGCTGGACGTTGTTCGCGACGGTCTGGAGCCTGGCGTTGCTGGGAATTGCCTGCGAACTGACACCCCTGCGGCGCTATCGCGCGGCGGCGATATCGCTCTACATCGGCATGGGCTGGAGCGCGCTCGCGGCGATCGGGCCGCTGATGGCCAATGTGCCGACCGGCGGCGTGTGGCTGCTGTTCCTCGGCGGTGCGGCGTACACGCTGGGGGTGCCGTTCTATCTCTGGCGCTCGCTGCCGTTCAGTCATGCGATCTGGCATGCCTTTGTGCTGCTGGGCAGCGTACTGCACTTCTTCTCGATCCTGTTCTACGTCGTACCACTCGCTGCGTAGGCGGCGCGGTTGATGCCGGCGGGAAGGATCAACCCGCCGGCACCGGCCGTTGGCTACTTCTTCTGTTGCGCGGGGATGAATTCCTCACGCACCGCCCGGGCCAGCAGGTCCGGCGGCAGCAATCCCTGGTTGATCAGAAAATCGTTGAACGCCAGGCGGTCGAACTTGTCGCCCAGGGCGATCTCGGTTTCCGCGCGCAGTTCCATCAGGCGGGTGTAGCCGTAGAAATAGGCAGTGGCCTGCCCGGGGGCGCGGAAGGTGTAGCGGTCGATCTCCTGCTGCGCCATGGCGCGCGACAGGCCGACGTCAACCATCAGCACTTCCAGACCTCGTTCGGGCGTGATCTGGCCGAGATTGAGCATCGGGTCGAGGATTGCGCGTGCGGCGCGCTGCAGGCGTGCCTGCAGGGCGAAGAGCTGGCCTTCCAGCGGCTCGTAGGGCTTGGTTTCCGCCTCGGCGTACAAGGCCCAGCCTTCCACATTCACACTGTTGAACGCGAACAGGCTGCGCGGCAGCGACACGCCGCGTTCCACCATCGCGGTGAACTGCAGCTCGTGGCCCGGGCGGCCTTCGTGTGCGCTCAGCGTCCAGGTGGCGCCCTTGTGGCTGAAATCGTCATACCCCTCGGACTTTCCGTCGGTCGACGGATTGCCGGCGGTCAGCACGAAGGTGCCGCGCTCGCCCTTGTTGTTGATCAGGGCCGGCGGATCCATGTGCGGAGCCGGTTGCGCTGCGGTTTCGGCATCGGAGGCCATGCGCATGATCATCGGCCGTGATGGCAGCGAGATGATCTTCTCGCGCCGGATGATTTCCTCGATCTGGCCGATGACCTCGTGGTACGTGGCTTCGACCTTGTCCGGCGGCAGCTGCTCCTTCTTGAGCACCTTGATCACGTCGCGGTAGTTGCTGGACGGCAGCTTGCGCTGCGCCGCGATCTGCGAGGCGATGCTCTGCATTTCGTTGCGGATCTCGGAGAACGCCAGCCGTGCCTTCTTCACCAGTACTTCCGGGGGAATGTCGAGGCCGACGTTGCGCAGGTTGTCGGCGTAGAGATCCGGCGGCAGACGGAAGTCCTCTCGCGACACCGGTATGACGGTGGTGCGTACCCAGTTGTCGTAGTCCTTGAGCTGGGTTTCCAGGGCATCGAGGGCCTTGTCGGCGCCCTTGATCTTGTACTTGGCGTAGAGCTGGCGGATGCCTTCGACGTAGCGCGGCGTGTTGCCCAATGCCTGTTCGACCTGGGCCTTGACCGGTCCCAGCATGCCCGGCTTGCCCAGTTGCTCGGTGAAGCGCGCCTTAGCCAGTTCCGTGACGGGCGTGTAGCCCGATTCGAGTCCGACGTAGCGCTTGAGACGGACCAGGGCCGCTGCACGGCGCTTGGGCGGCATGTCGTCCTGCAGCAGCGCGAACTCGCCCTGGAAGATGGCCTGGCCGATATCGGTGTAGGGCAGGAGGTATTTCTGGTTGATCTCGCTCGAGGCGATCTGGCGTTCCGTGGTGTCGATAAGGATGTCCAGATCCTGCTGCACGCGCACGTCGGTTTCCGACTGGCGCTTGGCCTTGAGTGCCGCCAATGCCTCGGTGGCCGTCTTGCGGAATCGTTCGTTGACCTCGGGCTTGAGGTCGGTGACCGCCTGGTCGTACTCGGCAAGCCCGACACTGGTGGCGAACTCCGGACTGAATTCGGACAGCACCTTGAGCAGGGGCTGGGCATTTTCATTGCTGCGGGCGATCCAGTCCGAGGCGGCCGTGGCGGGCAGCGCCAGGACGAGCAGCGTGGCGGCGACGAGCTTGCGAAGTTGAGGCATGCGATGGGCTCCCATTGGAACCGCGAGTCTCGCCCTTCGCAGGCGTCCTGCAAATGTGCCGGAGGTCGCAGAGGCGTTGCCAACTGGCGCAGGAACAGGCAGGTCTTCCGGCAGGGGGCGGACCGGCCGGGCGGTCCGCTACTATGGCGGACCTCTTTCAGGCCGGCAGAATCCATGCATCCAGACCATGTCCTGCATCACGGCGGTTGTCACTGCGGCCGCGTGCGCTTCGAGGTGGAGGCGCCCGCGCAGATCGACGCGATCCGCTGCAATTGTTCCATCTGCCGCATGACGGGCTTTTTGCACCTGATTGTTCCGGCCACGCGATTCCGCCTGGTCGCGGGCGCGGAGCACCTGTCCGAGTACACCTTCAATACCGGTACGGCAAAACACCGCTTTTGCGGCGTTTGCGGGGTAAAACCGTTCTACATACCGCGTTCCAATCCGGACGGCTTCGACGTCAACGTCAACTGCCTGGATGCGGGTACCGTCGCGTCGGTGCGCGAGACACCGTTCGACGACACGCAGCGTGAGGAAAGCGAGGCGGCGATCCGCCACCTTTCCTTGGGGTGATCGGCGGGGACTGACCCGGTGTGAGCGGTGGGCGCCGTGCGGCGGTAGCGGCACGGCGCCCGCGTGCTCAGGGGTTGAAACCGTTCGCGAAGATCGTGTCGTTGTCTGCGCCGAAGGTCAGCTTCCAGGCGCCGCTGCCGTAGGTGCCGGCCACCAGCACGTGCGGCGACGCGGAGATCTCCAGGTCCACCACGACTGTGCCCGGCGGCAGGCCGAGCATCAGCGGACGGAACGACGCGCCGCCATCGGTGCTTTCGTACACGCCGATGTCGGTGCCGACGAACACGCGCTGCGTGTTGACTGTATCGACGACGACACTGTTGGCGGGCACGTCCGGCAACCCCGTGCCGGCGGCCGACCAGGTCGATCCCCCGTTCGTGGACTTGTACAGTTTGCTGCCGCCGAAGGCGGAGCGGGTCACGTAGATGACGTCATCATTGCCCGGGGTCAGCGCGATATCGCTGGGGCGCCCGCCCGGGTAGCCGGCAGTGATGTCGGTCCAGGTCGGCGATGCGGCCAGGGCGTCTGTCGTGCGCCACAGCTTGCCGTTGGAAGTGCCCGCATACAGGCGCAGGGGCGAAGTCCCTGCAGCGGCCGGCTGGCTGAGGACCGAGATGCTGTTGCTGCCGTCGCCGGAAAGGTTTGGCGACATCTTGGTCCAGGTGAAGGCGGAGTTGGTCTGGCTGGTCGCGGCGCGATAGACGAAATTGGACCCGGCAAACAAGGTTCCCTTGGTCACCACCAGCGGCGTCACCCAGGGGAAGGGTTCGCCGTCGCTGATGCCGGTCTTGGCCAGGCCGCCGAAGCTGCTCGGCGCGCCGAAATTGCTTGAGCGCGAAATCGCTGGTTTGTTCGCTTGTGGATAACTGGTCTGGTAGACATTCTTGCCATTGTCCGCGCCCGCGCCCGGCTCCGAGGCGTTCATGAAGCCGTCGCCGCTGACCATGGTGACCGCCCAGACATTGCTGCCGTTGCGCACTTCCGAGGAATTGTCCTGCGAACCGCCGTAGATGCGGTCGGGGCTGCGTACGTCGAGCGCGATGTCGTAGAACTGCGTGATGTGCAGCCCGGCATTGAGATTGGTGTAGTTGACCCCCTGGTCCTCGCTGCGCCACAGGCCGCCATCGGAACCGATCCACAGCCGCGAGCCGTTGCTGCGCGAGAAGCGGACGATGTGGATGTCCTGGTGCACCTTCTGCGCGCTGCCCCAGGTGGTGGTGAGCGTGGTAAGCGTGACGCCGCCGTCGGTGGAGAGCGCCGGACGGATGGTGCCGACCAGCACCCTGTTCGGATCCGTCGGATGCACGTCCACGGCGAGGTTGTAGGAGCATTGCCCTTCGCAGGCCGCGGCGTTGACCTTGGTCCACGTGGCGCCGGCGTCGGTTGTCTTGTAGAGGCCGACGGGACTGCCGGCGAGCGCATAGAGCGTATTGCTGTCGCTGGGCGCCATCGCCAGCCGCACGTTCGATGCGCTGGCGGGCATGCCGCCAGCGAGCACCGTCCAGGTGACGCCGCCATCGGTGGATTTATGCACACCGCTGCCGTTCACCGCCGCGTAGGCGATGTTGCCGTTGCCCGGATGGAAGACGATGTCCATCGAGTTGCCGGTGCTGATGACGCGCGTCCAGGTCGCACCGCCGTCGGTCGTGCGGTAGACACCGGATCCGCTCGAGGATCCGCCCGTGCACTTGCCGCTGCCGCCCACCAGGAGTGTCTGCGTGTTGGCCGGATGCCGGGCGATGGCATTGATGAAGGAAAGGTTCAGTGCGGTCGAACCGCTGCCGTTGCGTGGCGTGAAAGTCGCGCCGCCGTCGGTCGAATGATAGATGCCCTGGCCGAAATAGCCGCCGCAGCCGCCGGCATAGGCCTCGCCCGTGCCCACCCAGACATCGTCGGGCGCCGAACCGGCACCGGCATTGGCGAGCACGGCGCCGATGCTGGGCGAATCGAGCACGTCCGAGAGGCGGGTCCAGGTGGCGCCGGCGTTGGTCGACTTCCATAGGCCGCCAGCGGCGGTGCCCAGGTACAGCACGTTGTCATTGCCCGGGCGGACCGACAACGAGGTCGTGCGTCCGGCCACCAGGCCCATCGTCCAGCTGAGCATGCTCATGGCATTCGGACCGACGGATTCCCACCGTTCGCCGGCGCTGATCAGTGGCGGTACGCCGGCGCGCAGTGCGGTGCGCTGGCTGGCCATCGCGGCCGCGCGGCGCTCGCCCGCGTCGGGCTGCCGTTCAAGCCCGCGCGTCTGGATGAACCAGCGCTGCCGCTGCTCGATCTGTTCCGCTTCGCCTTCCTCGCGGTCGATCCGGCCAAATGCCGGGTGCTCGCCGTACTCCCCGGTTTCGTATTCATCGGCGGCGACTTCGCCAAATCCCGTTTCCGGTTCTTCCGCGGCGGCGGTGGACGGCCAGAATCCCGTCTGCGCTGCAAGCAGCGCAAGCGTAAGCAGTGCGTGACGCATGAATCCCCCCAGCTGTGGCAATTGCCGGTGCGGGCAGGGCCGGTATCGGCGCGCCCTTCGCGTCCCCTTCCTCCGTGAAGGAAACGTGACGGCAAACTTCGCCAACCATAATCGAACTGCTCAGCCTGCTGGAGGGTATTTGGCGTGACCGGCGTCGCAGGTTTCGCGAGCGGTCGTTCCTACCGGAGCCAGAGTGCGAACAGGAACACACCCAGCATCGTGAACGCGAGGGCGATCTTGGACAGGGTGCCGAAGAGAAAGCCCAGCCAGGTGCCCACGCCGACGTTGGTCGCGCGGGTCCAGTCGCTGCCTGCCAGGAGTTCGCCCGCCAGTGCGCCCACGAACGGGCCGAGGATCAGTCCGGGCAAGGCGAAGAAGATGCCCACCACAGTGCCCACCGCGGCGCCGACCAGGGCCCAGCGGCTGGCACCGACGCGCTTGGCGCCCAGCAGGCTGGCGACCAGGTCCACCCCCAGGGCGATCACGCACAGGACCCCCAGGATCACCAGCGTGACCCAGGTGATTTCCTGGAATCCGCCCACCCACGCGACGAGGAACATGCCGGCGTACATCAAGGGGACGCCCGGCAGGGCCGGCAGGATAGTGCCGGCAAGACCGGCGAGGATGAGCAGGGCGGAAAGCACGTAAAGCGCGGTGGTCAAAGCAGGAATCCTTCTCGCCGCGAGGCGGGCGCGTCATGGCACGGTGGCGGCGAACGTGCGACGCAGGTTCTTTTTCAGATGCGGGAGCAGAATGGTGCCGGGTATTGGAATCTCGATGAAGCCCCTGGCATAGGGCGCGACCTGGTACGGTGGAAAGATGACCGTGATGCCCGAACGTCCCGGGCTGCCGTGGACAAAATAGGTCGCGTAGTTCTCGACCACCGGCGCCGTGCCCTGGAGCATGCGGTCGCGGTCAGTCAGGGCCATCGCCGGGTCGCGACGGCCGCGCGCCGTCAATTCACGCCGGACGTGTGCGGCGATGGCGCGAAGGCCCGCATCGCGGTTGTCGAACAGGTCGGGCAGGGCGATCACCTGCCGGCTGCCGCGGTGCCAGTTGAAGGCGGCCAGCAGTGGAACGCCGCGCGCGCCGCCGGTATACATCTCTCCGGTGGCAACAATGCTGACAAAGTCATCCGTGTCGTTGCGCAGGGCGAAGTCCAGCCGCAGGTGACCTTCGGCAACCGCTGTGTCCACCGTTGCGGGCCGCTTGCCGGCCTCTGCGCGGAAGTTGCGTTTCTGCTGCTCCGCAAAGGCGTGGAGATGCGGCAGCAGGCCCTGGTCGCGGTCGGCCAGCGTCGGATACGTGATGGCGTAGCGATCGGGCGCCACGCCGCCGGCATCGGCGGGGGCCGCGCGGGCGGCGCCGGTGGCCGGCTGCAGGCCGGAACGATGCTGCTGGCCAGAAGCAGCACGATCGCCTGTGCTCGCATCACAACCCTCATCGGTGACTGCCCTTCGTCGAGTCTACGCAGTGCAACTGAATCAGGACCCCGGCGCAGCCTGAACACGGCGGCGGCCCGGGAGGGCGTGGTAACCTCGATGACCATGTCCGCCGATGACGAAATCCGCGATCTCCTCAAATCCGACACGTTCGGACATATCGAACGCGTGCGGCGTGGCGACCAGGTCTTCGTCCGGCGCGACACCCGCAGTGCCCACTGGTTGTTGCGTCCGGCGGCACGCTGGGCGGCACGGCACGAGGCGCGAGGGCTGGAGCGCCTGCAGGGGCTCGCTGACGTACCGCAACTGCTGCGCTGGGATGGAGAAGTGCTGGAACGCAGCTGGATGGCCGGTGCGCCGATGCAGGTGGCAGCGCCGCAGGACCCGGCCTGGTTTCGCCAGGCACATCGCCTGCTCAAGTCCCTGCGGGGCCGCGGGCTGGCGCACAACGACCTGGCCAAGGAACCAAACTGGCTGGTCACGCCCGACAACCGCCCGGCGGTGCTGGATTTCCAGATCTGCTGGATCAGCCGTCGGCGCGGTGCGTGGTTCCGCATGCTCGCGCGCGAAGATCTGCGTCACCTGCTCAAGCACAAGCGGACCTATTGCCCCCAGGCGCTTACCCCGGTGGAACGTCGCCTGCTGGCGCGACGTTCGTGGCTGGCACGCACCTGGAAAGCCACCGGAAAGCGTGTGTACAAGTACATCGCCCGGCGCTGGTTCGGCTACTGGGACGATGACGGCGGCGCGCTGCGTGTTCGCCGCACGCCGCCGCCGTAATCGCGGGAAAGCCGCCTCCCCGGCTATCCCTGGCCTGCATCACTTACAGCTGGTTGAGCTTGAACGATACGGGCACCAGCCCCCACCCCTCCACCGGCTGGCCGTTGTGCGTGCCCGGTGTGAAGCGCCATTTCATCACCGCCGTGCGGGCGGCACGGTCCAGGGTGGTCGAGCCGGACGAGCGTTCGATTTCGATGGTCTTGGGCACACCGTCCGTTCCGACCAGCACCCGCAGCATCACTTCACCTTCCTCGCGCTTGCGCAGGGCCTCGGCGGGGTATTTGACCTGGGACATCTTTCCGTAGGCCAGGCCCACCGAGGGCGAGGTGTCGGGTGGTGCGATGTCCGTCGGCGGTGCCGCTTTTTCCGTGGTATCGACCGTGTAGGACCGCGGCGTCACTTCCTCGGTGATCACCGGCGGCGCCTGGACGACCGGCGGACGCGGCGTCTGGCGCACGCGTTCCACCACTCTTGGCTTGAACTTCGGCGGCTCTGGCGGTTTCGGGGGTTCCGGCGGCTTCGGTGGTTCGGTCACCAGGTTGACCGTCTGTACCGGCGGTGGCGTCTTGGCTTCGCTGGGATGGAAGGCCGGCGGTGCGAGCATCAGCAGGAGTGCGACGGCGTGCACCGCCATGGTGGCCGACATCGCGGCGCTGCGTTTCCACTGGAACGAGATCGGGTTCGGATTGAGCGCGACGGGCATGGCGTTAACCCCTGGTCAGCCGGTGTTGGCAGGGGGTGAAACGCCGGGGCCGCCGGGGCGGGGTTGGCGCCCGAATTCCTGATCATTTTCGCCAAGTCCTTGACTTGCATCCTTGTTTGGCGGGGCGCTCGACATGTCATAAGGTGATAACAGGGCGTCAATTCCCGCTTCACTGCACTCGCTTTAGGCTTTTCCCAACTTCCTCGAGATGGCTGCGATGACCAAGCCCCTGAACCTGCTCCTTGCCGCGCTATGGTCGCTATCAGCGCCGGCCTTTGCCGCGGACGTCACCATCCTCAATGTGTCCTACGACCCCACGCGCGAGTTGTACAAGGACGTCGCCACGGCGTTCGCCGCAAAGCACCGGACGGAAACCGGCGATCAGGTTACCGTGAACGCTTCCCATGGCGGCTCGGGCAAGCAGGCCCGCGCCGTGATCGACGGCCTGGAAGCCGACGTGGTGACGCTGGCCCTGGCCTATGACATCGACGCGATCGCGCGGACGGGTCTTGTCGGCGCGGATTGGCAGAAACGACTACCGAACAACGCTGCACCGTATACCTCGACCATCGTCTTCCTGGTGCGCAAGGGCAACCCCAAGGGCATCAAGGACTGGCCGGACCTGATCAAGCCGGGCGTGCAGGTGATCACGCCCAACCCGAAGACGTCCGGTGGCGCACGCTGGAACTACCTGGCGGCCTGGGGCTATGCCTTGCGGCAACCCGGCGGCAATGCCACCAAGGCGCGCGAGTTCGTGGCGGCGCTGTACAAGAATGTGCCGGTGCTGGACACGGGCGCCCGCGGTTCGACCACGACCTTCGTCCAGCGCGGCATCGGCGATGTGCTGCTGGCCTGGGAGAACGAAGCGCTGCTGTCGCAGCGGGAACTGGGCAAGGACCAGTTCGAGATTGTCGTGCCGTCGATTTCGATCCTGGCCGAGCCCCCCGTGGCCGTCGTGGACAAGGTCGTCGACAAGCGCAAGACACGCGCCACCGCCGAGGCCTACCTCAACTTCCTCTACACACCGCAGGCGCAGGAACTGGCCGCGAAACACTTCTACCGCCCGCGCCTGGCTGAAGTCGCTGCCAAGTACGACAGCCAGTTCGCGAAAGTCACTACGTTCACCATCGACGAGGTGTTCGGGGGCTGGAAGAAGGCGCAGGCGGAACACTTCGACGACAACGGCGTGTTCGACCAGCTCGGTACGGCAAACAACTAGGCACTCCTTCGTGCAAACCGTTCTTGAAACGCCATTTCCCACGACGGCCGGTATCCCCGGCCGCTCGCCATGGAGGCGACAACCATGACGCGCCGCGTGCTGCCGGGCTTCGGGCTGAGCCTGGGCTACACCGTGGTCTACCTGGGCCTGATCGTACTGCTGCCCTTGTCGGCGCTGGCGGTCAAGGCCGCGGGCATCGGCTTCGATGGCCTGTGGTCGATTCTCGCCACGCCGCGCATCGTGGCCGCGTTGAAGCTGAGCTTCGGTGCGGCGGCGCTTTCCGCGGTAATCAATGCGGTGGTGGGCCTCCTGGTGGCCTGGGTGCTGGTGCGCTACGAATTTCCGGGCAAGCGCCTGTTCGATGCGCTGGTGGATCTTCCGTTCGCGCTGCCGACTGCGGTCGCCGGTATCGCACTGACCGCGCTGTACGCACCCAATGGGTGGCTGGGCCAGTGGCTGGTGCCGCTGGGCATCAAGGTGGCGTTCTCGCCGCTGGGCGTGCTCGTCGCCATGATCTTCGTCGGGTTTCCCTACGTGGTACGCACAGTTCAGCCGGTGCTGGAAGCCCTGGACCGGGACGTCGAGGAAGCCGCGGAAAGCCTTGGCGCCACGCGCCTGCAGACTTTCGTGCGCGTGCTGTTCCCGCTGATGCTGCCGGCCTTGCTGACCGGGGTCGCGCTGGCCCTGGCGCGTGCCGTCGGCGAGTACGGATCGGTCATCTTCATTTCCGGCAACCTGCCGATGCAGTCGGAAATCCTGCCGTTGGTCATTGTGCAAAAACTGGAACAGTATAAATATGCCGACGCGGCCGCGGTCGGCGTGATCATGCTGGCGATCTCGTTCGGCCTGCTCCTGGCGATCAACATGTTGCAGCGCTGGAGCCGGCGCTGGGCGGAGCGGTGACATGGAAGATCTGTTGCGTTTGCGTGCGAAACACCGCTCCCGCTCAAGCTGGTTGGCGCGGGAAGTGCTGCATGTGCTGCTCATCGGCGGCGCGCTGGGGTTTCTCGTTCTCTTCCTGGTGCTGCCCCTGGCGGCCGTTTTCGTCGAGGCGCTGCGCAAGGGGCTCGGGACGTATTTCGAGGCGCTGGCCCATCCCGAGGCCGTGTCCGCGATCAAGCTGACCCTGCTGGTGGCCGGCATCTCGGTGCCGCTGAACACGATCTTCGGCCTGGCGGCGGCCTGGGCGATGACGCGCTTCGAATTTCGCGGCAAGACCTGGCTTGGCGCGCTGATCGACCTGCCGTTCTCCGTGTCGCCGGTGGTGTCCGGCCTGATCTACGTGCTGCTGTTCGGCGCGCAGGGCTGGTTCGGCCCGTGGCTGGCGGCGCATGACATCAAGCTGATTTTTGCCGTGCCCGGGCTGGTGCTGGCCACCGTATTCGTCACCCTGCCGTTCGTGGCGCGGGAGCTCATTCCGCTGATGCAGGCGCAGGGCAGCGAGGAAGAAGAAGCGGCGCGCGTGCTCGGCGCCACCGGCTGGCAGATGTTCTTCCGCGTGACCCTGCCCAACATCAAGTGGGCGCTGCTCTACGGCGTGCTGTTGTGCAACGCGCGCGCCATGGGCGAGTTTGGCGCGGTGTCGGTGGTGTCGGGTCACATCCGCGGGCTGACCAACACGCTGCCCCTGCAAGTGGAAATTCTTTACAACGATTTCGCCTCGGCGGCGGCATTTGCCGTGGCGTCGCTACTGGCCCTGCTGGCGCTGGTCACGCTGGCGCTGCGTACCTTCCTGGAATGGCGCTATGGCGCCGAACTCGCGGCGCGAGCGCCGCGCGGACATTGAACATGACGATCGACATCGCCAACCTGCATCGCCGTTTCGCCGACTTCCGGGCGCTCGATGATGTCAGCCTCACTATCGCGCCGGGCGAATTCGTCGCCCTGCTGGGCCCTTCGGGCTCGGGCAAGACGACCCTGCTGCGCATCCTGGCCGGCCTTGATTTCCCCGACGCCGGCAGCGTCACGCGCGACGGCCGCGACCTGCTGGGCATCAGTGCGCGCGAACGCGGCGTCGGCATGGTGTTCCAGCACTACGCGCTGTTCCGCCACATGACCGTGTTCGACAACATTGCCTTCGGCCTTCGCGTGCGGCCGCGTGCCAAGCGGCCCAGCCGTGCGGAAATCGCCGACCGCGTCGAAAAGCTGCTCAAGCGCGTGCAGCTGGAGGGCTTCGCCAACCGTTATCCGGCGCAGCTGTCCGGCGGTCAGCGCCAGCGCGTGGCGCTGGCGCGTGCACTGGCGACCGAGCCGGATGTACTGCTGCTGGACGAACCCTTTGGCGCACTGGATGCGCAGGTCCGCATTGCGCTTCGTCGCTGGCTGCGCCACCTGCACGAAGAGCTGGGGCTCACCACCGTCTTCGTCACCCACGATCAGGAAGAGGCGCTGGAGCTGGCCGATCGCGTCGTGGTGATGAACCTGGGCAAGATCGAGCAGGTCGGTACGCCGGACGAGATCTACCAGCAGCCCGCAACGCCCTTCGTGTTCGAGTTCATCGGCAAGGTGAACAAGGTGCCGGTGCGCATCAGCGGCGGCCGCGTCCACGCGGGCGATCAGCGTTTCGACGCCGACCCGCTCGACGGCGTGGCCGATGGCACCGCGGTCGCGTATGTGCGGCCCGAACACCTGGCGCTGACGCCGGCCGCGCTTGAATCGGGCTGGAAGGCGACGCTACGCCATGTGTATCTGTCGGGCAGCGTGGCGCACCTGGAACTGGATGTACCGGCACTGGGGCAGACACTCGAAGCGGAGCTCGGTGGCGACGAGGCACAGCGCCGCTCGCTCACCACCGGCGTGACAGTGACCGTCCAGCCGCGTCACCTGACCGTCTTTCCAATCGATTCGAAGACCGGCAAGCCGGACCTGCAACGGCGGCGTGTCGTGCACCCGCGCTACGGTCAGGCGGCGATCGCGCGCTGGCGTTAAGCGCTCACCGCCCCCACCAGGCGCCCGGAAAGTAGACGCCGGGCGCCGGCCGCTCGCGGAAGACTTCGTGGCGGAACCGGAACAGTTCCGCCGGACGGCCGCCCGTCGCAGGCGCCAGCCGGCCGGTTCCCTCGACCAGTCCGGCGCTTTCCACCAGTCGGCGGAAGTTCTGCTTGTGCAGGCGGTTGCCGCTCAGTGCCTCCACTACCTGTTGCAGCTGCAACAGGGTGAATTCCGGGGCGAGCAATTCAAAGACGACCGGGCGGTATTTCAGTTTGCCGCGGACGCGCCCCAGCGCCGTCGCCAGTATGCGCCGGTGATCCAGCGCCATTGGCCGCCCGCCGGCAGCGGGCGGGGAATCGCCTGCGCCACGTTCACGCAGGGCTTCGGCAACCAGTCCGGCCTCCCACAGCAATTCGTAACGCTCCAGCGTGCGCTCCGGATCCCAGGGCGTGGCATCCAGGCCGAAGGTGAGGTCGACCCGTTCGCGTTTGCGCTTGTCGCGTCCGGCCCAGGCATGCAGGCGCGGGGCGAGGTCGCGCTCGATCAGGGTCGGCCGGCCGTTGCGCCAGTCTTCCCAGGGCAGGTAGCCGTACCAGTCGCGCCAGTGGGCGCCCAGCCGCGCGGGCATGGACTGTTCGCGCACGAGGGCCAGATAGGCGGTCGAGATGACACGCCCGCCGCCCATGCGTTCGCGCGGGTCGCGATAGCGGTCGCCAAAGGTATACAACTGTTCGACGTAGCCAAGCTGGAAGCCGGTCTGCTGCGAGACCCAGTCGCGAACGCCGCGTTCCAGCGTCTGGTGGGCCTCCAGGTCGAGCGGGCCGGAGGGCAGGGCCTCCTCGCCGCTCGGGTCAGCCACCGTCAGTACGCGCGGCGCCTCGGCGGTGACCGCAATGATGACGGCGTCAAGGCCGATATGGATGGACGACTCGGGCATGCGCCCAGAATAGCGGACTTGACGCGTCGTTTACCGCCCGTTCCCTGCACGCTGGCACAGGCGCCGTCAGGGTTTCTCGACGCGGATGCTCGCGTCGTCGTAGTCGAAATAGCGGATGCGCGTGGTCGACTTGACGCCCATGAATGCCCCTTGCGATTCCAGCTGAAGCGGCAGGCCTGATTTCTGCGAGATCCACACCTTCACGTCGGCGCGATGCGGCTGTGAAATGGTGTAGTTGTATATATTGGCCGGCTCGCCGTCGACGGTATCGCTGCCGGCCGCCTGCACGGTCATGTCGCCTTCCAGCTGCTCAAGTGTCTTCTGGTTCCGGTACTGGCCGACGATCTTGCCCACCGGCATCGGCAGGCGGATGCTGCGCCCGTCGATTACCGTGTAGGCATCGTCGCCAACGATGACCTGCTCGGCCTGCCCCTGGCCGGTGACGATGTGGTAGCGGTCCGGGGCGACAAAATCCATTGACGAGATCTGCTGTCCTTTCTTCACATCCACCACCGTGGCGCGAAAACTCTTGGCGGCCAGGAACTTGGAGAATGCCGCATGCAGATCTTCCCGCGGTGACGCGGCAGCGGCAGTGCTGGCGAAGGCAAGGACCAGTGCGAGGAGGGACGGGCGGCGCGGCATGGATGCACTCCAGGGGTGCGGCAGAGTCGGGCACTCGCAATGCTATACGCAAAACCGGGCGACGGACCGACGGGGCTGGCGAAGCAGCGGCCCTAGCCGCCACAATCGGGACATGGACCGATACGAACGCATCTTAAGTCTGCACCGCATCCTCAAGGCCTCGCGCTATCCGGTCAGCCTGCAGCGGCTAAAGGACGAGCTGGGATGTTCCCGCGCCACCCTGTACCGCGATGTCGCTTTCCTGCGCGATGCGCTCGGCGCTCCGATCGAGAGCGGCGAGGGCGACCAGGCCGCCTTTCGCTACGATGGCGCGGAAGCCGAGCGGTTCGAGTTGCCGGGCCTGTGGCTGACCAGCGACGAGCTGTCGGCCCTGCTGGCACTCAACGCGCTGACGGCCAAGAGCGGGCCGGGCATCCTCTCCGATGCGCTGGCGCCGTTCGAGAAACGGATCGAGGCGCTGCTCTCGGATCACGTCAGCGGTAGAAAACTGCCGGTTGAGCGCATTCGCGTCATCGCCAGCGGAAATCGCAAACTGGACGAAATCAGTTTTCGCGTCGTGGCTGGCGCCGTCGTGGCGCGACGCCAGCTGAAGTTCCGCTATCGCGCTCGCTCCACCGGGCAGACCACCGAACGCCAGGTCTCCCCACAGCGCCTGGCGCACTACCGCGACAACTGGTATCTCGACGCCTGGGACCATGAGCGCGAAGGACTCCGCAGTTTTGCCGTCGACCGGATCGCGGCCCCGCAGATGCTCGATGCCGAGGCGATCGATCGCGACGACGCCGAACTCGACAAGCATCTGGCCGCCAGCTACGGCATCTTTTCCGGCGCGCCCAAGGCCTGGGCCACGATCCGCTTTTCGCCGCATGCCTCGCGCTGGGTGGCCGACGAACACTGGCATTCGCAGCAGCAGGGCGCATTTCTGTCGGATGGCCGTTACGAACTGAAGGTGCCCTACAGCAATTCCAAGGAATTGCTGATGGATGTCCTCAAATACGGACCGGATGCCGAGATCGTCGCGCCGCTGAGTCTGCGCGAGGAAATGAAAATCCTGCTGCAGCTGTCGATCGGGGCGTACCAGGCCTGATCGGCGGCACCCCGCCACGCTTTTGTCCCTGAGGATCCGCGTACCGGCCATGAATACGCCCGTCGTTGTCGCCAACCCCGAACCGCCGCGCCGCAGCGCGATCTCCCTGGTCCTCGGATCGGGCGGCGCGCGCGGATACGCCCATGTCGGCGTGATCGAGGAGCTGCAGGCACAGGGCTATGTCATCCAGTCGGTCGCCGGCAGCTCGATGGGAGCGCTGGTCGGCGGGGTTTTCGCGGCCGGCAAGCTGGAGGCTTATCGCCACTGGTCGAGCAGCCTGAAGACCTTCGACGTGCTGCGCCTGGTCGACTGGACCTGGCGGGGCGGCGGACTGATCAAGGGGCACCGCGTCATCAGCGCGCTGCGCGAGATGGTCGGTGACATCGATATCGAAGACCTGCCGATCAGCTATACCGCCGTCGCGGTCGATATCGACGCGCAGCGCGAAGTGTGGTTCTCACGCGGCTCGCTGTTCGACGCGATCCGTGCCTCGATTTCGATTCCCACCGTCTTCCGGCCACACCTGTACCAGGGGCGTCGCCTGGTCGATGGCGGCCTGCTCAATCCCGTGCCGGTGACGCCGACGCTGCGCGACCTGACCGACGCGACGATCGCCGTGGACGTCAACGCGGAAGCCGAAGGGATCTCCGAGCGCGAAACGCCGATCACGCGTCCGGAAATCGTCGAGCCGGTATCGGCGGATTCCGCGGGATTCAGCTTTTCGCGGATCGGTGCGGCATTCGAGCGGTTCATGGAAAAGCGATCACGGCGTGTCGCCGTCACCGAGCCGGGCCTGCTGGAACTGTTCGCCCGCTCGCTCGATGTCGTGCAGGAAACCCTGACCCGCTACAAGCTCGCTGCCCAGCCGCCGGATCTGGTGATCTCGATTCCGCGCAATGTCTGTGCGTTCTATGAGTTCCAGCGCGCCGACGAAGTGATCGAGGTGGGCCGGCTGCGTACGCGCGAGGCCCTGGCGCGTTGGCAGCGCGCGCGGCGCGGCTGATATCCGCCGGCAGCCGGTTCCCGCCTGGAACCGGGAAACAAAAAAGGCCGGTTTCCCGGCCTTTTTTTACGTCTCGGTCAGCGGCGATCAGCCACGCTTCATCGAGTTGAAGAACTCGTCGTTGGACTTGGTGTTCTTCATCTTGTCGAGCATGAACTCCATCGCGCCGAGTTCGTCCATCGGATGCAGGAGCTTGCGCAGGATCCAGATCTTCTGGAGCAGGTCCGGTTCGATCAGGAGTTCTTCGCGGCGCGTGCCCGAGCGATTGATATTGATGGCCGGATAGACGCGTTTCTCACCGATACGGCGGTCAAGATGCACTTCCATGTTGCCGGTGCCCTTGAACTCTTCGTAGATGACCTCGTCCATCTTCGAGCCGGTATCGATCAGCGCGGTGGCCAGGATGGTCAGCGAGCCGCCTTCTTCCACATTGCGCGCGGCGCCGAAGAATCGCTTGGGGCGTTGCAGGGCATTGGCGTCGACACCGCCGGTGAGCACCTTGCCCGAGGACGGCACGACCGTGTTGTACGCGCGCGCCAGGCGGGTGATGGAGTCGAGCAGGATGACCACGTCCTTCTTGTGTTCGACCAGGCGCTTGGCCCGTTCGATCACCATGTCGGCGACCTGCACGTGGCGCGCGGCCGGTTCGTCGAAGGTGGAGCTGATGACCTCGGCGCGCACGCTGCGCTGCATTTCGGTCACTTCTTCCGGGCGCTCGTCGATCAGCAGGATGATCAGGTGCACTTCCGGATGGTTGTTGACGATGGCCTGGGCCACGTTCTGCAGCATCATCGTCTTGCCCGCCTTGGGCGGCGAGACGATCAGGCCGCGTTGGCCCTTGCCGACCGGCGAGATCAGGTCGAGGATGCGGCCGGTGATGTCTTCGGACGAGCCGTTGCCGCGTTCCAGGTGGAACGACCGGCGCGGGAACAGCGGCGTGAGGTTCTCGAACAGGACCTTGTTCTTCGACGCTTCCGGCGGCTCGCCGTTGATGTCGTCGACCTTCAGCAGCGCGAAGTAGCGTTCACCGTCCTTCGGCGGACGGATGCGGCCGGTGATGTAGTCGCCGGTGCGCAGGTTGAAGCGCCGGATCTGGCTGGGGCTGACGTAGATGTCATCCGGGCCGGCCAGGTACGACTCGTCGCCCGAGCGCAGGAAGCCGAAGCCGTCCTGCAGGATTTCCAGTACGCCTTCGCCCCAGATGCCGCCGCCGCTGCGGGCATGCGCCTTGAGGATGTTGAAGATGACGTCCTGCTTGCGGGCGCGGGCGACACCTTCCTGGATACCGAGGCCTTCGGCCATGTCCAGCAGCGCCGCGGCCGGCTTGCGCTTGAGCTCGGTGAGGTTGATCAGCGGACCATTGCCGCCGCCATTGCGCTCGTCGGGAATTTCGTCCTCGTAATTGCCGCCGCGCATCTGCTGCTGGCGATTCTGGCGATTACGGTTGCGGTTGCGCCCTTCGCGGCGGCTGCCCTGGTGCTGGCCCTGGCCGTAGCCCTGGTTCTGGCCCTGCGGGCCTTGGCCGCCCTGGCCCTGGGCGCCGTTGCCGCCGTCACCGGAGGCGGCGTTGCCCGAATCGGCGCGGTCGCCGCTGAAGAGGTCCTGCGTGTTCTGGCGTTCGGCCGGCGCCTCGTCGCGCGGCGCGTGTTCGCGCAGCGACAGTGGCTCGCGGGGTGCCGATTCGCGCGGCTGGGTGTCGCGCGGGGCGGCTTCACGGCGCTCCGGCGCTTCGCCGGCCTGGGCCTTTGCCTCCGCCTTGGCGGCAGCCGCTTCCGCCTTGGCGGCGGCTCGGGCGGCCTGCGCTTCGCGCCGCGACGGGCGGCTTTCGGCAGGCGGATTGTCGGGACGCGCATCGGCCGTTGCGGCCGAGCCGTTTTCCTTGTTCTCGATATCAGACACGGGCAAACCTCGCATGGGCGCCGTTGGCCGGCAATCAACTCGCCGGCGGGATGGAATCAGGGGGTGAACCGGAAGGGGTGGGGCGCTGCGCCCCGAAACGCTTCGGCTACGTTAGCACTGTGAAATCGGTGCGTAAAGCGGCAGACCGGCGGACTTTGCTTTCGACGCGACAGCGCGCCGGTGCCCTGCGGGCCCGCGCGCCGGCCGGTGGGCCGAGGCGCGGGGGGCCGCGCTGGATCAGATGGTGCGGTCGATCAGCTGGGTGAGCTGGTTCTTGGAGACGGCGCCGATCTGGGTGGCCTCGATCTTGCCGTTCTTGAAGATCATCAGGGTCGGGATGCTGCGCACGTTATAGTTGCGCGGCGTCTTCTGGTTGTTGTCGATGTTGACCTTGACGACCTTCATGCGGCCTTCGTAATTGGCCGCCAGTTCGTCGAGGATCGGCGCGATCATCTTGCAGGGGCCGCACCATTCAGCCCAGAAGTCCACGAGCACCGGTTCGGCCGAATTGAGCACGTCGGTTTCGAAGGAATCGTCGCTGGCATGGGCTATGAGCTGGCTCAAGGGAATTCTCCGTCTGAAGGATTTCCGCCAAACTGCGGAAATGTCTAGGTTTGGGCTACACTCGCGGACGTCGCGAACAGCAGCGGGAAGCGGGTAGCATGGCCGAGAGGGCGGAATTTGAGCCCAATCGACCGAGCGTTTCAAGTTGGGACCTCAATATGGGGTACTGGCAAGCTTCCTCAAGTGTGGTGCGTGAACCAGCGGCGAGGCGCGCCGGCCTACTGGCCATCATGAATGTCCGAACACGTACTAACTGACAGTTTTTTCGACAATTTCGACCTGCACCCGCGTCTTCTGGCCGGGCTGCACGACAGCGGCTTCACGCGTTGCACGCCGATCCAGGCGCTGACCCTCCCGGTCGCGCTCGCCGGCCGCGACGTCGCCGGCCAGGCCCAGACCGGTACCGGCAAGACCGGCGCCTTCCTGATCGCCGCGATGCAGCGCCTGTTGACGGTCCCGGCCCTGGCCGAGCGCAAGGAGACCGATCCGCGCTGCCTGATCCTCGCACCCACGCGCGAGCTGGCCATCCAGATCGACAAGGATTTCAAGAACCTCGGGCGCCATACGGGCCTGCGCTCGGCCCTGATCTACGGCGGAGTGGACTACGACAAGCAGCGCGAACAGCTGCGTGGCGGCGTCGACATCATCATCGCCACGCCCGGCCGCCTGATCGACTACTTCAAGCAGCATGTGTTCAGCCTGCGGGCCGTCGACGTGATGGTCATCGACGAAGCCGACCGCATGTTCGACCTCGGTTTCATCAAGGACGTGCGCTTTGTCCTGCGCCGCCTGCCGGCGCGCGACCGCCGCCTGGGCCTGCTGTTCTCGGCCACCTTGAGCTACCGCGTGCTCGAGCTGGCCTACGAGCACATGAACAACCCGGAGAAGCTCTCCGCGGAGACCGAATCGGTCACCGCCTCGCGGGTGCGCCAGGCCGTCTATTTCCCGGCGACCGAGGAAAAGATGCCGCTGCTGCTGAATCTGATGTCGCGCGACGAGGTCCTGCGCAGCATCGTGTTCGTCAACACCAAGATCGCCGCCGAACGGGTAACAACGCGCCTGGAGCGCCACGGCTTCCGTGTCGGCGCGCTATCCGGTGACGTGCCGCAGCGCAAGCGCCAGAAATTGCTTGAGCGGTTCCAGAAAGGTGACGTGGATGTGCTCGTCGCCACGGACGTGGCCGCGCGCGGACTGCATATTCCCGCGGTCAGCCATGTCTTCAATTACGACCTGCCGAACGATCCGGAAGACTACGTCCACCGGATCGGCCGGACGGCGCGCCTGGGCGCGGAGGGCGATGCCATCAGCTTCGCCTGCGACATGTACGCCATGGGCCTGCCGGACATCGAAAGCTACATCGAGCAGAAGATTCCGGTGGCAACCGTCACCACCGACCTGACCGTGGCGCCACCCCGCCGCGAGCGGCCCGCGGTGGTGAGCGACGACGACAACGATGACGCGGAAGCCGCGCCGGCTGATGCGGCACCGGCCGAAGCGGCGCCCTCGGGTGCGCCGAAGCGTCGCCGGCGCCGCCGGCGGAGCGGCAGCGGTGATGGTGGACGGTCCGGCGGCGGAAATTCCGCACCGCCGACGCCGCCGGCCGCGCAATGAACCAGGCTGGCCAGTGATGGCCGGCCCGGCGGTCCTTCGGGGTCGCCAACCCTCCGGGGCGGATGATCGCGGGGGGACCGGGCAGCAGTAGCGGGTCGGCGCGAGGCAGGAAGATCGCCGCCGATCGTGGGGACAGGGGAAAGAGCAGGGCCATGCCGTATTTCGCCGAGTGGACCAGCACGGATATCGAACGCGCGTCGCGCCTGACGGCCCAGGCTGTCTGTGCCGCGGCGGCCCTGCTGTGCGTGCTGATGGCGGTCCGGCTGGCCTGGGTGGCACTGCCGCGGGGCGTGGATCTCTCGCTCGAGCCGCTGCCGGTCGCGCCGGTGGAAGCCACCTCGGCCCCGGTCACGCTCTCCAAATGGCATCTGTTCGGCAGCGCCGGTCCGAGCCTGAACGATCTGGCCCGCTCGGCCCCGGCGACGCAGCTGCAACTGAACCTGCGCGGCACGATTGCCGAGGCCGATCCGCGCGAAGGCATGGCCGTCATCGCCGACCCGACCTCCGGGGAGCGGGCTTATCGCGTCGGCGACACCCTGCCGGGGGGCCATCCTGGATGCGGTCTACCCGGACCGGGTGGTTCTCCTGCACGACGGCGCCCAGGAGACCCTGGCATTGCCGTACGACCAGCCTTCCGCGCCACCGCCGGCGGGTACGCCCTCGGTGACACCGTCACCGGGTGGCACAGCGCCGGCGCCGGCGCGTCCGATTTCATCGCCGCCGGGGGTGCAGGGCGGAGTGGCGCCGGTATTCGTGCCGCCGCAGATGTCCCAGGGGGCGGTCGATTTCTCCAAGATTTCGCAACAGCTCAACCTTGATCCGGCCGCCCTGGCGCGCCAGGTGAATGCGCAGCCGGTGTTCGAGAACGGCAAGATGACCGGCGTACGCCTGGCCGGCGGTCCCGATGCGGCGCTGGTCGCCAAGCTCGGCCTGCAGCCGACCGACGTCGTCACCTCTATCAACAGCGTCCCGCTCGATTCGCCAGCGCGCATCCAGCAGGTCGTCAACACCGTCCAGAATGCCAGCCAGGTGACCGTCACGGTCATGCGCGATGGCAAACCCGTCACCCTCAGCGTGAACGTCAAATGATGCGTACCCTCATGACTACGGCTTCATTGCGCGGCATCGCCCTTGTCCTGGCGCTCGCGTTGGCTGCTCCCGCCGTGGCGCAGCCGCCGCCGTCCGCCGCCGGCAACCCGCCGGGGACCCACACGCTCAACCTGAAGGACGCCGACATCCAGGCGCTGATTGCGACGGTGTCGGAAATCACCGGACGCAACTTCATCGTCGGCCCCAATGTGCAGGGCAAGGTCAGCGTGATCTCGGCCAAGCCGATGCAGCCGGACGAGATCTACGATGTCTTCCTGTCCGTGCTGCGCGTTCACGGCTACGCCGCGGTCTCCGCCGGCAGCATGATCAAGATCGTCCCCGAGGCCATGGCCCAGGCCGAAGGTGGCAACAGCGTTGCCACGGCAGAATCGGGCGACGCGATCGTCACCCAGATCGTGCCACTGCGGCATGTGGCGGCGGCGGAGCTGGTGCCCATCCTGCGTCCTCTGCTGCCGCAGGGTGCCCAGCTCATCGCCCACCAGACCAGCAACTCGTTGGTGATCTCCGACCGCGCCAGCAATGTGCAGCGTGTCGCCGGCATCATCGCGCGCATCGACACCGTGTCCGATGCGGAGGTCGAGGTGATTCCGCTCGAGCACGCGAACGCGGCCGAGATGGCACGCACGCTCACCATCCTGGCCGACGACAAGGCGGCCCAGGCGGCCGGCGAGTCGCCGCGCATCCTGGCCGACGAACGCACCAATTCCATCCTGATCGCCGGCGCCAAGAGCGGCCGGCTGCGCATGCGCACCCTCGTCACGCACCTGGATACGCCCCTGCAGAAGGGCGGTGATACCAACGTGGTCTACCTGCGCTACGCCAAGGCCAAGGACCTCGTTCCCATACTGACGGGCGTTGCAGCGACGCTGAACAACGAGGCGCCGCCGAAGGAAGGCGCTGCCGCCAACAACAGCAACGCCACGATCCAGGCGCACGAGGAAACCAACGCGCTGGTGATCAGCGCCGCGCCGGCGGTGTTCCGCTCGCTCGAAGGTATCGTCCGGCAGCTCGACGTGCGCCGCGCGCAGGTACTGATCGAAGCCGTGATCGCCGAAGTCGCCAGTGAAACCGCGCGCGAGATCGGCGTGCAATGGTTTACCGCGCCGCAGACCCAGGGCGACAAGATCGGCCAGGGCGTCATTGGCGGCCAGCTCTTCAATGGACCAGGCGGCCAGCCGAACCTGCTGCAGATCGCCGCCGATCCGACAGGGCTTGCCAGTACCGCGGGCGGCCTGACCCTGGGCTACGTCGATGGCGTGGTGAACATCGGCGGCAAGGAGATCCTGAACCTGGGCGCCATGATCCGTGCGTTGCAGGGTGATGGCCGCTCGAACGTGTTGTCCACGCCGTCGGTGCTCACCCTCGACAACCAGGAAGCCATCATCAAGGTGGCGCAGGAAGTGCCGTTCAAGACCGGCCAGTACACCAATGCCACGGGGACGACGGGCGGCACGAATCAGGCACTCACGCCGTTCCAGACGATCGAGCGCAAGGACGTGGGCCTCACCCTCAAAGTGACGCCGCACGTTAACGAGGGCGATTCGGTGCGCCTGGACCTGCATCACGAATTGTCTTCGCTGGCGCCCTCCGTGGCCGGCGCGGTGGACCTGGTCACCAACAAGCGCGAACTGTCGACCAGCGTACTGGTCGCCGACAACGCCACGCTCGTCCTGGGCGGCCTGATGGACCACACGGCGTCCGACACGAACAACAAGGTGCCGGGCCTGGGCAGCATTCCGGTGCTGGGCAACCTCTTCAAGTACCGCAACAACAACGTTTCCAAGCGCGACCTGATGATCTTCCTGCACCCGCGCATCCTGCGCGATGCGGCGACCGAGCAGGCCGTATCCAGTGAAAAGTACAACTATATCCGCACCGAACAGATCCAGATGCGGCAGAACCGGGAAAGCCTGACGCCCAGGTCGCTCCAGCCGGTCTCGCCGGAAATGCACGATTTCCTGGCCGATCCGGACGGCCCGGCGGCGCCGGCGCCCGCCAAGGCGGGGGCGGCAGCCAAGCCGGCGCGGGGCAAGAAGTGACTGATGCACGACCGGCGCGCCCCAGCTTCGGCTTCGCGCGCCGCAACGGCGCCACGCTGGTGGCCTGGCACGACGACCACGCCGAGGTGGCCTGCCGCGAGGGCGTGAAACCCGAGGCGCTGGCGGAACTGCGCCGTTACCTGGGCGCGCCGATGAAACTGACGCGTCACAGCGCGGCTGATTTCGAGCAGTTGCTGCGCCGCCTGTACGAGCAGGGCGACGACGCGCGCGGTGTCGTCTCGGACATGGACGAGGCGCTGGATCTGAAGTCCCTCGCCGACGACCTGCCCGAGCCGGAAGACCTCCTCGAAAGCGACGACGACGCGCCGATCATCCGCCTGATCAATGCCCTGCTCACCGAAGCGGTGAAGGAAGGGGCCTCGGATATCCATATCGAGCCGTATGAGAATCGCCTGGTCGTGCGATTCCGCATCGATGGCGTGCTGCGCGAGATCCTCTCGCCGCAGAAAGCGGTCGCCAATGCGGTCGTCAGCCGCATCAAGGTGATGGCCAAGCTCGATATTGCCGAAAAGCGCCTCCCCCAGGACGGCCGCATCGGCCTGAAGATCGCCGGCCGGCCGGTGGACGTGCGTGTGTCGACCATTCCCGCCGGCCACGGCGAGCGCGTCGTGCTGCGCCTGCTCGACAAGCAGGCGGGTCGGCTGGATCTGGTGCAGCTGGGCATGTCCGCCGAGGACCGCGCGCGCATCGAGACGATCATCGAGCGCCCCCACGGCATTTTCCTCGTCACCGGCCCCACCGGTTCGGGCAAGACGACCACGCTCTACGCGGCGCTGCTCAAGCTCAACGATGCCAGCCGCAACATCATGACGGTGGAAGACCCGATCGAGTACTACATCGACGGCGTCGGCCAGACCCAGGTGAACACCAAGGTCGAGATGACCTTTGCCCGCGGCCTGCGCGCGATCCTGCGCCAGGATCCGGACGTCGTGATGGTCGGAGAAATCCGCGACCTGGAAACCGCCCAGATCGCCGTACAGGCGTCGCTGACGGGCCATTTCGTGCTGTCCACGCTGCACACCAATTCCGCGGTCGGCGCGGTCACGCGCCTGCGTGACATGGGCGTGGAGCCGTTCCTGCTGTCGTCCTCGCTGGTCGGCGTGCTGGCGCAGCGGCTGGTGCGCGTGCTCGATCCCGCCACGCGCGAGGCCTACGGCGCCACGCCGCGCGAGCTCGCCGGATTCGGCCAGCCGGCGGATACGCACGCCGTGCTGTACCGGCCTGCGGAAGGGCTCCCGGGCCGTACGTCCGGGTATCGTGGGCGAACCGGTATTTACGAACTCATCGCCGTCGACGAAACTTTTCGCCGTCTCATCCACGAAGGTGCATCGGAAGCCGACATGGAGCGCTATGCGCGCTCGCGCGGCCCGTCGATCGCCGATGATGGATGGAAGAAATGTCTGGCGGGCGTTACCTCCGTGGAAGAAGTCCTGCGGGTGACGCGCGACGACTGACGCTTTACTTCGACGCCGCTCCGGGCCGCGACGTCACAACCGTGCCCTGGGAGACTGCGCGTGACTCAAAGCGATTCGTCGTTTCATCGTTCCTTGACCCTGCTCGACGGCACCATGCTGGTGGCCGGCTCGATGATCGGGTCGGGTATTTTCATCGTCAGCGCGGACATTGCGCGCAACGTGGGGTCCGCCGGCTATCTCATCCTGGTCTGGCTGATCTCGGCCCTGATGACCATCGTCGGTGCGCTCAGCTATGGCGAGCTGTCGGCGATGTATCCGAAAGCCGGCGGCCAGTACGTGTACTTGCGTGAAGCGTGGGGGCGCCTGCCGGCCTTCCTCTACGGCTGGTCGTTCTTCACGGTCATCCAGACGGGCACCATCGCCGCCGTGGGCGTGGCCTTTGCCAAATTTGCGGCCTACCTGTTCCCGGCGCTGGGTGACCAGAACATCCTCTTCTCGGCCGGCGTGTTCAAGCTCAGTGCGGCGCAGCTGGTGTCGATTGCGCTGATCTTCTTCCTCACCTTCGTGAACAGTCGCGGTGTGGAGAACGGGAAATGGATCCAGACCGTTTTCACCCTGGCCAAGATCGTCTCCGTGCTCGCGCTGGTGCTCTTCGGCGTGTTCCTCGGTGCGCGTTCGGAAATCTGGAGCGCCAACTGGGCGAACGCCTGGCAGGGCGTCACTGCCGTGGATACCGGCACGGTCGCCCTCGCCCTGTTGCCGGCAATCGGCGTGTCGATGGTCGGCGCGCTGTTTTCGTCCGACTCCTGGAACAGCGTCACCTTCATTGCCGGCGAGATCCGCGATCCGAAGCGCAATGTCGGCCTCAGTCTGTTCCTGGGCACCGCGATCGTCTGCACCCTGTACGTCGTGGCAAACCTGATGTACCTGGCGGTGATGCCGCTGGACGGCATTGCGCACGCCGAAGCCGACCGCGTCGGTGTCGCCGCGGCGCAGGCCGCATTCGGTCCGGCCGGCACGACCGTGATCGCGTTGCTGATCATGGTGTCCACGTTTGGCTGCGTGAACGGGCTGGTGATGTCGGGTGCCCGCGTGTACTACACGATGGCCAATGACGGCCTGTTCTTCCGTCAGGTCGGTACCCTGAACAAGCGCGCCGTGCCGGGCTGGGGGCTGTGGCTGCAGGCGATTTACGCCTCGGTGCTGTGCCTGAGCGGCCGCTACGGCGATCTGCTCGACTACGTCATCTTCGTCGTGCTGCTCTTCTACATCCTCACCATCGCCGGGCTGTTCCGCCTGCGCGCCACGCGTCCGGAGGCGGAGCGCCCCTATCGTGCCTTCGGCTACCCGCTGTTGCCGGCGCTCTACATCGCGCTGGCGGTGGCGATCTGCGTGGCGCTGCTGATCTGGCGTCCGACCTACACCTGGCCGGGCCTGGGCATCGTGCTGCTGGGCGTGCCGACCTACTACTACCTGCGCCAGCGCGGCCAGGCGACACCGGCCCTGGATACGCCCTGACCGTTGCGGGCCGCCTTGCGTCGATTGCAAGGCGGCCCGCCGCCCGCGCGCCGCCACATGCCGCAAAATTCCAGCGGCGCCGCGGCGAATCTTCTATGCTCTGGCGGATATCCTCGTGGAGTCCGCCGCTATGCATTGGGATGTGGTTGCAGCCTTTACGGCGACGCTGCTGGTCATGTGCCTGATTCCCGGACCGGCGGTCCTGCTGGTCGTGGGCCACGCCGTGAAGTCCGGTTGGCGCGACAGTTTCTACGCCTCGCTCGGCGTGCAGGCCGGCAACGGCATCTACTACCTGCTGTGCATCGCAGGACTGGGCGCACTGCTCGCCACGTCGGAAACCGTCTTCCACATCATCAAGTGGATCGGTGCGCTCTACCTGATCTACCTGGGACTGCGCACGATCGCACTGGCGAAGAAGAACGCCATGCCCAGCGAAACAAGGACGGTTCCGCTGCTGGCGCGTCCTTTCCTGCAGGGCATGCTCGGGCAGCTGGCGAATCCGAAATCCGTGCTGTTCTTCGGCGCGCTGTTGCCGCAGTTTCTCGATCCCGGCTACCCGCTGCTGCCGCAATACGCGTTGTACGGCGTGCTGTGCTTCGTGGTTGAGGTGCCGATTCTCGCCGTCTACGGCTGGCTCGCGGCGCGTGGCAGCACGTTGTCAGCCAGCCCGCGTGTCGCCGTCTGGCGCGAACGCGTTTCCGGCGCCTGCCTGGTGAGCGTGGGCGCGAGCATTGCTGCCGTCCGCCGCACGGTGCAGGCGGCGAGCTGATCCTGTTGTTTCATCACCTGCCGGTGCGCAGCGTGCCGGCGGGCTTTCCGCAGTGACGGCTGGTGTTGCCAGCCGATGGAATGGCCAGCCAGGAGTGCTCCATGAGCTTGTTTGAGACGATCACGCGGCACAAGACGATCGAACAGTTGCAGGCCGAGGCGGGAAGCCGCGGCGATTTCCGGCGCGTATTGGGGTTGTGGCAGCTCACGGCGATCGGCCTGGGCGGCATCATCGGCGTGGGCATCTTCGTGCTGGCCGGCCAGCAGGCGGCGACCAACGCAGGCCCTGCGGTGGCGCTCGCCTTCATCATCGCCGGCATTGCCAGCGCCGCAGCGGCGCTGTGCTACGCGGAATTCGCCGGAATGATTCCGGTCACGGGCAGTGCCTACACCTACGGCTATGCCGTGCTGGGCGAAGGCGTGGCGTGGTTGATCGGATGGGACCTCCTGCTCGAATACGCCCTCATCGTCGCCGCGGTGGCAAGTGGCTGGTCGGGTTATCTGCAGAACCTGCTCGCGGCGATGGGTATCCATCTGCCCGTCTGGGCACAGGGTGCGATGGGCACCGGTGACGGGCGCGTGTTCAATGTCATCGCCGCTGTCGTCGCGCTGGCGGTTGCGGGCCTGCTGACCGTGCGGACGGAGTGGGGCGCGCGTTTCAACACCCTGATCGTGGCGATCAAGGTGCTTGGCGTTGCGCTGGTGATTGGCGTGGGCGTGTTCTACGTCAATCCCGATAACTGGTTTCCGTTCATCCCCGCCGAAGTGGTGGATGCCAAGGGCGTGAGTCACTACGGATTCAACGGCGTCGTGACCGCGGCGGCCGTCGTCTTCTTTGCCGTGTTCGGCTACGACACGCTCACTACGGCGGCTGAGGAAGCGAAAAACCCACAGCGCGACCTGCCGCGCGCCGTGTTGTTGTCGCTGGCCGTATCGATGGTGCTGTACCTCACGATCTCGATGGTGCTGACGGGCGTTGCCCACTACTCGACCCTCGGCAATGACGCCCCCGTCGCCAACGCCTTCGGCGCACTGGGCCTCACCTGGGTACGTATCGCAATTTCGGCCACTGCCGTGACAGGCATCATCAGTGTCGTGTTTGCCTTCATGCTGGCCGCGGCGCGCATCTGGTACTCGCTGGCGCGTGACGGCCTGCTGCCCGCGTGGTTTGCGAAAGTGCACCCGACCTACGGCACGCCCTATCGCCCGACGCTCGTGCTGGGCGTGGTGACGGCGCTCGCTGCCGGTGCGCTGCCGATCGGCGAACTGGCGGAGCTGGTCAATATCGGCACGTTGTGCGCGTTTATCGTCATCTGTTCCGCGATTATCGTGCTGCGTCGCACGCGGCCCGACGTCAAGCGGGCGTTCCGCACGCCGTTCGTGCCCGCGGTGCCCATTATCGGCGTGATCTTCTCGGCATGGCTCGTGTCGAAACTGCCCTGGGCGACCTGGTGGCGTTTCGGCGTATGGATGCTGGTGGGCCTGGCGATCTATTTCGCGTACGGAATCCGTCACAGCGTGCTGGCCAGGAACAAATAGCGAACTCGCGTACGCTACTTTTGCGGCGACTGGGCCGGGTGGGTGAGAACCTACCCGGCCTTTTTCGTCTTAAGCCCCCGGTGATTCCTGGTCGCGTCCTGCGCGTTGCGGCATTTGCGCAGCGTTGCGGCAGATTGCCGCGGGTGTGTCCTGTCCCGTTGTCGCAGCGCGGGCATGCAATCGTATGCATGCGGGTCCAGTGGTCGCGGAGTTGTCCGGATATGGAATTCTAAATGGCTTTCACAACACGCATTTTGCGCCCGGCACGCTGCTGCATGCATTTTTGGTGCAAGCAGCACGCAGATGCCGGTGCCGTTTAGCATTGTTCGCTTTGTGAACGGATTGGCGTTTTTGTGAGTGCACCGGGCGTCGTCCTTTAACCGGAGTGTGCCTTCGCGGCACTTAACAGGAAGTTGCCTGTCCCACAAGGGTTTCGTCTCGGCGCGATGACCGTTCGGGTCGCCGCAAACATGCAGATACGTGATATGGGCGCCGCCTTCTTTGCGCTTGTTGCAATGTGAAGTAAGCAACATGCGGCGCGTTAATCGATATGTTGCGTGTCTCTCAATTTGCGACTTGTGCCCGAAATGATCTGGCACTTCCGCGGGTCCTTTTGCGTATCCGTGCCAGAGGTGTCAGAGGTATTGACGCTTTCGCCAACAGGCAGGAATGACCGGTGGTATGCGCCAGGACGTAGTCGGATGGTTGTCATCGTAGAACCGGTTCATGGGAATGGTGCTAATTCACTGGAGTAATGCGGTCATGAAGAATCCCTACGACGAAAACAAGATGGTGGCGCTGGTTCAGGCCACTCTGCAGAACGTGCTCGGCCTTGGCGCTGACGAGATCACTCCTGACTCGGCCATCGGCGACGACCTGGGCGCCGAGTCGCTCGACTTCGTCGAGATGCGCTACAGCCTGGAGCGCCAGCTGGGTATCGTGCTGCCGCAGCGCAGCGTGCTCGATCACTACGCTGCCGCTGCCGGTGATCCACAGGCGCCCTATGACAACGGTCGTCTCAGCCAGGCAGGCGCAGTCGCGCTGCAGAAGAGCTTCTTCGCCTACTCGTCGGAGCAGGCGTCGGCCGGTATGTATCCGGCGCAGGTGATGGGCAACGCCACCGTGCGCAACTGGGCGCTGCTGTGCCTGCGCATCCTCGATCACCTGCCGGAGAAGTGCCCGGACTGCCAGCACACGACGGCGGTTGCCGCGCCGTCCGGCAAGCCTGTCTGCGCCGGCTGCAATGCGCCGCTCAAACCCCTGAGCGGCGACGAGGCGATCGCCGCGTCCATGGCGGCGCTGGTTGCCCCCCGGCAGCGTGAGGAAGTCGCCGCCGCGTAACACCGTTCCCCGCTGACTACCGCAGTCGTTCCTGCCCGTCGCGTCGAAATGGCGCGGCGCAGGTTTCTGCATCTTCGTGATTGCCATCTGCTCGGATGAAGGGCCATGTATTCCGAAACTGAAATAGAACCGCAGGAAGTCGTCGTCACCGGCGTGGGTGTGGTGTGTGCCGGTACGCTGGGCGCGCAGGCGCTGTTTGACCGGCTGGCTGGTGGCCAGACCCTGATACGCGACAACGCCGAACTGACCAGCATGGGTTTCGGCAATCCCGCCTGCGCCTTCGTCGACGAGGTGACCTGGAGCCGCGTCGACGCGCTGATTGGCCAGGTGGAGCCCGAATGGGGCGGCCAGACGCGCCTGGCGATGGCGGCCGCAACGATGGCCTGGCAGCAGGCGGGACTTGGCGGTTCGGTCGAGAATCATGGCGGCGTGTTCCTCGCCAGCAACCGTCAGCTGTTTGACGAACATGCCATCGCCGAACTGGCGCCCATGCTGGATGTGCACGGCGAATCGATCGACTTCGATGCCTATCTGGATGCGCTGGTCGAAGCGGACCGCCGCAGCATCGAGCACCACTATTTCCACAAACAGCAGGATCTGGCCACGCTCGCGCTGGCGCGTCGCTTCGGCCTGCAGGAGCACCACGGTGCCCACGGCGAAGCCTGTGCCGCCGGCGCGATGGCGATCGGTGCGGCCGCCCAGCAGATCCGGTCAGGCCTGATCGACGTGGCCCTCGCCGGCGCGACCGAGACGCCGTGCAACTTCATGACCTTCGTCGCCTTCAACGGCGTGGGCGCGCTGGCCGACGGCAGCAGCGTGCAGGGTGCGGCGATCAGCCGCCCGTTCGACCGCGAACGCTATGGCTTCGTGATGGGCGAGGGCAGCGCCTTCCTGGTGCTCGAATCGGCCGAGCATGCGCGCCAGCGCGGCGCGCGGATCCTGGCGCGGGTGAAGGGTTTTGCCGGGGTGCTGGAAGCGCACCGCATCACTTCCAGCGATGCCGATGGCACCGAGTACGCACGCTGTATCCGGCTGGCATTGGAAGATGCGGGTTTGACGCCGGCCGATATCGACCACGTCAACGCCCACGGCACCTCGACGCCGACCAACGACGCCTGCGAGGCAATGGCGCTCAAGCAGGTCTTTGGCGAGCGCATCGGCCAGGTGCCGGTCACGGCGAACAAGTCTGCGCTGGGCCATTCCCTCGCCAACAGCGGCGCGGTCGAGGCCGTGCTGTCGGTGCTGTCGCTGGAGAACCAGCTGTTGTTGCCGACGGCCAACTACTGCGAGCCCGACGAGGCGTGTTCCGGGCTGGACGTGGTGACGCAGCCGCGGCCGATGAAGGTCCGGCGCGTGCTGAGCAATTCGTTTGGTTTCGGCGGCGCCAATGTCTCGCTGATCCTGGAGGCCGCGTGATGCATGCGCGCGTTGCACTGCGCCGCCCGTCGATCCGTTCGGCGTTCGGCAACGACTGGCAGCAGGTGATCGCCTCACTGGCATCACCGCCACCGTTGCAGGCGCCGCCATGGCCCGACGCGCACACGCTCGGCATCGAGGGCGTTCGCGCTGCCGGAGAGCCGGACCTCAAATCACTGGGGCTGGACCGCAAGCTCTCACGCACGATGGAGAAACAGTCGCGCCTGATGCTTGCGGCAGCGGCCGACACGGCCGGCATCGCAGAAGTGGAGCAGCGCGCACAAACCGGCCTGTATCTGGGGCTGCCCATGGTGGATGAGCCGATTCCCACCTGGTCGGCGCTGCAGAACTGGCACGAGGATGGCCGGCGCACCCCGTTCGGCGTGCACCTGCAGCGGGAAACACCGCCGTTTTCCGGGTTGTCGATGCTCAACAGCTCGGCCGCGGCGCACATCGCGTCGACCTTGCGCATCAGCGGCAGCCTCGCGGTGTACTCGGCCTTCGCCGACGCGGGACTGAATGCGCTGATTGACGGCGCCTGCGCGGTCGCGGAGGGCGACTGCGACGAGGCCCTTGTGGGAGCCGTATCGCCCAAGCTCGATCCCTTGCTGCCCGTGCAACTGGCGGCGTGGGATCTTTCCCCTGCACGCCTTCCGCCCGCGGAGGCCGCCGGCTGCGTGATGCTCGAGCACGCCGCCGCTGAAGATGATGTCCTGCTGCTGGGATATGCGCGCGGCTTCGAACGCCATCGGCTGCAGGGTGAAGAAGTTCTGGGCAGCCTGATCGACGCGGCGCTCGCCATGGCGTCGCGCCGCAACGAGGACATCGGTTGGTTGCTGTACTCGGCGCCCTGGCATTCGGCGCAGGTCGTCGCACTGGGGCGCGTCCTCGACGCGCGCTGGCAGCTGGATACGCCACCGCGATTCGCCGTCGAGCGTGTATTCGGCCGACTGGGTCCGGCGGCTGCCCTGGTGGCCGCCAACCTGGCCGTGACCGGCCTGCGCGAAGGCCGCTGCTGGAGTTCCAACGGACGCGCCGCTGAGGCGCGTCCGCTAGTCGCGCGCAATGCATTGGTCATCACCCTGGCGCCGCTCGGACAGTGCGCGGTCGCCGTGCTTGGCGGAGGTGACGCATGAACGCGCGTCGTGTCGTCGTTACCGGCCTCGGCGCGGTGACGGGCTTGGGCCTGGGCTGGCGCCCGCTCTGGAACGGGCTGTGCGAAGGTCGCTCGGCGATCGCGCCCTGGTCACTGGAAGGCGTTGCGGACTTCCCTGTGAAGTACGCCGCGCCGGTGGATTGGGACGCCTTCAGTGCGGCGCATCGCCACGCCGACTGGTGGGACCAGCCGATGGAGCGTCGCAGCCGCTTCGGCATGGCTGCCGTCGACGAGGCCATCGCGGACGCGGGCGATTCGCTACTGGCGAGCCCTGCGATGCGCGTGGGCGTTGCGATCGGCTCGGGTGTGCCCGAACGCGATCCGGCCGACATGTTGCTGGCGATGCAGGCCGACGGCCCTTCGTGGGCCGAACTCTATCGGCGCGTCGATGCGCTCAATCCGCACAGCGGCCTGGTCAACAGCAACGATCACCTGGCCGCGCGCGCGGCACGTACCCTGCGCGCCGCAGGACCAGTGATTCACTTCTCGACCGCCTGTGCGGGCGCGGCGCACGCCATCGGCCACGGATTCCGCATGATCCGTCGCGGCGAAGTCGACGTCATGCTGGTCGGCGGCGCTGACTCGGTACTCAACCTCTCGACGATGGTCGGGCTCCACCTGCTCGGCGCGCCCTCGGTCGCCGACCAGTTCGGAACCGCGCTGTCGCGACCGTTCGACCGTGACCGCTCCGGTTTCGTCGCCGCCGAAGGCGCGGCCATGCTGGTGCTGGAGAGCGAGGAATCGGCGCGTGCACGTGGTGCCCGCATCTACGCGGAAATCGCCGGCTTTGGCAGCGCGCTGGACGCGTACCGGATCACGGCCCCGCATCCCAATGGCGACGGTGCCGCCATGGCCATGCAGCGGGCGCTGCGTGATGCGCAGCTGTCACCGCACACCATTGACCATATCAATGCGCACGGCACGTCGACACCGCTGAACGACCCGGCCGAAACCCTGGCGATCAAGCGTGTGTTCGCCGAGCACGAGCACTATCGATCCATCGCGGTGTCGTCGAACAAGTCGATGATCGGACACCTGATCGCCGCCGCGGGCGCACCCGAATGCGTAGCAACGGTGCTCGCCGTGGCCGATGGAAAGGTGCCGCCGACGCTGAACCTGAGCCAGCCGGATGCCAGCTGCGACCTGGACTACGTCCCCGGGACCCGGGCCCGCCAGCGCACGGTTCGCGCGGCACTGAGCAACTCCTTCGGATTTGGCGGCCTCAACGCCGTGATCGCCGTGAGAGCACATCCGGACGCCGGGGAGTTACGTCATGCGAGCTGATCTACCGCCCGTCGCGATCACGGGAATCGGCAGTGTTCTTCCCAGTGGTGCGGGTGTCGCACCTCACTGGCAGCAGTGGTGCGAGGACACGCCTGCGCTGGGTGCCTTCGGGCACGCCCTGTTCCGCACCCAGCGCATTACGGTCTACGGTGGTATCGCCGCCGGTCTGCGCAGGGACGCGCTGGAGTCCGTGCCGTTCAAGTTGCGCCGCTACAGCACCGAGCCGTCGCAATGGGCGGTGCATGCGGCCGGCCAGGCGATCGCCGATGCGGCGCTGGACTGGGACAGCGTCGCCGAAGACCGTCGTGGCCTGTTCTCCGGTCAAGGGGATTACACCCAGCCGGATATCGGCTCGGTGCGCGCCGCCGTGCTGGCCGCGCGGCAACCGGGCGGAAATATCGACTACAACGCGCTCGGCCGGCTGGCCCTGTCCCGGCGCGGCGCCGACCCGTTCATCTCGATCAAGGGCCTGGCGAACAACGCCCTGGCACTGGTCAGCCTGACGTTCCGCTGCCGCGGTGTTGGCGCGGCGTATGTGCAGAACGAAGCGGCGGGCATCGCCGCACTGCGTCGCGCTGTTTTCGAGCTGTCGCATGGCCATTGCGACATCGCGCTGGTGGTTGCCTGCGGCAGCTACGCCGAACCCTTCACGTTGGCGGAACTGTGGGGCCGCGGCCTGCTCGGACAGGATGGCGCCATTCCCGACCGGCTAGCCGCCTTCGACCAGAAGGCCAGCGGTACCGTACTGGGCGAGGGCGCGGTGGCGCTGCTGCTGGAGCGTCCCGCGGATGCGCGGGCGCGCGGCGCACGCACGCACGCGCTTGTGCATGGGGCGAAAAGCTACGCCGCGCGCATCAATCGCCTGGAAAACCACACGGATCACGGCGCCGAACTCGGCTATCGCAGCGTGGCGCGCCACCTGCCAACCCTGGAAGGGCCGGTTGCGGTGATGGCCGACGGGCGCGGCCATCCCGCGCTGGACCGCTTCGAGGCAGGGCAGATCCAGGCCGCGGTACCGGAGGCGGTGCCCGTGTCGTCCGCGCGCGCTATCACCGGCGTAGTGCCGGCTGCCGGTGCCCTGGCTGACCTGGCCCTGGCAACACAGGTATTGGCGAATGACCAACTCCCGGCCATTCCAGGCCTGGACCAGCCTGTGCTCGCCGGACCCGACTGGGTGCGGGCGACGCCACGCACGGGCCGCTTTGAACATGTGCTCTGCCTGCAGCAGGGCTTCTCCGGATTCTTCTCCGCCGTCACGGTAAGCCGCGCGGCCTGACCACTATCGAGGATTGCATGGACGAACATTACGGGCAGTACGTCAAGCCGCGACTGGCGAAAGTGCTGCGGGCCATCGGGCTCGATGTCCGCTACGAGCGGGCGCAGGGCGACTACATGTACTACCGAGACGCCAGTGGCGCGGAGCGGCGCGTGCTCGACCTCCTCGGTGGGTACGGCGCCCTGCTCCTGGGGCACAATCCACCGGTCGTACTGGATGCGGCCCGCCGCATGCTGGATGCCGGCGTGCCGGTGCACGCGCAATTCTCCTTGCGCGGCAAGACCGGCGAGCTGGCGCGGGCGCTCAACCAGATCGTGCGTCGCGACAGCCGCAGCGATACCGATTTCGTGGTGACCCTCGCCAACACCGGCGCCGAGGCGATCGAGGCCGCGATCAAGCACGCGGAACTGGAGCGGGTGAAGAAGCTCGAGCGCCTGCTCGATGCCATCACGCTCAACATCGAGCACGTCCGTGACGCGATCCGCCGCGGCGTGGTGGAGATCCCGCCGGATCTGTACGAATCCACCGACATGCGCGAGTACGTCTTCGACGTGCGCAGCTTTGATGACCTGATCGTGGCGCTGATCAATCACAACAGCAAGGAAATGGCGCGCCGACCGATCTTCCTGGCGCTGGAGAAGTCCTTCCACGGCAAGCTGGCCACCAGCGTTCAGCTGACCTGGAACAAGAACTTCCGCCGCGCCTTCCAGTCGCTGGGTCTGAAGACGCGCTTCATCGCGATGAACGATGCTGCCGCGCTGGACCGGATCGCCCGGGAAGAGGAGAGCGAGCTGTTCGACGTCGGCATCGTCGACGGCAAGGTCGCACTGATCCGGCGGCCGTGGCCGCAATACGCGGCCTTCCTGCTCGAACCGATCCAGGGCGAGGGCGGTATCCACAGCGTGGATGTGGAATTCGGACGCGCCATCCGCGCCTTCTGCAACCAGCAGGACTGCCCGCTGATCATCGACGAGATCCAGAGCGGCATGGGGCGAACGGGCGCCTTCCTCGCCTCCAGCCAGATCGGTTTGCGCGGCGACTACTACACCTTGTCGAAATCCCTCGGCGGTGGCCTGGCCAAGCTGTCAGCGCTGCTGATCCGGCAGGATCGCTACGACACGGACTTTGGTCTGGTTCACAGTTCCACCTTTGCGGAAGATGACTTCTCATCCGGCATCGCGCTGGCGGTGCTGGAACAACTGGAACGGGACGATGGCGCGCTCTACCGCCAGGCGGCGGAGCGGGGCAATGCGTTGAAGCGCGGGCTGGAAAGCCTGCGGGACCGCTATCCGGACGTGATCAAGGACATCCGCGGCCGCGGCCTGTTCCTGGGGCTGGAGTTCCACCCGCGTGACGCGGCGTACTCGCAGATCCTGCGCACCACGGATTACGCCGACTCGCTGGGCTATTTCATCGCCGGCTACCTTCTGCGCATCGAAGGTATCCGCATCGCGCCGACCGGTAGTTCGCCCAACGTGCTGCGCTTTGAGCCGTCCGTCTACCTCGACGACGACGCCATCGCGCGGGTGGTCGACGCGCTCGACCGCGTCTGCCGCATTCTGCGTGCGGAAGACACGCTGCACCTGGTTTTCCCGCTCAGCTCGCCCGAGCGTGCACTGCCGCGAAACGAAATCCGGGAATTCGGCCGCGGCCACATCGAGATGCCGGTGGCGGCAGCGCCGATACGGCCGGCGCGCAAGGTCGCCTTCATCAACCACCTGATCAGCCCGGACTGGCTGCGCCAGGTGGAACCCGCACTGGCAGAGATGGACGACAGCGAACTGCGCCGCTTCGTGCTCAACATGGCGGCCGTGAAGAAGAGCGCGCCGTATCCGGCGGTACGCATGCGTTCGCCGCTGGGCACGGCGGTGGACTTCATTCTCTATCCGCTTTGCGTGGCCTCCGAACAGATGGGCGACTGGCTGGTGCGCGCCGACCTGGAAGAGATCCGCGACGACATCGAAGAGCGCATCGAATCGGCGCGCGAGGACGGTTGCGAGATCGCCGGGCTGGGTATGTACACCTCGATCGTCACGAACAACTGCACGGCGCTGACGATCAACGAAATGGGGCTGACGTCGGGCAACGCACTGACGGTGGCGATGTCCCTGGAGGCGCTGGAGCGCGCCGTGGCCGACCGCGGCTGGGACTTTGCCGAGATGGACGTCGCCATTGTCGGCGCCGCGGGAAATATCGCTTCGACCTATGCGGCGATGCTGGCGGAGAAGACCACGCGCCTGACGCTGATCGGCAGCGGCCGCGACGGTTCGCGGGCGCGCATCCAGAAGACAGTGGAAGCGATCTACGACGCGGCATGGCAATCGCTGCTGCAGTCGGGAACGCCGCCGCGTGGACTGGTTGCGCGGCTGCTGGAGGAACCGCTGGTCAACGAATGGCTCCGCCAAGGGGCGCCGCGTGATGCGGGACGCCGGCTGCACGAGGCCCTCGTGGCGCGGCACGGCCACGACCCCTACATTCGAATCGGCACCATTGATGACATCCGCCGTTGCCAGGCCGTGCTGTGCGGCGCCAACGCGCCGGAGCCATTCCTGGATGCGGCGGTGTTCGCACCGGATGCGGTGGTGTGCGATGTCGCTGTGCCGCACAACGTGCGCGCCGAGACGCTGGCGGGCCGCCCCGATGTGATCTACCTGCAAGGCGGCATCGTTGCCACGCCCAATGGCGAGAGCCTGCACCCGGGTGCACGCGCCTACCTCGGCGCCGGCCAGATCTATGCCTGCATGGCCGAGACGGCGGTGCTCGGCCTGTCGGGACACCGGGGCAACTACTCCTACGGGTCGATCACGCCGCAGCAGGTGCGCGAGATCGCAGCGCTGGCGCGCCTGCATGGTTTCGGCCTGGCGGATTTCAAGCGCGGCAATTCCTTGTAGAAAATGGGATAATAGAAAAATGGAAATCATTGCCACTGAGCCGGTGACCGCTGCGGCGGTTCCGGCTGTCCTGGAAGGACAGGTTGCATTCATTACCGGCGCCAGTCGCGGTGTCGGCCGCGCCATTGCCCTGCGCATGGCCAGCGAAGGCGCCGACATCGCCGTGCACTACCGTTCCGATGAAGCAGCGGCGCACCAGGTGGCGGACGAGATCCGCGCGCTGGGTCGTCGGGTCGAGCTCTATCGCGGCAACATGGCTGATCGCGGCGATGTGGATCGCATCGCCGCCACTTTCCGCGACCAGTTCGATCGCCTCGACATTCTCGTCAACAACGCGGGTGTGACCCGCGACAACCTGTTGCTCACGATGAGTGACGAGGAACTGACCGAGGTCATCACCACCAACCTGCTCGGGCCCATCCGGCTCACGCGCGCGCTGGCGATGATGATGCTCGGTCGCCGCTACGGCCGCATCGTGAACATCTCCTCGTCGGCGGCGAGCAAGCCGGGGCGTGGACAAAGCAACTATGCGGCCGCAAAGGGCGGACTGGAAGCGTTCACCAAGGCGCTTGCCGTCGAGCTCGCACCCAAGGGCGTGCTCGTGAACGCGGTTGCACCGGGTGTGATCGATACCGCGATGTCCGAGCACATCCGTGCGCACGGCGAGGCGGAAATCTACGCCCGGCTGCTGCTCAAACGCATTGCGGAACCGAGTGAAGTGGCTGACGCCGTGATGTACCTGGCCAGCCCGCGCAATCGCTATGTCACCGGCGAGATCCTGCATCTCGACGGTGGCTTGAAGATGGCCTGACATGACCACGCGAAACATCGTCATTACCGGCGCCGCCATGGGAATCGGCGCGGCCATCGCGCGGCATTTCGCTGGTGCCCGGTCTCACCTGAACTTGATCGATCGCGACGCCGCCGCGCTTGCCGATATCGCGGCAAGCTGCCGTGAGGCGGGCTCCGTCGTTGAAGCCACCGTGGTCGACCTGGCCGATGCGGGTTGGCTGGCCCTGGTGCGCCCGCGCCTGCCGGGACAGGTCGACGTCCTGGTCAACAATGCGGGCATCTCGCCGGAGAATGACCCGGAAGATCGCCAGACCTGGGCGCGCGTCCTGGCCATCAACCTGGATGCGCCGGCGGCGCTGACGGCGGAATGTCTGCCGCGCATGCCGTCCGGAGCGCGCATCATCAATATTGCCTCGGTGCTGGGGCGTGCCGGCAAGGTACGCAATACAGCCTACTGCGCCTCCAAGCATGGCCTGCTCGGCTACACCAAGGCGCTGGCGCTGGACCTGGCGTCGCGCGGCATCACAGTCAATGCCGTCCTGCCCGGCTGGGTGGATACGCCGATGCTGCGCCGTGAGCTGGAGGCCCAGGCCGGCCAGGTCGGCAGCACACCCGAACAGGTGCTGCGCAACGCGCGCCGGCAGATGCCGATCAAGCGTTTCGTCCGCGAAGAGGAAGTGGCGGAAATGGTGGCGTGGCTGGCCGCGTCTGCAGCATCCGGCGTAACGGCGCAGAGTTTCGTGGTCGACGGGGGCTATACATGCGGTATGTAAGTGCCGTACTGGTACTGGCGGCATCGGGAGCCGCGGCGCCTGTGCCGGCCTTCGACGGCTCGATCGGCGCGGTATACAGCGCCGGCATTACCGACGGTGCCGCCTACGAGCGCGGCACGGTGCTGAAGCTGCGGTACGCGCAGTCGCTTGGCGGATTCGAGCTTCGAGCCGAGGCGCGGCACCGCTGGAATGACGCGGCCTGTGACGCATCTGCACCGGCCTGCGACGCTTACCGCGCGCACTTCGACTGGCGTGAGCTGTACCTCGCGCGCACCTTCGGTGACTGGCAATGGTCAGCGGGGTTGCAGCAGGTCGTATGGGGCCGCGCGGATAACCTGCGGGTGTTTGATCTGGTCAATCCACTGGACCTGCGCGACTACGTGCTTCCCGACCTCGGCGACTATCGCCTCGCCGTGCCGATGTTGCGTGGGCTGGGGCCGGTAGGTGAGTGGACGGTGGAGGCGGTGTGGCTGCCGTACTTCACACCTACGCGCTTCGCCGCGGCGGGCTCGCCCTATGACCTGGATCTGCCGGGACGGATCGCATCACTGGGCTTGCTACCCGAAGGAGAGCGGCGGCCATCGCGAAACGTGCGCAATGGCGAGGTCGGAGTCCAGCTATCGACGACGCGGGGAGCGCTGGATATCAGCCTGCTGGGATTCAGCGGCTGGAACGACGATCCGGTCTACGCGCTGGATGATCCGGCGCGGGTGGCTGTGGGCGCTCAATACCGGCGCCAGATGACGTTCGGGCTTGGCCTGGCCTATGCGCTCGAAAGCGGCTGGGTGCTGCGCGGGGAATCGACCTTCACGCCCGATGCCGCCTATTCCGCTCTGGGGCAGGTCCGCGGCGTGGCCCGGGCCGGTACCTGGAACGTGCTTGCCGGCGCCGATTACACCTGGCGCGACTGGGTGTTCTCCTTCCAGCTCAATGACCGATGGATCGACGACTGGCACGCCTCCTACGGCGTGCCCGAGCACGCGTCCATCGCCACCGCATCGGCGACGGGTACGACACATCGCGGCCGATTCACGCATCGCCTGGCCTACAGCGTGATGCCGCAGAACGGTGATGGCGCCTGGCTTCAATGGCGCAGTGCATGGCAATTCAACGATCGCTGGCAGCTGGAAGGCACGCTGGACCTGCTCAGCGGCGACGACACGGGTTTCTTCGGGCAGTTCCGCGACCGCGACCGGTTGCGCCTGGAACTGCGCCGCCAATTCTGACCGCTGGAGATGATGCAATGACATCGAGACTATGCACACTGCTGCTTGGCGCCTGCCTTGCCGGCACCGCCGGCGCAACAACGCCGGACGCCACGACGCTCATGGCCGAGGTGCGCCAGCGCAACGACGGGCAGGACGTCTACTCCGACCTGGACCTGGTCCTCATCGACGAAAAGGGCGGAACCCGCACGCGCAAGCTGCGCTACTTCCAGAAGGACTTCGGTGGCGACGAAAAGCTGCTGTTGTACTTCACCGATCCGAACGACGTGAAAGGCGTCGGTTTCCAGACGTTCACCTACGACGAGAAGGTCGGAAAGATCGACGACCAGTGGATCTACCTGCCGGCGTTCCGCCAGGTGCGCCGCATCGCGGCCACTGACAAGCGTGGCAGCTTCATGGGCAGCGAGTTTGCCTACATCGACCTTGAGAAAGTGCGTGTCACCGACTACACACAGAAGATCACCGGTGAGGAGTCGATCCTCGGGCGCGCCTGCTGGGTGGTGGAGCGGACGCCCTCCAGCGATGAAGTGGTTGCGCGGACGGGCTATTACCGCACCGTCGTGTGGGTCGACAAGGAGTCGGACGTGGTGCTCAAGCAGAGCTACTACGACGCCAAGGGCGTCGAGTTCAAAGTGATGACGGTGGCGCGCCTGGAGAAGGTGCAGGACATCTGGACCGTCATGCAGAGCGACATGCATGACCGCGTCAGCGACAAGAAGTCGAGCCTGGTGTTTTCCAACGTTCGCTACAACGTGGGGCTCGCCGACAAGCTCTTCGCCCAGTCCATCCTCAAGACCGGAGTCAGCGATGCAGACGTACCTCAAGCTCGTTGAGCGCTATGCGCTCGTCGTCCTGCTCGCGTTGCTGGGCGTCACGGCATTCTTCTTCCTGCAGTTGCCAAAGCTGACGACGGACAGCAACCCCTATCTGCTACCCGACACGCATCCCGCGCGCAAGACCATCCTGGAGATGCAGCAGGATTTCACCGGCACCTTCGACGCCGCGCTCATCGCCATCCACAACCGCAATGGCGTCTTCAACCGCCAGACGCTGGATGCCGTGTACGACATGACGCTGGCGTCGCGGCGGATGCTGCTGGTCAATGATGCGGATCGGGACCAGCTCGCCGCACTGCGCGACAAATACGCGGCGCAGTCGCCCGAATGGAAGTCGACCGTTGACGCCATTCTTGCCGATGGTTTGAGTCAGAACGACTTCAAGCTGGCGGAAAGCCTGCCGGCATTGGCCGCAAAGCTGCCGCTGGAGGACGCCGAGCGCGCGTTTGTGGATTTCTTCCCGCGTCGGATCAATCCGATCAAGGAGCTGGCGGGCATGGCGGCGACCGAGAACATGGTCGTGCGCGACGGCGTGCTCGTGGTGCGGCCGCCCCTGGTCGGGCGCGGCGCCGAACCCGAGCAGGTGCGCGGCGAAGTCATGGGCAACGCGTTGCAGGTGGGAGGCGCGGTTTCGGCCGATGCCACCGTCGCGCTGGTGGTGGTGGAACTCTACGTCAAGCAGGAAGACGCGGAAGGCCAGCTGCGCGCCTACGAGGCATTCCAGAAGATCGTCGACGACTATCGCGGCGCGCACCCGGACTTCGCCAAGGCCAACGATACTCATATCGCCGGCGTTCCGATCTTCATTGCCGAGCAGAAGAAGCTGGTCGATCGCGACATGGGCACGCTGTTTCCGCTGGTGATCGGCGTGGTGATGGTGGTTCTCGTGTTGTTCTTCCGGCGGCCGCTGGGCGTGATCCTGCCGCTCACCAACGTCGTGCTGGCCGCGATCTGGACGCTCGGGCTGATGGCCGTGAACCGTGCACCGCTGGACCTCATCACCAGTGTGCTGCCGGTGTTCCTGATCACGATCTGCGGGGCCGACGCCATCCACATGCTGAGTGAGTACTACACGCAGCGGGCCGACGGACACAGTGCGCGCGAGGCTGCGCGCCGGACGATGCGGGTCATGGTGTCGCCCGTCATCCTGACCACCGTCACGACCACGGCCGGCTTCCTGTTTGCGACCATGACCAATATTTCCAGTATCCGGTCATTCGGCATCTACATGGCGATCGGCCTGGCCTTTGCGCAGTTGATCGCGTTGCTCCTGGTGCCGGCATGGCTGAGCCTGTTCGGCGAGCTGGGCTGGCGCCGTGCGAAGACCGCCGCCGCGGCACCGGCACGGGCCCGTCACGAATGGCTGGGACAGGCGCTGGAGCGACTTTTCCGTGGCGTGATCCGCCATCGCGCTGCGTATGGCCTGGGGTTTGCGGCACTGCTGGCTGGCGCGGGTTTCATGACCACGCGTATCCATGTGGAAGACGCCGGTTCCAGCTACTTCATGCAGGACAATCCGTTCCGCCAGGCCGACGAGTTCGTCAACCGGCATGTGGCCGGTACGAGCCCGGGCTGGATCGAGGTGTCCACGGGCATGCCCGACGGCATGCTGACGGTCGACAAGGTGCGTTTCATCGAGGCGATCGACACGTTTCTCGCGGCGCAGCCCAATGTGACGTACAGCTACTCGCTGTCGAAGTACATCAAGCGCCTGAACCTGGTGATGCACGACATGGATCTGGCCTACGACCGCCTGCCCCAGGCGAGCGAAACGGTGGTCAGTGTCGATCCCGAGACGGGGGAGCGGACCGAAGCGGTCGTAAAGGGCGACGACATCGTCGCGCAGTCGGTGCTGATGTACGAGAACGGCGGCGGTTCAGACCTGACCAACGTGCTCAATCGCGACTTCTCCAAGGCCGTCACGATGTTCACGATGAACACCACGCGCGCCTCGGAGTACGACGCGCTTCTGACAGCGCTCAATCGCTGGCTCGCCGACAACACGCCGCCGGGCGTGCAGGTGAAGCTCGGCGGCACGCCTGTCATCTGGACCGGCGTGCTCGACGAAATCATCCAGGGCCAGCTCTCCAGCGCGTTGTACGCCCTGCTCGCCGTGGCGACCGTGCTGATGCTGTGGCTGCGTTCAGTGCGTCAGGGCATCCTTGCCACGCTGCCGCTCGCGGCCACGATGGTGTGTTACTACGGCTTCATGGCGACGTTCGGCATTGACCTGAATATCGGCACGGCGATCATCTCGTTCCTGGTCGTGGGCATCGTCGACTATTCGGTGCATTACCTGCACCGCATCCAGATTGCCCGCGAGGAGGGGCTGGCGCTCGATGAGGCCTTGCTGCACGCGGTGCGGCACGGCGGCCAGTCGATCGTGTTCAACGTCGCGGTGTTCTCGATCGGTTTCCTCACCCTGTTGATGTCCGAGTTCACGCCGATCGTGCACCTGGGGGCTCTGGTGGCGCTGGCCTTGTCAATCAGCGGTGCGATGTCGCTGTTCCTGATCACGTTGCTGGCGCCGGCGTTCCTGCGCGGACGACGGACGCCGGGGACCGCGGCGGTGTCGACGGCCGCGTGACCGGAGTGGCCGGCGGCGCCACGAAATTGCCGGAAGCGTGATGGTCTTCTCGTGAAACAGGGCTGCCGGGGCATGGATCCCGGCAACGCGGGCCCCGCGGCGCAAACCGGCGCCGCGGGGGGCTGCCCTGGCCGCGCCATTCGGGTCACAATCCGGGTTCGTCCTACCCGATCGGAACTCGCGTGCCGGCATTTGCTTACCAGGCCCTGGATGCCAATGGCAAGACGCAGCGCGGCGTGCTGCAAGGTGATACGGCACGTGCCGTGCGCCAGGCTCTGCGTGAGCGTGGACTCAATCCGCTTGAGGTGACGGCGGTCGAGGAATCGCGCAAGGGTGCGACGTTCGGACGCCGCGGACTCTCGGCATCGCAACTGTCCCTCTTCACCCGCCAGCTGGCGACACTGCTGGCCGCGGGACTTCCCATCGACGAGGCGCTCGCGGCGCTGGCCGAGCAGGGCGAGGACGAGCGCTCGCGTACCCTGACAGTGGCCCTGCGGGCCCGCGTGATGGAAGGCGCCGGGCTGGCGGCTGCCTTCTCGGAGTATCCCGAGACGTTTCCGGAAATCTATCGCGCGTCGATTGCGGCGGGCGAACAGTCCGGGCGGCTCGACACGGTGCTCGAGCGACTGGCCGACTACGCCGAGTCGCGCGACGCACTGCGCCAGAAAGTACTCACGGCGCTCGCCTATCCCATCCTTCTGACGCTGGTGGCGGTCGGCGTCGTCACGGGGCTGCTGGTGTACGTGGTGCCCCAGATCGTCGGGGTGTTCTCCAATCTGAAGCAGCGGCTGCCGCTGCCGACCGAAATACTGATCGGCTTATCGTCGGGCGTGAAGGACTGGGGCTGGCTGATCGCGCTGACGCTGGTGGCGCTCATTGCCCTGGTGGCCGTCGCGCTGCGACGCGAACCGGTGCGTTTCGCGTGGCATCGGCTCGTACTGCGGCTGCCGCTGGTGGGGCGTCTGACCCGCGCGTCGAATACGGCACGCGCGGCGCGCACCCTGGCCCTGCTGTCGGCCAGCGCGGTGCCGCTCCTGGATGCCCTGAGCATCGCCGCGCAAGTGGTTCCCAACCTGCCTATGCGCGACGCCATGCGGCGCGCGGCGCACCGTGTGCGCGAAGGTGGGGCATTCTCCCGGGCGCTGGCTGACAGCGGCTATTTTCCACCCGTCGCGCTGCGCTTGATCGCCAGTGGCGAGAAGTCCGGGCAGCTCGAACGCATGCTGGATGAAGCGGCCAATCACCAGGCCAAGGAGCTGGACCGCTGGCTCGCCGTGTTGACCGCGGTGCTGGGGCCGGCCGTCATCCTGCTGGTAGGCGCCATGGTGCTTTTCATCGTGCTGGCCATCCTGCTGCCGATCTTCAATCTGAACCAGATGGTCAAATGATCCGCTTCGACCAAGTCACCAAGCGCTATCCGTCGGGCCACGAAGCGCTGCAGTCCTTGTCGTTCGAACTGGCGGCGGGCGAGATGGCCTTCATCACCGGCCATTCGGGCGCGGGCAAGAGCACCCTGCTCAAGCTGATCGGACTGATCGAGCGACCCACGCGCGGGCATGTCACGGTCAACGGCCACAACCTGCACGGCATGCGCGCGCGCGGCATTCCCCAGCATCGCCGTGGCATCGGCATGGTGTTCCAGGATCACCGGCTTCTGATGGACCGCAGCGTCTATGACAACGTGGCGCTGCCGCTGATCATCGCCGGTCTGCCGCGCGACGAAGTGGGCAAGCGGGTGCGCGCCTCGCTCGACAAGGTGGGCCTGCTCGACCGCGAACGGGCGGCGCCCGTGACGCTATCGACGGGAGAGCAGCAGCGCGTCGGCATAGCCCGGGCGATCGTGGCCAAGCCGGCGGTGTTGATCGCCGACGAGCCGACCGGCAATCTCGATCCGCAGCTGTCCGCCGAGATCATGCAGCTCTTCGCGGATTTTCAGCAGGTCGGCACCACCGTGCTGATCGCCAGCCACGATCTGCCGCTGGTCAAGCGGATGGGCAAACGGGTGCTGGTGCTCGATCACGGGCGCCTGCTCGACGACTGGCGCCCGGGAGATCCGTGATGTTCCGCAAGAAGGCGCCCGCCAATCGCTTGAAAACCGCTGCCGCGCCCCGGCCCGCCGAACGCACGGTCACGCGCAGCCGGCCGAGTCTGCGCAGTTGGCGCGATCAGCATTTGTATAGTTTGTTTTCCAGTCTCGGGCGCCTGCTCGCACGGCCTTGGGCAACGACACTGACGGCGCTGGTGATGGGCCTGGCGCTGGCACTGCCGCTGCTGTTCCTGATCCTGCTGGACAACGCCCGTGGGCTGAGCGGTGGCTGGCAGGACGCGCGCGAGATCACGGTGTTCATGAAGCCGGGCACGGCGGAGGATCGCGTGCAGGCCCTGGTCGGACGCGTGACTGCGCGGTCTGACGTGACCGCGGTCAAGCGCAAGACGCCGGCCGAGGGACTGGAAGAATTCCGCGCCATGTCCGGCTTTGCCGACGCCCTGGATGTCCTGCAGGTGAACCCGTTGCCGGATGTCGTGATCGTGACGCCGCAGGAACGTCGCGACGGCGCCGAGCCCGACGTGCTGGCGGCGCTGCGCGCGGATGCCGATGTCGACCTGGTGCAGTACGACGCCGCCTGGCGGCGTCGCCTGGGCGCGATTCTCGGGCTGGGGCAGCGTGCCGGCGTCATCCTCGCCGGACTGCTGGCGCTGGGCACATTGCTGGTGGTCGGCAACACGGTTCGCATGGATATCCAGTCGCGTGCGGAGGAGATTGCCGTCATGCAATTGATCGGGGCGAGTCCGGGCTTCGTGCGCCGGCCCTTCCTGTATACCGGCATCTGGTACGGGCTCTTCAGTGGTGTGTTCGCGCTGCTGGTGGTGCTGGCGGTGCAGTGGGCAATGGCCGCGCCCGTCACGCACCTGCTGGAAAGCTACGACCATCGTTTCGTATTGAGCGGTCTCAACCCAATGTCGGGGGCTGCGGTGCCGCTGATCAGTGCCGTTTTAGGCTGGCTTGGCGCTATGCTTGCAACCGCACGGCATCTGGCCGAAGGTCATCCCGAATGAGCGTGGCGTGCTCCAGTCGATTCCGGCGCCGCTTCGATCGAGGGTCCCAATCGCGTTGACAGCACGGAGTTCCGCAGGGGGAACCATGGAAGCGCATCTCACCCGACACATCGCCAGCGACGAGCCGCGCGTGATGGTCGTGGACGGATCCAAGGTGGTGCGCCGCCTGATCGAGCAGGTGCTCAAGGCCGACTTGCCGGGCGTCACCGTCCTGGCCTGCGAAACCGGCGCGGAAGCCAAGCAGCAGCTGGAGTCGGGCGTGGTCGATTTCGTCACCACCGCCCTGCGCCTGCCGGACATGGACGGCCTGGAGCTGGCCCAGTACATCCGCGAACACGCACCGCAGGCCTACATCCCCATCGTGGTGGTTTCCGGCGATGTGCAGGAGCGCCTGGTGGCGCGCACCTTGTCGGAGGCGGTAACCGACTACTTCGACAAGTCACTCGGGTTCAACGCGCTGGCGTCGTTCATCCGCGGCTATGTGCGGCCGGAATCCAACGCCACTGGCGAAGTGCTCTATGTCGAGGACAGCCGCGTCGTGGCGCTCGCCACGCGCCGCATGATGGAAAAGCACGGCCTGACCGTGCTGCACGTGGTCAGCGTGGAGGACGCCCTGGCGCTGCTGGAAACCGCCAAGGCACAGGGCAAGGTGCCGGGTGCGGATATCGTCCTTACCGACGTCAACCTCAAGGGCGAGCTCACCGGCGGCGACCTGCTCGAGCGCATCCGCACCGAGTTCAACTACAGCAAGGCGCAGCTGCCGGTGCTGGTGATGACCGGTGATGACAACCCCAAGAACCAGGCCGCCCTCCTGCGGGCCGGCGCGAACGACCTGGTCGAGAAGCCGATCGAGGAGCGCCTCCTCATTACCAAGCTGCTGTTCCAGCTGCGGGTGGGCCTCCACGCACGCGGCAAACTCAATCCGGCCTAGCGCCATGCGGCGCGGTGCTTGACGGAAAGAGGCCAGGCAGGCAAAACCCGACGCCTGTTTGCCGGAGCGCCCCATGAGCGAATCCAAATTGAAGCTCGAACCGAGCTGGAAAGAACGGCTCGGTGACTACTTCGAGCGTCCTGAGATGACTGCGCTGTCGCAGTTCCTGCGCACCGAGCTGCGGGCGGGCAAGGTGATCTATCCGCCGCCGCGCCATATTTTCAGTGCGCTCGACGCCACGCCCTTTGACCGGGTGAAAGTCGTGATCCTGGGCCAGGATCCTTACCACGGCCCCAACCAGGCCCATGGCCTGTGTTTTTCCGTGATGCCCGGCGTGCCCATTCCGCCATCGCTGCGGAACATGTACGCGGAGATCCAGCGTGATCTGGCAATCCCCCCGCCCAACCACGGCTGCCTGCTGCGCTGGGCGGAACAGGGCGTGCTGCTGCTCAACGCCGTGCTGACGGTGGAGCAGGGCATGGCCAATTCTCACCAGGGCAAGGGCTGGGAGGGCTTCACGGATGCCGTGATCGACTGTCTCAACCGCGAGCGGGACGGCCTGGTGTTCATGCTGTGGGGATCGTATGCCCAGTCCAAGGGGCGGCTGATCGACACCCGCCGGCACTGCGTCTTGAAGGCGCCCCACCCCTCGCCGCTGTCCGCGCACCGGGGCTTTTTGGGCTGCGGGCACTTCTCGCGGGCGAATGAGTACTTGAAAGCGAACGGGACCGCCCCGATCGACTGGCAGGTCGGGCCGGCACCCGCCCTCACGGCGGCCTAACTATTTTACTGTACTCTCTGGTACAATATTGGTCGGGTCGCAGCAGGGCTCCGTTGCAAAAACAACGGGAACTCCCGCCGGCTTTAGCACTCACATCTGGCGAGTGCTAACCTAAGCACAGAATTGGAGGTTTCAAGCCATGAGTGAAGCCCTTGCCCTTGTCAGCAACAACCTGCCGATTCCGAGTGCCCTTGGAAGTCTCGACGCGTACATCAGCGCCGTGCACCGGGTACCGATGCTGACCCAGGACGAGGAACAGGACCTGGCCGAACGGCTGCGCTATGAGAATGATCTCGCGGCCGCCAAACGGCTGGTGCTGTCGCACCTGCGCTTCGTGGTCCACGTGGCGCGCGGCTACCAGGGATACGGCCTTCCCCTGGGAGACCTCGTCCAGGAAGGCAATATCGGCCTGATGAAGGCGGTCAAGCGCTTCGACCCGACCCTGGGCGTGCGCCTGGTCTCCTTCGCGGTCCACTGGATCCGCGCCGAGATGCACGAGTTCATCCTGCGCAACTGGCGCATCGTCAAGGTCGCCACGACCAAGGCGCAGCGCAAGCTGTTCTTCAACCTGCGCAAGTCGAAAAAGCGCCTGGGCTGGATGAACCACGAGGAAGTCCAGAGCGTGGCCAAGGAACTGGGCGTGCCGGTGGCGACGGTGCTTGAGATGGAATCCCGCCTGGCCGGCCGCGACGTCGGCTTCGACGCACCGCAGGATTCGGACGAAGACACCCCGCCGGCCCCGGTTGCCTACCTCGTCGACCATCGCGCCGACCCGTACGAGTCGCTGGCCAACCAGGACCAGGAAGATAACCAGCTCGAAGTGCTGACCGAAGGTCTGGCCCGCCTGGATGCCCGCTCCCGCGACATCATCGCGCGCCGCTGGCTCAAGGACGGCGAAAAGGCCACGCTGCAGGAACTAGCCGACGAATACGGCGTATCCGCGGAGCGTATCCGCCAGATCGAAGCCAATGCGATGAAGAAGATTCGCGCGCTGTTCGTTGCCTGATCCCCGTCGCCAGTCATGAAAGAAAACGGCCCCGGAAGGGGCCGTTTTCGTTGGTGGGCCCGCTACGGGGCAGCCGCTGTTTTGCGGCGGGGGTCAGCCCCGGCCGGTTCCACACGTTCGCGGTTTACCGCGTCGGTATCCGCCGCCGGCCTGGTTTCTCCGGGCTCCGTGCCGACGATGATCCGCGCGTGGCGCTGGTAGGTCCAATAGGACCAGGCCCAGTTGATCAGCACGATCAGCCGGCTGCGGAAGCCGATCAGGAACAGGATGTGGATGAACAGCCAGAACAGCCACGCCACCATTCCCGACAGCCGGACGCGTCCGAGATCGGCGACGGCCGCCCAGCGTCCGATCGTGGCGAGGTTGCCGAAATCCCGGTAGCGGAACCCGCTGGTGCTCTGGCCGCCGATCAGTCGACGGATCATGCGTGCCGCGTGGGTGCCCATCTGCTTGGCCGCCGGCGCGACGCCAGGCACGGGCTTGCCGTCGACACTGAGCGTGGCAAGGTCGCCGATGACGAAGACCGCGTCGTGCCCCGGCACCCGCAGGTCGGAGGCGACCGGCACGCGGCCGGCGCGATCAAGGCTCACGCCGAGACTGCGCCCCAGGGGCGAAGCGGCAACGCCGGCCGCCCACAGCACAGTCCGGGCTTCGATCCGCTCGTCGCCCAGGCTGATCCCGTCCGCATCCACGGCCGTGACCGGCGCGCCGGTCTGCACTTCCACGCCCAGACGCTCCAGTTGCTGGCGGGCCTTTTGCGACAGCGGCTCGGGCAAGGTCGAGAGGACCCGGGTGCCGGCCTCGACCAGCACGATGCGCGCGCGCGTCGGGTCTGCGCGCCGGAACTCGCGGCGCAGGGTGTGCCGGGCGATCTCCGCGAGCGTGCCGGCAAGCTCCACGCCAGTGGGTCCGCCGCCGATCACGACGAAGTTCAGCCAGGCACGGCGCCGCTCCGGATCCACCTCCGCCTCGGCCCGTTCGAAGGCAGTGAGAATGCGTCGGCGGATTGCCAGCGCGTCATCCAGGGTTTTCAGCCCTGGCGCGTGGGAGGCCCATTCATCGCGCCCGAAGTAGGCGTGGCGCGCGCCACTGGCAAGGATCAGATAGTCGTAGCCGAGGGATCCGCCGGCGGCCAATCGGATCTGCTTCGTGGCGGGTTCGATGCCGCTGACCTCGTCCATCAGCACGGTGACGTTGCCCTGGCGGCGAAGGATGTGCCGCAGCGGCGCGGCGATGTCGGGCGAGGAGAGTCCCGCCGTGGCGACCTGGTAGAGCAGGGGCTGGAACAGGTGATGGTTGTTGCGATCGATCAGGGTGATGCGGACGGCGTCCCGGCGGAATTCCCGTGCGGCCCACAGGCCGCCGAATCCGCCTCCGACAATGACCACATGGGGTACCTCCTTGTTGTTCACGATTGCACCTCGGTGATGTCAGTAGAGATCGATCGGGTCCACGTCCAGTGACCAGCGCGCCTGGCGCGCCGAGGGCAGCGCCCGGATCCGGTCCAGCCAGCGCGGCAGGCAGGCCTGCAGGCGCGCGCGATCGGTCGACGAGGCAATGAGCTGGAAGCGATGAAGTCCGGCGCGCAGGGGCATCGGCGCCGGGAAGGGACCCATGAATTCAATGCCGTCGAGGCTGCCCGGTTCCGTTTCCCGGGCTGCCGCGGCGGCGTCGTTGAGGAAGGCCAGGCTGCGCTCGCCGTCCTTGGCTTCGGCGCGCAGCAGCGCCAGGTGTGCAAAGGGGGGCAGTTCAGCGGCGCGGCGCTCGGCCAGCAGGCTTTCGGCCAGCGCGCGATAACCGCCCCGCAGCAGTTTCGCCAGCAGGGCGTGGTCGGGATGGTGCGTTTGCAGATACACCGCGCCAGGCTTGTGCGCCCGGCCGGCGCGGCCGCTGACCTGCACCACCAGCTGGCCGAGCCGCTCCGAAGCGCGGAAATCCACACTGTGCAGCCCCTCGTCCACGCCGAGGATGGCCACCAGGGTCAGGTTGGGCAGGTCGTGCCCCTTGGCCAGCATCTGCGTGCCGACATAGATACCCGACTGGTGCGGCCCCAGCCGGTCCAGCAATGCCTCCATGGCACCGCGGTTACGCGTGGTCTCGCGGTCCACGCGGATCACCGGGACGCCGGGAAACAGCTCGCCGAGGGATTCCTCCAGCCGTTCGGTGCCCTGGCCCTGCGGTTGCAGCGCCGGCCCGTGGCATTCGGGGCATTGCACCGGAACACGCCGCTCCGCCTCGCAATGGTGGCAGACGAGGCGCCCGCGCCCGCGGTGAAACGTCATCGGTTTGTTGCAACGCTCGCAGTCGGCGTGCCAGCCACAGTCGTGGCAGAGCAAGACCGGCGCATAGCCGCGCCGGTTGCGGAAGATGAGGGCCTGCTCGCCGCGCTGTACGCAGGCCTTGATGGCACTCACCAGCTCCGGTGCCAGCCCGTGCACGAGCCGGGCGCGGCGCTGGTCGACGATGTGCAAGGTCGGTGGCTTCGCGGCGCCGGCGCGTTGCGGCAGGGTCAACCGTGCGTAACGGCCGGATTCGGCGTTGGCCAGGCTTTCCAGCGACGCCGTGGCCGAACCCAGAACGACGGGGATCGACAGCGCCCGCGCCCGTACGAGTGCCAGGTCACGGGCGCTGTAACGGAAGCCGTCCTGCTGCTTGTAGGACGCATCGTGCTCTTCATCGACCGCGATCAGCCCCAGCGCCGGCAAGGGAGCGAAGATGGCCGAGCGCGTTCCCAGGATGACTTTCGCATCCCCGCGCGCCGCCGCCAGCCATGCGCGCGATCGTTCGCCTTCGGCCAGGCCCGAGTGCAGGGCGTGAACAGCGGGACCGAAGCGGTCGCGGAATCGGCGCAGGGTCTGGGGCGTCAGGCCGATTTCGGGCACCAGCACCAGGGCCTGGCGATCGCGCGCGAGCGCGGCTTCGACCAGCCCCAGGTAAACCTCCGTCTTGCCGCTGCCGGTCACACCTTCCAGCAGCCAGGGCTGGAACCGGCCGAAACTGGCCGTGACCGCGCCGATGGCTTCGGTCTGATGGGGATTGAGCGGTGGCCCCGGCACGCGCGCGCCGACCGGTGCACTGGCAGACAGGGATACCGTTTCGATAAATCCGCGATGGCGCAGCGCGGTTGCGCTGTCGCGCCAGCCGGGCAAGTCGGTATCGAGGGCAGCATAGGTCACCGGGCCCTCGGCCAGGCGCTCGAACAGGCTGCGCACGCGGCTGCCGCGGCGCAACGGCGGGTCGGACACCATCTGGCGGCCATGCGCGCTCAGCGCCAGCGCGCGATAGCCCTCGAAGGGCAGGGGCTTGGCCTGGCGCAGGCCGACCGGCAGGGCAGTCTCCAGCGCGATGCCCAGGGCGCATTGGTAATAGCGCGATGCCCATTGCAGGGTGGCCAGCCATTCGCCATTGACCAGCGGCGTTTCGTCGAGCACCGCGGTCACCGGCTTGAGTTTTCCCGGTGGAACATCGCTTTCGCTGGCGTGGCCGACAACCACGCCCACGCGGCGGTCACGCCCGAACGGCACTTCGACGCGGCACCCAGGGCGCACGCCGGTACCCCGCGGCGCGCGGTAGTCGAACACCTGGGGCAGGGGAACGGGGACGGCCACCTTGAGGATGGGCAGCGCAGTCGGGTCGCGAGGCAGGGGGGCGGGCGGCACACGCCATTTTCGCATAGGCCGCAGGGCCGTTCCGAGTGCTGCCGACACCATTTCCGCGCTTACGCGCAATTATTGCCAGAATATTGACAAATATGACGTAAAATATTGTTTTTAAACGAGTTCGCCGCTTATCCACAAGACCTGTGGATAAGCTTGTGGACCAACGCCGGCCAGACCCCCGAAAAGGCCGTCACGACTAGTGTCTGCTTGGCTTGGCGAATCTTTAATCAATCTGAAATATAGCTTGCAAAACAACGATTTAAGTTGCCATAAAAAGTCAAAATCTGACAAACGCGCGATTCGCGCCCATCGCCGCATCGGCAGCTCCAGCCTGTGCACAACCCTTGACAAGGGGGGCGGATCCGGAACCCGCGTCACTGCTGAATTTGGTCGATGTCAACCGGTCGGCCGGTGGTGCGTTGGGGCGATCAACGGGCGGGTCGAGAGCCTAGAATGATCGGGACCAGAGTGGACGGGACGCGTTGGATGCAGGCCGAGGACGGTGAGCTTGCCGATGCAAGGGTCAGGCTGGATCACTTCCTGCGTGGCGTGGAACGACGCGCCTTGCGCATGGCTGAGTTATCTGTCGGCGACAAGGACGAGGCGTTGGACGTCGTGCAGGACAGCATGCTCGCGTTCGTGCGTAACTACGCCACAAAACCGGCGGCCGAGTGGCCGCCCTTGTTCCACCGGGTGCTCGACAGCCGGCTGACGGATTGGCACCGGCGCAGCACGGTGCGCGGCCGCTGGCTGGCGTTCCTGCGTCCGGCGCGCGACGATGACGATGATTCGGACCTGCTCGCGGATATTCCAGACCCCGGCGAAGTGGGCCCCCTGGCGCGACTGGCCGGTGCCGATGCGGGTGCCGCGTTGGACGGCGCGTTGAAGGCGTTACCCTTGCGCCAGCGGCAGGCGTTCCTGTTGCGCATCTGGGAAGGCCTGGACGTGGCCGACACCGCCACGGCCATGCGCTGCAGCGAAGGCAGTGTGAAGACGCATTTGTGGCGCGCGCTCAACAGCCTGCGCGTGACGCTGGAGGAGCATCGATGAAGCCGGACAACGCCACCGACCAGATCCGCCGTCTGCTCGACGACTCGGTCGACGGCCTCGACGCCGCGACGCTGTCGCGGCTCAATCGCGCACGGCAGCGCGCCCTTGCCGCGCCGCCGCGCCAGAATGCCTGGATGCCGATGGGCCTGGCGGCTGCCGCCTCGCTGGTGCTGGCGGTGGCGCTGTTGTGGCAGCGCGAACCGGTGCATCCTTTGGCCCCCGCCGCCAGCACCGCCAGCCCGGTGCTGGATGTTCCGGAAGAAGAAGCGCTGGAATTTGTCGACGATCTGGAGTTCTACGCATGGCTGGAAGCGGAGGCCGAGCAAAATGGCTGATGGCCCTGTTCGCGGCCAATGCGTCGGCGCAGGCGCCAGCACCGGCATCACCGCCGGATCCGCCACGGGCCTCCCAGCCCGTGAAGGCCGCCCGTTCCGATGCTGCGCCGCGCGCCGAGCTGCTGCTGTTTCTGTCGGAATTCGAGGATAGCAATGGCGAGTGGGTCGATCCGATCGACGTGGCAGCGGCGCAAGACGCCCGCGCCGCTGGCGCAGAGGATGACGGCGATGAGTAAGTTCCGCTCGCTGTGTGTCCTGTGCTGCGCGCTGGTCCTGGTTGTGAGCCTTTCGGCTTCGGCGCAGACCGGGCCGGCTTCGGCCGCGCCGGTCGCCTTCCAGTCCCTGACAGCAGCCGAGCAGGAGTATCTCCAGCCGTTCGCGGCGCAGTGGGCGCAGCTGCCTCCGGAACAGCAGCAGAAGCTGCGCCGCGGCGCCGCGCGCTGGGCCACGATGACGCCGGAGCAGCGCCAGGAGGCGCAGGATCGTTTCGACCGCTGGCAGGCCCTGCCGGCCGAACAGAAACAGGCCATGCGCGACCGCTTCAAGGCATTTCGCCAGTTGCCGGCTGATCAGCAGGCGCGCATCAAGAAGGGGCTGGAGCGCTTCCGTAACCTTCCGCCGGCCGAGCGGCAGCGGTTGCGCGAAGAATTCCAGAACATGACGCCGCAGGAGCGGCGCGCCTTCCTGCATGGCGCCGAGACGGAGCGCCGTGCCATGGCCGAGCGTCGTTGGCTGCAGAAGCTGCCGGAGTCCGAGCGCGAACCCATGCGTACGATGCTGGAGAACTTCACGCCGAAGGAACGCCGTCTGTTCCGTCGCGCCATGCAGTCGGTACCTCAGGCGCAGCGGCCGGCGCTACGTAGCGAATTGCTCGCGCTCGATCCGGCGGCGCGGCTGCGCCGCCTGCAGGCGCTGGCGCCGCCCGAACCGCCCGGCAAGGCACCGGCCGGCGACGGTCTGGATTAGGACAGTCAGGCCTGCGCGCCCTCGGCGCGAACGGCAGCGGCGTGCAGTGTGAGCATCGGCTGCATGACCCGCCGGGTCGCACTGAACCGGCCACCAAAACGGTTCAGCGCATCCTCGCGCAGGCGCGGGGCGTGCGCCGCGAGATAGCTGTCGAGGGCGGACTGGTCCGTCAGCGTGTAATGCATGACCACGCCGACACGGTCGGTGTTTTCCAGGACGTCGCACCGGTCGTGCACGGTCGCGTGCAGGAAGCCGGGCAGGGCGATGATTTCCTCGACATGGCCGCGCAACCATTCGCGGTAGTTCTTTTCAATGGCGCGGTCCACTTCGACGGCGACTTCGTAGATGATCATGTGACGGCGAGGCTCACGAGGGCGGCAAAGACGATGGCCAGCGAGATCAGCACCGTGTAGCAGATGCCGATCGTGCCGAATTTGAGGATGGTCATGATCCATCCCTGGCGATAGACCCGCTTCTGCATCAGTAGCAGGTAGAGCGGAATCCACCAGCTGATTCCGAACTGCAGCCAGCCCAGCGGCGCGTCGAGTGCCGTCACGCTCAGACGGACGTGACCGAGGATCGCCAGCGACAGTGTCGCCATCGCGATAAAAGCATGGCTGTGCAGCGCAACGATCAGGTGTTCCATGTAGAGCCGCCGCTTGAAGAGATAGAAGAACTTCAGCAGGACGGCGAACAGCGGCATCAGGAAGAACAGCGTCTGCGGCAGCACGGTGAAGAAGCCGGTGACCAGGCGGCGCGGATCGCTCTTGGCCAGGATGAGGTTCTTGCGCGCATTGCCGATCAGATCGTTGATCTTGTCGTTCACGCTCTCGGGCAGGCTTTCGAACGTGAGCGGATTGGTCTTGGCGTTCCAGGGCGTGCCGTTGAACGACATTGTGCCGTCATCGATACCGGGTTCCGGTGGTGGCGGGGCGCCCTTGTTCTTCGCTTCCTCGACCTCCTTGAGCCATTGGATGCGCAGGCGGCCCGACTCCTTGATGCGTTCCTGGGCGATCACCAGGGGCGCCTGCGCCGCGGCGGCGATGCCGTCCTTGGCCTTGGCGCGCTCCAGCTCAGCGATCTCCTTGTCCACGGCGGCCTGCACCGCCTCGGGCGTCTTGGCACCGCGCAGGTCGCCCCCGTCGGCGATGAAGATCGGCGCGCGGTCCATGCCGGCGCGGTCCATGTAGGTCTGGACCGCGAAGAACGCCACCAGGGTCATCACGAAGAACAGGCGGAAGGGCGTGACATAGCGCACGCGCCGTCCCTGGAAATACTCGGTCGTAAGGAAGCCGGGGCGCCAGAATAGTGGGCCGAGCGTGCGCAGAATGCGCGAATCGACATTGAAGACGCTGTCGAGGACGTCGGCCATCATGCCCGACAAGGGACGGATCATGCCCTTGAGGGGTTGGCCGCAGGAGTAGCAATACGAACCATGCAGCGGCGCATCGCAGTTGGCGCAGCGCGCGGCGGAATCGGTTGAAAGCGGTGCTTGTGTCATTGGGGTCGCAACATTCCCTGGCTGCGCATCCATGCAAGCGTATCGCGGATCAGGATCGGCAAGGGCGTCTTGCGATAGTCCAGCTCCGATTCGGCCTTGCGGCAGTCCACCCGCAGCTGGCGGCAGGTCATGTCCACGGCTTCGGGTGTGAGGCGCGGTTCGCGGCGCGTGACCAGGCTGAGGACGTCGAGCATGCGCGCATACGCCCGCACCACCGCTTCGGGCGTGGCGCGGCGTGGTGCGGGGCGGCCCAGCTCGTCGGCTACCATGCGAATGAAATCCAGATAGGTGGCGTGTTCGCCGCCGAGCAGCCAGCATTCGTCGTGCCGGCCGCTGCGCCATGCGGCGATGTGTGCCCGCGCCACTTCGCGCACATCCGAGAATGTTCCACTGCCCGGCGGCGCGCCCGGTAGCCGACCTTGGTCGATAAGCCGGATCAGTCGCGCCCAGTGGCGCCTGTCGCCGGGGCCAAGTATCCGTGGGGGGGCCAGGATCACCGTTTCGATTTCGCCGCGCCGCCCGGCGTCGCGCACCAGCAGTTCTGCCAGCGCCATGCTGCGTTCGTAGTTGATCCACGACTCCACGCCCAGGCGCGGCAAGGCCTCGAACAGCGCAGAATGCTCGACCTTGCCGTAGGCGGCAACGGTGGAAGTGTATACAAAGCGTCGTGTGCCCGACTCGCGCGCCGCCGCCAGCAAGTTCGCCGTGCCGTCGACGTTATTGCGGGTCTGCTCGGCGTTGTGCAGGCGCCAGGTCGATGCATCCGACGCGGCGTGGAAGATGGCGTCGGTCGGAATCGCCAGCGCCGCGGCGAGGCTCGCGGGATCGCGCAGGTCGCCCTGGATCGGCTCGGCGCCCAGCGCGGCGAGCGCATCGCGGGATTCGTCGCTGCGGTGCAGGGCGGCGACCGCGACACCCTGTTCCACCAGCTGGCGGAGGAGGTGTTCGCCGAGGAATCCTGTTGCGCCGGTCAGCAGTACGCGTGTCATCGCATCCCCAGACTGGATGGACCCCCATGGCCACATCACCCTTGGCAATCCCGGCGGCTGGCAAGCCGAAGGCCTCGCAGGAGGCCCTGCGCCGTCGCATTGCGCTTCCGCCGGCGGAAGACAGGCCTGCCGGCCGTATCGGCTAGACTGCGCCGTTGCCCCGACCTCTCTCCATGGCTCCGATTCTAGCCTTCGACACCCCGCGCTTGCAGAGCGAACTCCGCGACACCGTACGTCTGGCCGGCCCGTTGATCGCCGGCCAGCTCAGTGGCGTAGGCATGACTTTCGTCGACGCGATGCTGGCCGGCCACCTGAATGCGCACACCCTGGGCGCGGTTGCCGTGGGCGCCAGCATCTGGGCGCTCGCCTTCGTTGCCGCACTGGGTGTGATGATGGCATTGCCGCCGTCGGTGGCTCAGTTGTCCGGCGCAGGCCGCCAGGCGGAGATCGGGCCCTTGTTCCGCCAGGCCCTGTGGCTCGCTGCCGCCTTGGGCGTGGTGCTGTTCCTGGCCGTGCGCCATGGCGGGCCGGCCCTGGTGACGCTGATCGGCGTGGATCCGGCGTTGCACGCGGATACGACGGGTTTTCTGCGGGCCATCGCCTGGGGCGCTCCCGCGCTGACCGGCTACTTCGCCGTGCGGGGCGTCAGCGAAGGCAACGGGCTCACCTGGCCGACCATGTATTTCGGCCTGCTGGGCCTCGTCGTGCTCGTGCCGATCGGCTGGATCCTCATGTACGGCAAGTTCGGCCTGCCGGCCATGGGCGCGGCAGGTACCGGCGCGGCCACCGCGATCGTGATCTGGCTGCAGTTCGCGGCCTATCTGGGCTGGCTGGCCTGGCGCGCCGAGTACCGACCGCTGGCCCTGTTCACCCAATGGGACCGCCCGCGCTGGCAGCCCGTGGCGGAGCTGTTGCGCATCGGCCTGCCCATGGGCATCGCCGTGTTCATGGAAGCCAGCCTGTTCGTCGCCGCGGCACTGGCGATCGGGCGGCTGGGCGAAACCACGGTGGCCAGTCACCAGATCGCGCTGAACGTGTCATCCATCGCGTTCATGGTACCGCTCGGGCTGGCGCTGGCGATCACCGTCCGTGTCGGACATGCGGTCGGGCGCAACGACGTGCGCGGCGTGCGCTATGCCGGCTTCTGCGGCATCGCGCTGGCGTTCGCCACGCAGCTGGCGGGCACGACGGTGATGCTGCTCTTTCCGGGCACGATCGCCAGCCTCTACACGAAGGATCTGGGCGTGATCGCCCTGGCCTCTGAACTTCTGGTACTGGCCGGCCTCTTTCAATTTCCCGATGGTATCCAGGTCGCCTCGAACGGTGCGCTGCGCGGGCTGAAAGATACCCGCATCCCCATGCTGGTCACGGTGCTGGCCTATTGGGGCATCGGCATGCCGGTCGGCGTGTGGCTGGCGTTCGGACGCGGCATGGGCGCGCGTGGCATCTGGATGGGCCTGATCGCGGGGCTCTCGGTAGCGGCCCTGCTGCTGTTCTGGCGCTTCTACAGCCGGGCCCGGCGAGGACGCTGGCAGGCGGCGCCGGCCTTGCGGGATTCTTGACCGCAGACGCGAGACAATAGTCGTCATCGATCGATTGCAGTGCTTTGGAGATATCCATGACCGAGCGAAAGCCGGGAGTGATACGCCGGTTCTTCGGCGGAATCTGGGCGGCCCTCAATTTCACGCGCAGGCTGGTGCTCAACGCGCTGTTCTTCCTGATCCTGCTGATCTTCGTCCTGGCGTTGTTCGCACCCTCGCCGGTCGTGCATCCGCGCACCGCGCTGGTGCTCGATCCGAAGGGGGAAATCGTCGAGCAGTACAAGTCCGACCCGGGTTCGCGCGCGCTGTCGCGCATGGTCGGCGAGAAAGGCTCGGAAGTGCAGTTGCGCGACCTGCTGCGCGTGATCGAGAAGGCCACGCACGATCCGAACATCGAACGAATCGTGTTGATGCCCGATGAGATCCGCGGCGCAGGCATCGCGACGCTCACCGAGATCGGTACCGCGCTGGAGCGCTTCCGCTCCTCCGGCAAGGAAGTCATCGCCGTGTCCGACGGCATGAACCAGATGCAGTACTTCCTGGCCACCTATGCCGACCAGATCCTGCTCCATCCGGACGGCGCCATCCTGCTCACGGGGTTTGGCAGCTACCGCAACTACTACAAGGACCTGCTCGACAAGCTCGCGGTGAAGGTGCACCTGTTCCGAGTGGGTGAGTACAAGTCGGCGGCCGAGCCCTACGTGATGAACCATGCCTCGCCCGAGGCGCGCGAGGCCGATCTGTTCTGGTTGGGCGGGCTGTGGGAAAACTGGCTGGCCGAGGTCGGGAGTCGCCGCAAGCTGGCGCCGCGGGCCATCCAGAATGGCATCGAATTGCTGCCGGAGACGATCAAGGATGCGGACGGTGATCTGGCCAGGATCGCCCTCACGGCCAATCTGGTCGATCGCCTGGCCACGCGTGACGAGGCGCGCCAGATCCTGATCGAGAAAGGGGAACGCGACGAGGCCATTCACAGTTTCCGCCAGGTCAGCTGGCGCGACTACGACGCCATGAATGTGCGCGACGCATTCGCCGAGCTGCGGCCGGCTGTCGCCGTCGTGGTCGCCGAGGGGGATATTTTCAACGGCGAGCAGGCGCCGGGCACGGTGGGCGGCGAATCCACGGCCAACCTGCTGCGCCGCGCGCGCGAGGACGACAAGGTCAAGGCCGTCGTGCTGCGGGTGAATTCCCCGGGGGGCGAGGCCTTCGCGTCGGAACAGATCCGGCGCGAGGTGGAACTGATCAAGGCGGCGGGCAAGCCCATGGTGGTATCGATGGGCGATGTGGCCGCCTCCGGGGGGTACTGGATCTCCATGAACGCCGACGAGATCTACGCCCAGGCCGGTACGATCACCGGCTCGATCGGTATTTACGGCCTTTTCGTCAGCGTGCCCGAGACGCTGGAGAAGATCGGCGTGCATACCGATGGGGTCGGCACGACGCCCTTCGCCGGGGCCTACGACCCGCGTCTGCCGCTCGATCCGGCGGTGGGCACGGTGATCCAGGCCGTGCTTGAAAAGGGCTATCGCGATTTCATCAGCCGTGTCGCTGCGGCGCGTGGCAAGGAAACCGAGGCGATCGAAGAAGTGGCGCGCGGCCGGGTCTGGATCGGACGCCAGGCGTTGGAGCGGGGGCTGGTCGACAAGCTCGGCGGACTGGATGCCGCGATCAGCGCGGCCGCGGAGCGCGCCAACCTGGGGTCCCACTGGACCACGCGCTACATCGAGAAACCCATGAGCGCGTTCGAGAGTTTCCTGATGGACGTCGCCGGCTCGTCCGGCGCGCGGGCACTTGCACAGATTTCCGCACTGCGGCCGGAGGCATCCTTCCTGGCAGAGGCGGCTGACCTGCAGCGTCCGTTGCGCCTGTTGCGCGGGGCGGCCAGCGGAAAGCCGACCATCTACGCCTACTGTTTCTGCGAAGTGCGCTAGTGCCCCGTGCCGCCCGCAGCGCGAGCCCCTCGCAACGGGGCTCGCGGCGCAGGTAGTTACTGACCTTCCGCTTCCTTCAGCCGCGCGTCGATTTCCTGCTTGTGCTGTTCGACTGTCTGTTCCACGGCCTTGGCGCGTTCCAGCGCCTTGAGCTGCGGATCGATCACGGTCTGGGCCGGCGGCGGGGTGGTGCAGGTGGCGGCGGCGGTGCGTCGCCGGTGCACGCGGTGAGCAGCAGGGCGAGCGGAAAGATCCAGGCAGTGCGCGACATGGGCCTTCTCCATAGCAGGTCAGGTACGACAGAGTAGCGGGTCCACCGGACTGGCGTGAGTCCTGTCGGGGACAGCGGCGCGAGTGCTGCGGTAAAGTCTTGCCCCCTTTGAAGGGCTCGCAACAAGGGCAGAGCGATGACGACAGCTTCACGCTGGCGGCTGGATGGCCGCATGGCGCTGGTGACCGGCGCCAGCAAGGGCATTGGGTTCGCCTGCGCGCGCGAACTGGCCGGGCTTGGCGCCGATGTGATTCTCGTGGCGCGCGATGAAACGCACCTGGAGACGTCCTGCGCCGAGCTGGCCGAGGAATTCCCGGACCGCGACATCGACGGCTTCGCCGCTGACCTCGCCGTACAGGAACAGCGCCTGGAATTGTTCGACTGGATCGCCGATCGCGGCACCAGCCTTTCCGTGCTGGTGAACAACGTCGGGACCAATGTGCGCAAGGCCACGCTCGATTACACCGAGGCCGAGTACCGCGGCCTGATCGAGACCAACGTGATCAGCGCCTTCGAACTGTGCCGCCTGGCGTATCCGCAGCTGGCCGAACACGGCAGTGCGGCCATCGTGAATGTGGGATCCGTATCCGGGCTGACGCACGTGCGTACCGGCTCGCCGTATGGACTCACCAAGGCTGCGCTGCACCAGCTCACCCACAATCTGGCTTGCGAATGGGCCGAGGACGGCATCCGCGTCAACGCCGTCGCGCCCTGGTACATCCGCACGCAACGTTCCGAGCCGGTGCTGGCGGATCCGGAATACCTCGAAGAGGTGCTGTCGCGTACGCCGATGGGACGGATCGGCGAGCCGGAAGAAGTGGCCGCTGCGGTGGCCTTCCTGTGCCTGCCGGCCGCCAGCTACGTCACTGGCGAGTGCATCGCCGTCGACGGCGGTTTCCTTCGCTACGGATTCTGAAGCATGGTCCGCGCCCGGCCGAACTGCCAGATGCCTTTCGGGCGGCTGCCGCAGGAACCGGATGGCGCGCCGCGCACTCCAGGGCCAGGCTCTGGAACCATGCCTGCACCGCTTCCCCTGCACCAGCACCGGCTTGCCATTGAACCCGCCTACGACTGGAACGCCGTGCTGCGCTTCTTCGAGCGCCGCGCGATTCCCGGCGTGGAGTCCGTGGATGGATCCACCTACCGGCGCGTGTTCGTCGACGAAGGCACGGCAGGCTGGTTCTCGGTAACGCAGGACCCCGACGATGCCCTGCTGCGGGTGACGGTCTCGCATCCATCGGCAGCGAGTGCGGCGCGTGTCTGCGAACGCGCGCGGGACCTGTTCGACCTCGATACCGACATGGCTGCTGTCCGCCGCCGCCTGCGACGCGATCCGCGGTTGGCGCCGGGCTCCCGCCGTCATCCGGACATCCGCGTGCCGGGTTGCTGGAACGGCTTCGAACTGGCGGTACGGGCAGTGCTGGGCCAGCAGATCACCGTCGCGGCGGCGCGCACGCTCGCCGCGCGCATCGTGGCGCGCCACGGCCATCGGCCGGATTCGCCGTATCTGGCGCCCGCGGACGCTGTCTTTCCCGACGCGCGGGTGCTGGCCGACGCCGACCTGGACGGCCTGGGCCTGACCGGCGCGCGTATCGCAACCCTGCATACGGTCGCGCGCGCCGTCGTCGACGGCGCACTGTCCTTCGAGCCGGAGCAGCCGTTGGAAACCTTCGTGGAGCGCTGCGTGACATTGCGGGGTATCGGTCCCTGGACCGCCCACTACATGGCGATGCGCGCCCTGCGCCATCGCGACGCCTTCCCGGCCGCCGATATCGTGCTACGTAAAGTGTTGCAGCCGGGCCACTGCTTCTCTGCCGCCGCGCTGGAGCGCGAAAGCCAGGCCTGGCGGCCCTATCGTGCCTATGCAGTGCTGCTGCTGTGGCGCATGGCGGGGTAGAGTGATGCACTACGATATTCTGTCCACCCCGATCGGGCCGCTGCTCCTGGCGGGCGACGCCAACGGGCTGGTGCGGATCGATTTCCCGGAACACGGCGCAGCCGCGTCGCCGGCGCCCGGCTGGGTGCACGATCCGGCCTGCTTCGCCGACGCGCGCGAGCAACTGCTCGACTATTTCGACGGACGGCGGTTCGCCTTCGACCTACCGCTGCAATTGCGCGGCACGCCCTTTCAACTGCAGGTATGGAACGCGCTGCTGACGATCGCGTGCGGTGATACCTGCAGCTACGGCGACCTGGCCTCGCGCCTGGGCAGGCCGAGTGCGAGCCGCGCCGTGGGCGCCGCCAATGGCGCCAATCCGATTCCCATCATCGTGCCCTGCCATCGCGTGATCGGCAGTCGCGGAGAATTGACCGGCTTCGGCGGTGGCCTTCCGCTCAAGCGCTGGCTGCTCGACCACGAACGCCGCTACGCACCGCCGCCACCGCTGCACCTGCGCTGAGGCTGCCGGCGTCGATTCCTCTACGAGGCGTAGACGCCGGCCGCGGGCGCGTGCTGTGGAAAACCCGGCGCGCAGTTACTCACAGGCGCTGTGGAAATCCCCCCGGAAAAGCCTGTGGATGAACCGCTACATCCCTTGTGGCACAAGGGCTCTGAGCATTCTGGCCGCTTTTTGCGCAGGTCGCTTCAGACTATCCACAGGGCCTGTGGACAACTGTGAGGACAAGTCTGTGAATGGCTGGCGCATCGCCAGGCGTAGCGCGGGGCTGGCCCGATTTGCGCAAGAAATGAGCAGAGCGGGAGTCGCATCGCGTCGGCGCAGGTATACACGTGGTCATGTGTACCCCCTCCGGCGTTTATGCACAGGGGCTGTGGACATCTGCCCGGAAAAGCCTGTGGACGGATTCCTGTTGACCGTTCTGCGCAAGGCTTTCGAGCAGTTTGGCGAATATTTCGCCAGTTGGTGCGCGCTATCCACAGGGCCTGTGGACAAGCATGGTGACAACGCTGTGCATGAGCCGCGCATCGCCAGGCCCGGCGCGGTCCTGGCACGGTTTGGTGAAATCTTGATCAACCATGGCGGCAGGCGTGCGCTGCAAAGTAGCAATGTGGTAAATAATGCGGGCGCGCGATGAAATCCACAGGCGCTGTGGATTACCGCTCGGAAAAGCCTGTGGATGGAATTCTGCAGGCCTTGCGGCGCAAGGGTTCCGCCCGGTTTGCTGAGTTTTTCGCCAGGCATCGCGCACTATCCACAGGGCCTGTGGACAAGTGTGGTGACAAGCCTGTGGGCAGGACCCTGATTGGCAGCGGCCGCGCGGGGTTCGTCCTGTTTGTCGAAATTTTGCCCAGCCTGCCAGAATACACATATACAACGCGGCGTTGTGGAAGTGCGCGGTGTGGCGGCGCGCTTATCCACAGCGCCTGTGGACAAACCGTGGGAGAAGCTTGTGGATCAAACCGTGCTGGCCGCGGCTGCGCTGGCGATCGAGCGGTTTGCGCACAGTTTGGTCAGCAGCCGGCCAGTTTCTCGGCAATGGCCTGTGCTTCCCGCCGGATGCCTTCGCGTTCGTCGCCCGATGCGGACCGCTGGCGCGCAAGATTCTGGTCAAGCTGGACGCGGAACTGGCGGCAGGCCTCAGCGGGGCTCATGCGGACGCAGCGATCCTGCACCTGCACATACGCCGCGGCGATGTCGCGCGACGTGCCAGGCGCGGCGATCGGCGTGCGGTTGAGCTCGGGCGCCGATACATGCGCGTTCTCCGCCAGCGACGAGGACGGGATACCCAGCACTCCGGCCGGGACGGCATAGGGAGCGGTGTCCCCGGTGTCGCTGTAGTAGACCTTCTCGTTGTCGGCGCGCACGCAGCGGAACAGGGGCGGTACCGGCGGTCGGGCGATGGGTGTCTGTACGACCGATGGCGCGGCGGCCGGGGCCGGAGCCGGTGGTGCGGCGGGTGGTGCTTCGGCGATCGCGCCGTCGCCGCGCTCGTACTGGAATGCCGTGGTGTCGTGGCCCGCCGTGCAGGGTTTGTCCTGGAAGGCGATACGGCCGCTGGCGTCGGTGCAGCGGTATCCCGTGGTCGCCGCCGCAGCAGCGCCGAAGGCCACAATCAGGCCGATGCCAAGCACACTTCCGGGAAGCGCGACTCTCATGGCGGGCGATTCTACGCCGCGCATCCCTCTTGCGGATCACCCCCGGATCTGGCCAAGCTCACGCCCTTTGCCAAGGTGCTGCCATGGCGGACTTCCTCGACTTCTTCAGCGACACCAAGACACGGCCGACCGCCGCCATGCGCCGGGCGATGGCAGAGGCGGAGGTCGGCGACGAGCGCGCGGGCGAGGACCCCACCGTGAACCGCCTCGTGGCGCGCTGTGCGGCGCTGCTGGGCAAGCCGGCGGCGATCTACCTGCCCTCGGGCACGATGTGCAACGAGATCGCGCTGGCCGTGCATTGCCGGCCGGGTGATGAGGTCCTGTGCGATACCACCTCGCACCTGATCGGCTTTGAGGGCGGCGGCCCCGCTGCCCTGGCCGGCGTCATGCTCCAGGCGATCCCCGGTGACCGCGGCCGCTACAGCGCCGGGCAACTGGGCGAGGCGTTGCGGCCGGATCGTCCCTACGCGCCGCGACAGCGCCTGGTGACGGTGGAGCAGACCGCGAACCTGGGCGGCGGCGCGATCTGGCCGCTGCAGCAGCTGGCGGCCGTCGCTTCCACGGCGCGGGCGGCAGGGCTTGCCACGCACATGGACGGCGCCCGCCTGTTCAATGCCTGCGTCGCGACGGGCACCGCGCCGTCAGCACACGCGGAAGGGTACGACTCGGTCTGGGTGGACTTCTCCAAGGGGCTGGGCGCGCCGGGCGGCGCGGTGCTGGCCGGCGATACCGGCTTCGTCGCCGAAGCCGAACGCCTGAAGTTGCGCTGGGGCGGGGCCATGCGCCAGAGCGGCATCATCGCCGCCGCCTGCGAATACGCACTGGATCACCACATCGACCGCCTCGCCGACGACCATGCCAACGCCCGGCGGCTGGCGCAGGGGCTGGCGCGTCTGCCCGGGCTTCGGATCGACCCGGACACCGTGGAGACCAACCTCGTCTATTTCGATGTCATCGATCCGCGTCGTGATGCGGCGGCGCTGTGCGCGGCGCTGATGGAGCGCGGTGTGCGCATGGGACCGATGGGCCGGCACACGGTGCGTGCCGTGACCCACCTGGATGTCGACGCGGCGGCGGTCGATGCCGCGTTGCAGGCGGTGGCGGCCTGCCTGGGGTAGCGCCGGCTGGACGCCACGCGCGTCTTTGGTAGACTCCGCGGCCGGGTGCACAGGGCGCCCGCCTCGCGAAAGCCGCCGCACCTGCCTGCCAGAACAATCCGATACCCCTCCTTGGCCCCTGCGAGAACGGCCGGACTTTGAAGGAGCTGGTATGTCTGCACATTCCGTTTCGACGTCCCCTGCCGCGCGTCCGTCGCCTTCGGCGGTGACCGTGGTCCAGTGTCAGGCGCGCAAGCTGCACCGGGTCGCGCGTGAAGGCCGTATTTCGGCCGCCATGCCGGCCTTGCGTCGACTGCAGGCCGCCGGCGTGCTGCCGGATCGCTCGTTGCGCCAGCTGTACGACGACCGCGCGAGCCTGCAGCGCAAGCACTTCCTGCGGCTGCTGGCCCGGGAAGCCGGCTACGTCGACTGGGAGCGTTACCGTCCGCACCTGGACACCCTGTCGATGGAAGCCTATGACCGCGCCCAGTCGGAACACCGCTGGTCCGGGCAGTTGAACGTGTGGTTCTCGCGCGTGCAGGACGCCGAGGCGTTTGCCGCGCGTCATGGTGGGCGCGTGGTCCGCGTCGGCCAGCATGCCCTGGTCACGGAGAACACCCCGGCCAGCGACGGAGACACCCCATGACGAACGAGATGGGCTACTACGTGGCCTGCGCGGCGCTGTCTGGCTGGATTCTGCTGGCACGCACGATCCGTCTGCGCTGACGCCCCGCGCCCTGGTGTGATGGCCGCCGGCCTGGCGATGCTGGCGGACCCTTGTGTTCGGGAAACGCTGCCCGCACGTCCTTGGCGTGGCGGCGGGCAGTCATCCGCTACCCTTTTGAAAGCAGGAAGCGGTGCAGGCTGCCCCGTGCAGCCCGCGCGTCGCTGCGTCCCGGCCCGGGACGCAGCCGTTGCCTGTCAACCCGGCGCGAGGAATACCGGATGTCCGCTTATGAATTGGCGCAACTGAACGTTGCCCGCATGAAAGAACCGCTCGAATCGCCGTCTATGGCGGATTTCGTGGCAAATATCGACCGGATGAACGCGCTGGCCGAGTCCTCGGCGGGCTATGTCTGGCGTTTCGTGGGCGATGGCGGCTATGCCAGCGAAGTGCGGCCACTGGGCGATGACATCCTGATCAACCTGTCCGTGTGGAAAGACGTCGAATCGCTGGCACGCTTCGCGTTCAAGAGTGATCACGTTGAAATTCTGCGCCGCCGTGGCGAATGGTTCGACCGCATGCCCGAGGCCTACGCCGTGCTGTGGTGGGTGCCCGAAGGCCACCGGCCGGATCTCGACGAAGCCAAGGCGAAGCTGGACCTGCTTCGCACACAGGGCCCCACCGCCGAGGCGTTTTCCTTCCGCACGGCATTCGCGCCACCCGGCCAGCCGGTCAAACCAAGCGACGTGCCGGACGTGGCGTAACCCGAACCCTGATTCAGCCGCGTTTGCGTTCGATGCCCAGCGGCAGCGCATCGATGCGCGCGTATTCGGGCGTGGCGAAGGTCTCTGGGCGCGCCAGATAGTCGGCTGCCATTGCCGTCGCGTCGTTGCCCCAGAATGCCTCGTCGCCGATGAGCAGTGTCGGCACGCCGAACACGCCCGCCGCGAGTGCGCGCTCGGTGTTGTCGCGGACAGCCTCTTTCACGGCCGGCGCGGCCAGCGCCTGGGCAATGTCAGTAACCCCCAGCGAGCCGGCCACGGTTTGCAGTGACGCAGCGTCGGTGTCACGCCCTTCCTGCCAGATGTGCCGGAAAATGGCCTCGACAGCGGGCCAGTCGCCACCTGCAGCGACGCACAGGCGCAGCGCCGGCAACGGATTGAACGGATGCGCCGGCGGAAACCGCAGGAGCGTGCCTTCCTGCGCCGCCAGCCACTGCACGAAGCGGTACGTGAAGCGGCGTTTTGCGGGAATTTCGGCGGGCCCAAGCTGGCCCAGCCGGTCGAGCACCGCGGCAAACAGGATCGGTACCGGCTCGATCGCCACGCGTTCGCGCAACGCCACCACCTTGGGCAATTGCAGCCAGGCAAACGGTGAAATGAAGTCGAAGTACCAGCTTGCCTGCATGACGCGCGCTCCGGTGCTGTGATCGGTGCCGTGTCTTGTACGCGTCTGGAACGACCGCGTCGACCTCGATTATGGCGTCACGGCCTCGCGTGTCGCTTTGCGTGCATCCAGGGGCCGTCGCCAGGGTCACACTGGTACAGTGAGCCGGTACTGCACGCCGGCGGGCGGAAGGCCTGCCGGCGTGGTGCGCCGCTTCACGGCAAGGCAGCGAGGATCACGCCGATCACGGTGAACTGCAGCGTGTGGTAACCGCCGTCGATCAGGAACAGTTTCAGGCTGCGCCGGGCAAACAGGTAGTTGATCCCGAAACTGGAAGCGACCCAGCACAAGCCCGCCGCAAAACCGGCACCCAGCCCCAGCGCCATGGGAGGTCGCGGCCCCAGGAACAGGGCAAACACCCAGGCGGCAAGAATACTCAACACGAAGGACAGCCCGAAGATGCGCGCCATGTTGCCGCGCTGCAGCTCTTCGTCCGTGAGCCCCACCTCCCGCTGCCACGCCCGCCCGAACAGCGCGGGTGAATACCAGATGCCGCCCAGAACGAATCCCGCCACTGCGGCGGCCAGCACGGCCCAATAATTGACGACTGGCATGAGGCTCCTCCCGTTGGAATGTGCGACGACAGTACCGGGGCCGGTCGGCGGGGTATTGGAAAAATGTCACCTCACCACGACGCTGCCCGGATCCGGTTGCGACAGGCGCAGGAACTCGGCCGGAGTGGTTCCGGCGTACTGCTGGAACTCGTTGATGAAATGGGACTGGTCGAAATAGCCGCAGCGATTGGCCAGGTCAGCCCAGGTGTCCGGGTGCCCGCGGCCGAGCGCCTGAAGCGTGGCGCCGAAGCGTTGCAACCGCATGAGAGCCTTCGGTGGCAGGCCCACTTCGCGGCTGATCACGCCGGTCAGGTGCTTGCGGCTGTAACCGGACTGCTGCGCCAGTTCCTGCGTGCGCAGGTTGCCACCGGCTTCGGCGATGCGCTGCATCGCCCAGTGCACCAGGGGGTGCACGCTCCGACCGGTCATCCCGACATCGAGCAGCCAGTTTTCCACTAGGTCAAAGCGCGCAGTCGTATCCGGCGTGTGCAGGAGGCGTTCGCGCAGTTGCCGCGCGCTGACGCCGATGATGGCCTCCAGCGGTTCGGTGCGGTTGGCCAGCGCCGCCTGCGACCACGGCAGCAACGACGCCGCGCCCGTTGCGCTGAAGGCGACGCCCAGCAGCGCGCTGCCCTCGGGGGCCTCGGTATCGATGGGGCCTTCGTACAGGCCCGAAAACCAGAAGTCGTCGAAAACGATCCGGATTTCGGGTGGGCCCGGCAGCACCAGGAACTGGGGAGGTCCGAGATTGACCAGAAGGTAGCTCTGCGTGCGCGGAAGAATGCGGTCGCGCTGGTACGCGACGCGCCCTTCGCCGTACCAGAACTGGGTGACGTGCTGGCGCAGGGCCGGGTGCGGTCGACGCATGGTCACGGACCACTGCCCGAGGGCGGATTCGTGCCGATACACGGTGGAGGCCGATTGCCCGGTCATGCGTTGCCGTCGCGTGCGTTGCCTGGCGAGCGGAGAGAGAAAGCGGGCCTTCCCCGGGAAGGCCCGCGCGAACGGTCAGAAATCTGCCGAAAGCGTGAGGATGACGCGATCGTCGGCGAGCTTGCCGAAGATGTCTTCGCCGCCGCCGCTGGTGTCGGAATAGGACAGCGCAACCGTGAAGTGGCCCCAGGTCCGCTTCACGCCCAGCACGGTCTCGGTGTAGCTGTGATCGTAGGAGTCATCCAGGTCGTAGTGACCCAGCGTCGCACTGAGGATGAATTCGTGCGGCAGCTCCCATGAACCGGAAAGCCCGTAGTAGATCCCGGTTTCGTCGGTCGCGAACACATCGTTGCTGTAGCCGACCAGCAGGGAGTAGTTCTCCTTGAAGATGATCTTGGTCAGCAGCTCGTTGTAGTCGTAGTCGTAACCATCCTCGGTGCCGGGATAGTTGTAGCGGATGAACTGGAGGTCCAGCTTCCAGTCTTCGTTGATACCCCAGTTGTAGCCGATGAAGGTATCGACCTCCATGTCGGCGCCGTCGTCGTAGTCGGCGTTGTCGGGGGTGAAGTCGACGGCGGAACCCCACACGCCGGCATAGAAACCGGATTCGTGCGAGTAGGTGACGCCGCCCTGGATGGCGGGGTCTTCCTGGTTCTGCGATACGCCTCGGAAGACGTAGTCGCTGGTGATAGCGGCGGTAAACGCGAATTTGTGCGGACTGGAGGACTCTTCCTGGGCGGCGGCAGTGCCGGCCAGGGCAATACCTGCGATAGCTACCCACAGTGCAGCTTTCTTCACGATGAATCTCCCATTGGGGTCGGGACGGTACGCATCATTGCTGATTTATGGTGTGTTCCACAATTGCCGGCGGCGCCGGGCCCGCTCCAGGCCCGGGTGGATCCGCTCAGGCCGCGGCGGCAGCGCCGCCGATGCTGCGCTCGATCAGACGCAGCAGGTCCTCCTCGGAATAGGGTTTGGAAAGGATGGTGTCCACGCCGGCATCGCGCGCCAGTTCCCGGTGGCGCTCGGTGGTACGCGAGGTGATCATGACCACGGGGATGTTCCGGGTCGACGGGTTCTTGCGGATGAACGAGGTGAGCTCCAGGCCGTTCATGCGCGGCATTTCCAGGTCGACCAGCATCAGGTTGGGACGCCGTTCGCGCACACGCTCGACCGCCTCCAGGCCATCACGGGCCGTGGTGGCCTCGAAGCCGGCGTCCACCACCAGCTGTTCGAGCGAGCGGCGCACGCTGAGGGAGTCATCCACGATCAGGATCAGTGGCGCCTCCACCGGCGTTGCCTCGACCAGGGTTTCGATCTGGCCCTGGCGCAGACGCTCGTGGACACCGATCACCTCCAGCAGGTCAACCACGGGGGCGACGGCGCCGTTACCGAGGATGGTCGCACCGAGCACGCCGGGCAGGGGCGGTACGCAGGCGCCCAGCCCCTTGACGATGACCGAGCGCGCTTCGCCGAGACGGTCCACGATGATGAGCGCACTGCCGCGCGGCCCGGCCTTGGCCATCAGCGCCGAGTGGCGCGCGCGGCGCACGGGTGCGCCGGAATAGCCGAGCAGGTTCTCCAGGCCGTATACCGGCAATGTCTGTTTCTGTACCTGTGCAAAAAGCTGCCCGTCCTTCTCGAGGAAGTCGCCCGGTTCCAGTGCAATCAGGCGCTCGATGCCATGCAGGACCAGCGCCACGGTGGCGAAGTCCGTCTGGGTCAGCAGCACCTCGGCGACCACCTGGCTGACCGGCAGCTGGATTTCGAACTCGCAGCCCTGGCCCGGTTCGGTCTTCAGGGTCAGCGAGCCCTTCAACTGGGCGATGCTGCGATGGACGATGTCCATGCCGATACCGCGGCCCGAGGTCTGCGTGACCTCGTTGCGGGTGGAAAAGCCGGGCCGGAAGATCAGCTGACTGATCTGTTCCGGCGTGACCGGCTGGTCCGCTGCGATCAGGCCGCGCTCGATTCCCTTGCGGTGAATCGCTTCCAGATCGAGCCCGCGGCCGTCGTCGGTGCAGCGGATGCGCACGACGCCGGCGTCGCGCTGGAACGACAGGGCGATGTGCCCGTGATCCGGCTTGCCGCTGGCGCGGCGTTCCTCGGGGTATTCGATACCGTGATCGACCGAGTTGCGCAGCATGTGTATGAGCGGTTCGGCGAGCCGGTCGATAATCTCGTGATCGACTGCCGTGGTTTCGCCGTCGAAGTGGATATCGCATTGCTTGCCGAGCTGGCGCGCGGTTTGCCGCACGACGCGCTGCAGGCGCGGTAGCAGGCCGGAAACGGGCAGGGTGCGGGTCTTGAGCACCTGGCCCTGGAGGTCCAGGTGAATCCGGTCTTGCAAGGACAGCAGGTCGCGCAATTCGACGATGTCCTGGCCCACGTCATTGTTGGTGGTGCGGGCGTCGACGCTCGCTTCGACCAGTCGCAGGGTCACCGTGTGCAATTCGTTGTAGCGGTCCATTTCCAGGGCGTCGAGCTCGTCGCCCATGCCCAGCCGCACCGAACCGACGGCGGCGCCGCGGACTTCCACCAGTTGCTGCAATTCCGCCACGAGGGTCTGCAGTGCTTCGTTCTGGCCGGCGATTTCGCCGGCGCGCTGGTCGATGCGCGCGACGCGGTTTTCAATCTGTCGGGCGTAGATCACCGCTTCGCCGGTGAGTCGCAACAGATGATCGAGCAGGCTCATCGGCACGGTGATGGTCTGCTCCGGGGCGACTTCCGGCGCGAGGTCCTCCGCAGCCGCCGGCGCGGGCGTTTCACCCACTGGGGCTTCGGCGACGGGTGCGGCCTGCGGCCGCTCTGCCGTCGCGGAGACCGATTCACCCAGCAGCGCATTCGCCCAGTTCAGTACGCTCTGCAGCACTTCCAGCGCGTTGTCGGGCTGCGGGCCGCGCCGCAGCACGAAATCGCTCATCGACTCCAGGCAGTCTGCCGACTCGACGAGTACGTCCGCGAGTTCAGCGACCGGTATGCCGGGTTCCTCGGCCAGCTTGATCAGGATCTCTTCGAGGTTGTGCGTCAGGTTGGCGATGCCGCGCACGCCGACGATGTTCCCGTCGCCCTTGAGGGTGTGCGCGATGCGGCGTGCCGCATCGAGGTCGTCCGCATCGCCGGTCCGCACGAACCGCTGGATGCGCGCGGAAAACTCGCTGGCGCGCCCCGGCAGCTCGTGCAGCATGCCGGCCAGAACGGTCGGAAGGACGTCTTCGGCGATATCGAGTGCGATATCGTCGGGTTCGGCCAGCGTCTTGCGCGCGGCCTTGAGCGCCGGATCCAGGCCGATCGCCACGTTGACCAGCAGGTCGACCAGTGACTCGACCTGTGGCGGCGAGACGCCCCACGGCTGTGCTACACAAAGCGTTGCAGCGAGATCCGTCGCGGCTGAGCGTTCCGTCGGTGACTGCAGGTAGCCGATCAGCATCACCGGCCATTCGCCCAGCAGGGACAATGCGTCCGGATCGAGCGGTTCGCTACTGTTGCCGTACTGTTCGAGCGCGCCACTGAAGTGGATGCAGACACGCTCGAGGCCGGGCAGATTCAAGGCCTCGGCCGCCGCGGTGATCAGGTCGAATTGCTCGCGGTAGGCGGCAATGGCTTCCATCTGTCCCGCCAGGTCGTCGCTGTACTGCACTTGTCCCGCCAAGGGCAGCAGCTGCGACGATACGGCCTCGATGACCAGCTCAAGCTCTTCGGGAGCGACCCAGGCAACGGCGTTGGCGTCCGTTTCAGCGAACGCCGGTTCGTCCGCCTGCGGCGAGGCCCCCCACGCGTCCGCCGCGACGTCGCCGGGTTCCGGCAACTCTTCGCCGAGCGGGAAGCTGGCATCGGGTTCGGTATCGCCCAGGAAGGTGTGGTCCTCGCCGATGGCCAATCCGGTGTCTTCGTCCGATTGGGCGATGACAGGGTCTTCCTCGCCAATCGAAAACCCGTCCGATGTTCCGCCGATCGCAAAACCTGGGCCATCCTCTTCCGTGTCGATCGCGGCGTAGCGGTCGGTGTGTCCGGCCGGGACGGCACCGATGGCCAATCCGGTGTCTTCGTCCGGGCGCGCGGCGAAGGCGGCTTCCTCGCCGATGGCAAACCCGTTCGGTGGTGCGCCGATCGCGAAACCGGATTCATCCGCAGCCGCGCTGACCACGAATCCGGAACCCTCCGCATCCGCCGGATACATCGGTTCCTGCGCTTCCGCGGCCACCGGCGGTGACGCTGGCGGGATCACATCGTCGGTTGCAGGGACGTGTCCCACCACGCGCAGCGGTGCCTGGCTCGCTGCTGCCATTGCCGCTGCGCAGGCCTCGCGCGCGAGGCGGTCCGCGTCGCGCGCGAGCCGCTCACGCACCAGCGAGGTGAGTTCGCTGGGAAGGTTGGGGAACCAGGATATCGCCAGCAGGTCATCCAGCACCGCCGAGCTGTGTGCCGAATCGGTCTGCCCCATGGCGTAGACAGTCAGGTCGCCGATGAAGGCGGCGAAGCGCTCGGCATCTTCCGAACGCATCGCGCCCGGCGGGCGCCGGCCCTGCACTTTGCGTAGCAGTCGCATCACATAAAAGATGCCCTGCAAGCCGTGGGCGGTGCTTTCGTTCTCCAGCTCCTGCAACGCGCTGTCGAGCGTCGCCGTGGGCGTGCCGAGCTCCTCGTCGAGCACGGACGCGGCAAGGTGCGCGATTCCGTCAATAAGCCGATCGATATGTCCGTCGGAGATCATGGCCTGGTTCCGATGAGCCTGTAGCCGCTGGGACGACCGGGTCCGTTATGAGGACGGCAGCGTGAACACGCGGACCGATTCGAGCAGGCCCGAGGCGTACTCGCTCAGGTTGCGCGTTTCCTTGGCCTGCGTTGCCAGCTGTTCGGTCGTCAGGCGTGTGGCCTCCTGAATCTGGTGTGCACGGGATTGCAGCACGTCCGAGGCCTTTGACTGCTCTTCGGTGGTGTGTGCAATATCGCGGACCGAGCTCACCAGGAGGTCGGTCTTCTCCTCCGTGGTGCGCATCTGCTCACCGGCGCGTTCAGCCATCTTGGAAATTTCCACGACCTGCGTGATGGCGCGGTTGATGGCGTCCACCGTGTCGACGGTTTCGGACTGGATTGCGCCGACGAGGTTGGAGATCTGCTGCGTGGCGGTTCGTGCGCTCTCGGCCAGTCGCTTCACTTCGTCCGCCACCACCGCGTACGCGCGGCCTGCCTCACCGGCCGCCACGGCCTGCATACTGGTGTTGAGGGCCAGCATCGAGGTGCGTTCGGCGATCGTGCCGATCAGGTTCACCGCCACGGTAATTTCCTGCGAGCGCTCGCCCAGGCGCTTGATGCGCTTTTCCGTCTCTCGAATCAGGTCGCGGGATGCCGAGATGCCGCCGACCGTTTCGCGCACCGATGCCAGTGCCTGGCGGGTCGAGCGGATCGCTTCTTCCGCCGCGGTATCGGCGCGGACAGCACGTTCTGCAATTTCCTTCAGGGCGCGGGCCGCGGATCCCAGCTCGTCCGAGGCCTGCTGGATTTCCTTCGAGCCCTTGACCGCCACCGCCATCGCCGACTCGGAACGTTGCCGCACCCGTCCGGACGCGTCCGCCACCTTGTTGGAAATGTCGTCCACCCGCCGGAGCACGTTGGCGGTTTCGCGGGTCATCATGTTCAGGGCGTCCGAAATGGCGCCAGTCACGTCGGGCGTCACGGGCACCTTCACGGTAAGGTCGCGGGCGCTGAGTCGGCTCACCGCCTGCATGATTTCGATTACCGAGTGGTTGAGGCTTTCCGACTCGCGCGCGGCCTCTGCCAGCGTCGACACACGTTCGTCGAGCAGTTTGTCGAGCGCGGCGCCCAGCTCGCCCAGTTCGTCGGTCGTGGGCAGGTGGGAACGTGCGGACAGGTCGCCCTGGGTCAGCTTCGTTACGGTCGACTGCAGCGTGCCGATCGGCCGGTTGATCGACCGCGCCAGCCGGGTGGCGAAGAATGCCGCCGCTGCCAGCACCAGCGCCAGCGTAACGATCGTGGCATAGAGCACCGTCCGGAACAGGCCTGCAATCGGCGCAAAGGCTTCCGCTGCGTCAATTTCCGCCAGGAGTGCCCATTTCTGACCGAGGATGTTGATCGGCGTGTACGCGCTGAGCACCGGAATGCCGCGGTAGTCGGGGAACACACCGTATCCCGTCTTGCCGGCGAGGCCGTCGGCGATACCCTGTGTGCTCATGCGTTGCAGACCGATGTTCGAGTTCTTCGCATCAATGCGCTTCTGCAGTTCGGCCGGCACGCCTGACATCGTCAGCGATGCCATGTAGTCGTTCTTCTGCTCGATCAGGAAGCGGCTGATACTGCGCGGCGTGGAGTCGGGGCCGACCATGTAGATTTCGCCTGAGTTGCCAAGACCTGCTTCGCGCCATTTGCGGTCGAATGTCATGATCTTGTTGATCTGGTCGATCGGCACCTGCACCAGCAGCACGCCGATCTTCTTGCCACCTTCAAACAGCGGCGTGGACATGAACGCCGCCTGGTCCTCGTACGATGGAAGGTAGGTGGCGTAGTCGGTGAGGTAGAAGAAGTCCGGTGTGGTTGCGTCGCGCGCGGCGCGGAACGCCTCGCCGAACTGGGTTTTCGCGTACGGCCCGTTGAGCAGGGAGGTGGCGAAGTCCAGTTCCTTGAAGTAGGTGTAGACGAGGTTGCCGGTTTCCACATCCGCCAGGAAGATGTCGTAGAAGGCGAACTGCGTCACCACCTCGCGCATGAAGGGGTGGAGCTGCTGGTGCGCCTGCGTGTACGCGGAACCGTCCGGGGATGCGTCGAGATTGTTCTTGCTGCCCAGCGGATTCGGGTTGGCGGCGATGTAGTGATACTGCAGCGCGATCGTGGCATCCGGCAGCTGGGTCAGGATGGGGCCCATGTCCACGTCGGAGCCCGGGTTACGCTTGCTGTATTCCTGGACGAAGTCGCCAGCGTAGTATTTTTCCAGTCGTGCCCTGGCATCGGCGACGTTGAAGCCGGGGGCCATTACCGGTGCGTTGAACGCAGCGGTCAGGGACTTGATACCACGCTGCACTTCGGGGGCGTGGGCCACCACCTGGACAGTCTTGCGCAGGCTGTCGAAATACGCCTGGATTTCTGACTGTTTCACCGCGCGCAGCGAGATGAGCTGATCTTCTGCGCGTTGCTCCAGGGATCGTCGTGCCGAGGTCAGCGCCAGTGCCGCAATCACGATGGCAGCCAGTAGTACCGGGACACTGGCCAGCGCCAGCGAGCCGTATTGCACGCGACCACGAATGGTCTGGAACGCACGAATGGAAATAGCCATGATCAGTTCCCCTGCAGCGACACTCGACGCACAGTCCTTCCGCGGACCGCGCCAGTGAAAAGGTGTTTGACCCATTGGTCGAACTGGAAATCGAGCCAGTCGATCCCGCTACTGGCGAAGTAACGATCTACGTAGGGCAGCAGCTCGGGCGCGACGTGGGACAGGTCGTCGGACGATTGCCGGATACGCTCAAGCTGCGGTTCCGTCGCAATAGGTATCGCAAATGCCGTTTCGCCGGTGCCCACGACCAGGACAGAAGGCGACGCCTGGCGTCGCGATTCGCCGAACAGCTCGGCCACGAGGTCGAAAACGGGAACCAGCGTGCCACGTAAATTGAGGACGCCCGCGAACCAGGCGGGCACGTTGGGAATGGGGCACAGGGTTGCGCGCCTGACCATCTCGGTCGGACGCGCCGCAGGCAGCAACAGGTTGGCGTGTCGCCCGTCGGGGATGGGTAGCGAGATAGCGAAACGTGGCTCGCCGGGATCGGCAGCCGGGCTGGGTTCGGTCGTCGCATTCACCGCGGGACCGGCACCGGGAAGAGGAGGCGGCTGGGAATCGCCGGGTGGGAACTGCTCCGTTGTCTGCATCGCAACACCTCTGCTGGTAGAGGGAGTGGACGCTCCTATCGCAACTCGGTATTTTGCAGCGGTCTGCCGGACGCGACCGTTCGATCGCAGCCCGGCGGAGACGGTATGACGTGGTGATTCAGCTCAGGGCTGACTGGATGGTGTCCAGCAACTCTGTTTTCGTATAGGGCTTGCCGACGAGGGCTTTTGCACCCTGCATCTTTGCCCACATGTGGTCGGCCTTCTGGTTCTTGGTGGAAACCATGACGATGGGGATGGTCTTGGTCACCGGATCCGCCTGGAGCGCGCGGCAGGCTTCATAGCCGTCCATCTCCGGCATGACGATATCCATCAGGATCAGACTGGGTTTGTCAGATTTTGCCTTGTCCACGGCTTCGCGGCCGCTCCCGGCGGTGACAGCGAGCCAGCCAGCCTCCGTGACGATTGCCTTGAGGTTGGCCATCTCGGCTGCGGAATCGTCCACAATGAGAATTTTCTGAGGTGCCATGGTCAGCTCCTGCGGTGGTAAGGGAATTGTGGGTTGGCCCTGGTGAGGCGCTGTCCGGCCGTCAGGCGGCGATCACATAGCCGCGCGCCTGCGCCGCGACCGTGTCGTTCTTGAACAGCTTCATCACCACTTTGTTAACGGCCTGATAGAACGTCTTCAGGTCGATCGGCTTGACCAGATAGAGATCGCATCCGGCGAGCGCGCCGCGGGCGCGGTCAAAGGGCGATGACCGGCTGGTCAACATCACGATGGGGAGGTGCTTGGTCGCCGGGTTGCGCCGCAGCTGCCGGCAGACGTCGTAGCCGTCGATTCCGGGCATCACGACGTCCAGGAACATCAGGTCGAACTGATGCTTCTCCAGAAGCAGGAATGCGCTGTCGGCGTTGGAGGCCAGGTCGGCGCGGATGCCCACTTTCGACAGGGCCGCTTCGAGCTGGTTACGCACGGTGACGCTGTCGTCGAGGATCAGGGCCCGCAGTGGGCCGAGTTTCGACAGTGGATGCGGCGCGGCGCCGGGCTTGAACGGGCCGGGCTCCGGAGCGCGTGCAGCCACCGCGGGAGCCGGTGCCGGGCTCTGCGTCGGGGCGACACTTTGCAGCGCGCGCTGTGCCATGTGGAGAAATTCTACATGCACAACGTCGTCGAGGGTGAAGACCAGTTGCGACCAGAGCGACTTGCGCGGAATGCGGTAGCGGCCTGGGGTGGATTCGGGGGTGTCGGTGAGGTGCACGACGACCAGTCGCGGATTGCGGGCCTGGAGCTGGGCACAAAGGGTGCGCCCCTCGGGGCTCTGCGGGTCCAGCAGCGCGACGTCGCAATTATTGGCCAGATTGGCCACTGCCGCGGTGTATCTGAAGCGCGTGGACGGCGCATGCGAAAGAATGATCTGGATCATCCGTTCGTCTTTCGGTGTGATGCCGCACAGCCCCACGGAATACTGATCGCCAGCCATAGGAACCCCCCAAAGCATTGGAAGTCAGATTCGACTTCCGATCATTTCGCCCGGGCAGAGTGGTGACGCACATCCTGTACGAGGACCCTGCCATCGCCGGGAGCGGCTGAAGGATTTGCCGCTGTTCCGGGACGCTTCGCTCCTGCGAATGCCGTGCCAACATGTTGCTACTACTTTGTCCCGGCGTTCGCAAAGAAACGTTTCGTCACTGTTGCCCATGCGCAATGGTGCGCCGTTTTCGCCGCATGCGTAGGCAGCGGCCGCAACTCAGGGTAGAGTGGCCGGGATAGGCAGTGGATTCGGTAGACCGATCAGTGACCTGCCGGCGTGGCGTCGCCGGCGCGCAAGGGAAAATCCGGACAAACCGTGCAAGGACGGCTTTTCGCGGCAGTTCGCGCCCAACGGCGTGCGATCCAGGGGGGACGTCGTCCACCCGTCGGGCGGTCAGCGTGACCGCGTGCCGCCGGCGGGCCAGCCATCGGTGTGTCCGGACCATGCCCAAGGAGACCGGTTTCGACACATGAAGGACAAAAACGAGATAGTGAGCAATTGGCTGCCGCGCTATACGGGCGTGCAGCTGGACGAATTTGGCAAGCATGTCCTGTTGACCAATTTCAGTAACTACGTGGAATTGTTTGCCCAGTGGCATGGCGTGGAAGTCCGCGGGCGCGACAAGGCCATGCCCAGCGCCCATGCCGACGGGCTGTCGATCATCAATTTCGGTATGGGAAGTCCCACCGCGGCGACGGTGATGGACCTGCTCTCGGCCATCATGCCCAAGGCCGTGTTGTTCCTGGGCAAGTGTGGCGGCCTCAAGCGCAAGAACCAGCTTGGCGATCTGATACTCCCTATCGCAGCGTTGCGCGGAGAAGGGACATCGGCCGACTATTTCCCGCCCGAGGTACCGGCCCTGCCGGCGTTCACCCTGCAGCGCGCGGTGTCTTCCACCATCCGCGACTGCGGCCGCGACTACTGGACCGGCACGGTCTACACCACCAATCGCCGGGTCTGGGAACACGACGAGGCCTTCAAGGGCTATCTGCGCCGCACCCGCTGCATGGCGATCGACATGGAGACGGCCACGCTGTTCAGCGTCGGCTTCTTCAACAAGATTCCCACCGGCGCGCTGCTGCTGGTATCCGACCAGCCGATGATCCCGGAAGGCGTGAAGACCGAGGAAAGCGACCGCAAGGTCACCGGCGAGTATGTCGAGGCACATATCCGCATCGGTATCGACGCGCTCAAGGAACTTCGCGACGAGGGCAAGTCGGTCAAGCACCTGCGGTTCTGACCGCAGGCGGCTGCGCCAGGCGGGGCATCCCGGCAGGGGCCGGGTGTCGCCGCTGGCCGGGCGAGGCAACCCCGGTGACAGCGACGCCGGCCCGGAGCCGGCGTTCGTGGGTCAGTTCTTCTTGATTTCGTCCATGCTCCAGTTGAACTGGAGGAAGATGACGGACGGTTCCTTGCCGGGATCAAGCCGGACCTTGCATTCGACCGTCTGCCGGTACTCGCTGGTCAGCCCCTTGTCGAAGACGATCTGCGAGGACAGGTAGAGCACGTCTGCCTGCTCGGGCTTGGCCTTGGCGGCGAGGTCGGCCAGATCCAGCTCGAAGGTGCGTCCGGCCAATTTGTTGCGGACTTCGGACTCGCAGGCCTTGGCTGCCAGTTCCTCACGTCCGCCGCCGCATCCGGTCAGCACGACCGCCATGGCAATCGCCATCGTGAGCGCACGCATCGATGTCTCCTGTCGTTCGTAGGTTGTACGGGAAGGCAAACCCACGTTCCCATTGGACCACTGAGCGCAGTATACCAGCCGGCCTTGCAGTCGCCGTGCCATTGCTTGCGCACCGGCGCGCGATAGTACGGAGCGACTGGCCTGCCTGCCTGGCCATCTGGCCAGGCAGGCTGGTCGTTTTTCAGTAGCGCGGAATGGCCGGGTCGATCTGGCGCGACCAGGCGTCGATACCGCCCTCGACATTGAACACCTGGCGGAAACCCAGGCCGCGGAAGTGCTCGGCGGCGCTGCGGCTGGAATTGCCGTGGTGGCACAGGAAGGCCAGTGGCTGGTCCTTGGGCAACTGGGCGAGCCGGCCGATCGAGTCTTCGTCGAGCACCTGGGCACCGGCAAACGGGGCGTAGGCGCGGTCGGGTGCGGGGCGGACGTCGACGACAGTGATCGTGCCAGCCGCGATGCGTGCCTGGAGCGCCGCGACGTCGAGGTTCTGCACCGCCGGCGGCGCGTTCGGATTGGTGATGGACAGCCCGCTGCCCTGGATCGCGTCGACCCAGTCGATCACGATTCCGCGGGCGCGCTGGGCGGTGTTGAGATCCATGTGGATGGCAATGCCGTTACTGCTGGCGACGATTTCGGAGCCATCCGCCTCGCGCAGGAAGAACTGCGCCTGGAACCGGGCATCGATCTGCAGGTGCAGGACGGCGTCGCCGGCGTCAGCCATGCCGGCCTTCATGGCCTCGGCGGCCGCGTCGGTGACGGTGACCGGCGGCGGCGTGCGGTCCGGCCTCGGGCAGGCCCAGCAGCTCGTGCAGCTCGCCGCTGTTGGCCATGCTCGCCACGATGTCGGCCCCGCCGATCAGCTCGCCGCCGACGTACAGCTGGGGAATCGTCGGCCAGTCGCCGTAGACCTTGATGCCCTCGCGGATTTCCGGGTCGGCAAGGACGTCGACGCTGAGGTAGTCGTCCAGCAGGCCATTGAGGATGCCGGCAGTACCGGCGGAAAAGCCGCAGCGCGGCGCATTGCGGGTGCCCTTCATGAACAGGACGATGCGGTTTTGCTGCAGCAGCGCGTCGATGCGTGCGCGGAGGCTGGGATCAAGGCTCATCGGTATCTCGGGTCTGACGGCAGAACCCGATGATACCGCGTCGCGCCGGGGTGGGCTGGGCAGCCCGGCGCGGCGCGGCCGTCCCGTCCGATGTCGCCCGCCAGCCCCCGGTTGCGTGAAGGAAACGACAAACGCCGAGTTCCGCCAAGGGCTTACGTTGTGTCTGGCGTGCTTTCGGTGATAATCCGCGCCGCCGCCGGCCCGACGGCCGGCCACCCCCTGGAGATCCTATGCACCGCACCCTGCTCGCCCTGGGTATTGCCTTGGCCCTGTCTGCGCCGTCAGCAGCGCAGGAGAATCCCGCCGCCGATGCGCGGCCGGTCGACCACACCATCCCCCTGACCTATGTGGGTACCAACGCCCGGGTCAGTCTGGGCGTGAACGACGACGGCGACATTCACGGCGAGGGCCTCGGCATTTTCGGCTTCGACGGTGATTCCGCCTGGCTGGGCCAGCTGTGGCTTGCCGAGCATGGCGCTGGCGGCGTGCAGTTCGACTACCACTGGCTGTGGGGCGGCAAGACCCGCCAGGACACCATCGACAATCCGGACAGCGTGGCTGTCGCCAAGGCCTTCGTCGCCGTCGACCAGAATATCTGGAATGACCGCAAGGCGACGCTGGGCGTCGGATACGAGAAGAATGATTTCTTCGTCGATGGCTACCTGACCGCGGGTATCACCGGCAAGCGCTTCATCGGTTCCACCTTGACGATGGATACCACCACGCTCAACGGGACCGAGAACGGCCACACGTATACGCAGATTTCGACCACGCGCACCATTACCGACGCCTTCGAGCATCCCTATGAAAAGGGGCTCGGCGTGCGCCTGGGGCGCTACTTCGACCAGCCGCTGCTGCGCCTGCGCGGCGGCCTGGATTACGAGCGCGGCAAGTTCGATTCCGACCAGCTGACCGTCTCGCTCGGTGTGGACAAGTACATCCGCAACACCGGCTGGAGCCTCTCGCTGGACGGTGAATACCTCAAGAAGAGCGGCGAGTTCGAAATCGACAAGCGCGACACCCGCGGCTGGCTGTTCGCGCGCTACGAGTTCGGCGAAAGCTTCCGTGCGCGCGAGCCGCACAAAATGGTGGAGGTCGTGCACCCCGCGGTGCAGGCGGTGCCGCCGGCGCCGCAGGTGATCCGCAACGAGGTGAAGCTCGACGGCGACGCATTTTTCGATTTCGACCGCTCGACCCTGCGCCCGGACGCCGTCGCTGCACTCGATGAGCTGCTGGCGAAGCTGTCCTCCAATGCACGTGTCAGCCGTATCCTGATCGTCGGACACACTGACAGCATTGGCACTGACGCCTACAACCAGAAGTTGTCGGAACGCCGCGCCGCGAGTGCGAAACAGTATCTCGTCAACCACGGCATCCCCGCCGACCAGATCGACACCCGTGGCGACGGCGAGCGCGATCCCAGCTTCCCGAACACGACGAAAGAACTGCGCCAGAAGAACCGTCGCGTCGACGTGGAATTCCTCACGGTCGAGGAAACCACGGTGCCCGTATCGGTTCCCTCGCCCAAGCCGACGGTGGAGTGGAAGAAGGAAGCGGTGCCTGCGCCAGCCGCCTGGATCGAGCGCGCGCTGCGCAATCCGGCGCAGCACAAGCGCACGGTTGACGTATACCGTTTCGAACGCGAAACCAGTACCACCACGCTCGGACCGAAGGTGTTCGACAACCGTCCCCCCGATGCAGTCGATGATTCGGCGACGCTGCCGGTGAACGCGCCGGCCACGGCCATTGCCGTGCTGGCCAATGACACGGATCCCGATCACGACACCCTGACCGTCACGGCGGTGTCCGCTGCAGCGCACGGTACGGCGACGTTCACGGCCGGCGGCGTGAGCTACCAGCCCACCGCCGGTTTCACTGGCACGGATACCTTCACCTACACCATCTCGGATGGCTTCGGTGGCAGCGACACGGCCACCGTCACGGTTCGCGTCGGTGCCGGCAACCGCCCGCCAGTGGCGCAGAACGACCAGGTTTCCACGCCGGCAGGTATACCTGTGAACGTGAGTGTCCTGGCTAACGACAGCGATCCGGATGGCGATACCGTCTCGGTTACGAGCGTGGGCACGCCGGCGCATGGCACAGCCCTCAAGAACGCCGATGGCTCGGTCACCTACACGCCGGTGGCGGGCTACACCGGTACCGACACCTTCACCTACGCGATCAGCGACGGCAATGGCGGCAGCGCAACGGCGCAGGTGACCGTCACCGTGGGTGGTGCAGGCAACCGGCCGCCGGTGGCAAATCCGGACCGGGCCCAGGTGCTCAAGGGCTACGGCGCGGACATCAATGTGCTGGGCAATGACACGGACCCGGACGGCGACCGCCTGCGCGTGATCGCCGTGCAGCACAGTGGCGATTTCGTGGTGAACCTCTCGATCAATCCTGATGGCACGGTGCGCTACCAGCACACTCACGGCACGCAGGGCTATGACTACTTCACCTACACCGTGACGGATGATCACGGTCACGAGGTGACCGGCACCGTCGAGGTGCTGGTGCAGGTGATTCCGTAGGGTGAAGCCTGGCCTGCGATCGGGTGTCCGATCGCAGGCCGGAAGAACGGCCGCTACCAGCTAGGTAGCAGTCGTCGCGCCCAGGCCGGCAGCGGCACGGGGCTGCGGAGAGTGTCGCTGGTCGGAAGCTGTGCAAGCGCAGCGCGGCGATCGGTCCAGTGCAGGAGTTCGAAACGACCATCGAAGTGCTCCACCAGTGCGGTGCAGTGCTCGACCCAGTCGCCGTCGTTCATGTAGTCGACGCCGCCTTCCCGGCGGATCGTCCCGAAGTGGATATGGCCGCAGATCTGTCCATCGAGTCCGCGTGACCGGGCACTGTCGATCGCGCAGGATTCATAGCGGCGGATGAAATCCACCGCCTTTCCGATGGACGACTTGGCCAGGATGGAAAGCGCGAAGTACGGCAGCCGCAATCGCCGGCGCAGCGCGTTCAGGCCGCGATTGAGAGCACACAGGAAGCGATAGCCGCGGTCTCCGAACCACTTCAGCCAGCTGCGGCCCTGGTGTTCCGGATCGAATTCGTCGCCATGGCAGACGCAGTAGCGACGACTGTCCGCACCAACGTGGATCGCATCCAGGGCGATGTCGATCGCGCCGATGCGTTGCCCGGCCAGTCCGCGTAGCCGGGCATCGTGGTTTCCGGGAATGTAGGTGACCTGCGTACCGGTAGCGGCGAGGTCCAGGAATTCAGCCATCACCTGGCTATGCAACGCAGGCCAGTACGGCGTGTGTTCAAGCGCTTCCAGGTCGATGATGTCGCCGACCAGGTACAAGTGGTTGCAGCGCGTGGATCGAAGGAAATCCAGCAGGAACTCCGCGCGGCAGTCACGCGTGCCCAGGTGGATGTCGGAAATGAAGATCGTGCGAAAGCGCAGGCGGTCCATGGGGCGCGCCGGTAGCCGAGCCGGTCAAAGGCTAGCGGCGAGGTGTCGCCGGCCGATGGCAGTCGCGCTTCAGTGCGATGACAACGCCGCCAGCGCCGGCGGGTAGATCTCCCGCACCCAGCCAGTGTACTGGCGACCGGAGGGATGCAGGCCGTCGCTGGCCAGCTGGTCCGGCGAATTGCCGGCCCGGCGCGAGGCCGGTGCGACATCGGCCCAGGCCACCCGGCGCTTGCGGGCTTCTTCCCGGTTCACGGTGTTGAAGGTGTCGAGCTCGCGCGCGATGGTGGCAGTATCACGGCCAGATCCCGCACCGAAGGTTGTCACGCCCCAGTCGGGAATCGATACCACGACCACCCGTTCCGGACGGTGGCCGGCCAGCATGATCGCGCGATCGAGCAGAGCAGCAAATTCCGTGCGGTACTGGTCGACCGGATAGCCCCGGTACTGGTTGTTGACGCCGATCGAAAGCGTGACAAGGTCATAGGGTGGCGACAGCGCTGCCTTGTCCATGGCTGCCGACAGCTCGTCCGTGGTCCATCCGGTGGTCGCGACGATGGTCGGGTCTGACAGGGGAACGCCATTGGCGCGCAGTTGCGCGGCCAACTGGTGCGGCCAGCGCTCCGGTGCCGAAACGCCCTCGCCGATGGTGTAGGAATCACCCAGCGCGAGGAAGCGCAGTTCAGAGACGCCCGTGCTGACTCCCTGAGTCGCCAGCACGGCGCCAAGCAGCCACTCAGGCCACATGGCGCGCGCGCGCCTTGCTGCCGGCGGCCAGGCGATCCAGGCAGCGTTCGATGCGGTCGAACACGTCGGCGATCTGGTCGGGCTCGGGAAGCAGGGTCAGGCGGAAGTGGTTACGTTCGCGGATATTGAAGCCGGTACCGGGCACGACCAGCACGTTCTCGGTTTCCAGCAGATCCAGCGCAAAGGTCTCGTCGTCGAACTGCGAGAAATGCTCGTTGCGGACACTGGGGAACGCGTACAGCGCGCCCTGGGGCTCGACCACGCTCAGGAATTCGCTGTTGCGGACGCCCTCGATGACGGCCCGGCGCGCTTCATAGAGACGCCCACCGGGGGAGGTCAGCGCAGCGGTGGTATCCGGGCCGTTAATGGCCGGTGCTACCCCCCATTGCGTCGGAACGTTCGCGCACAGACGCAGCGCAGAAAGCAGGTCGAGCGCGGAACGGAATTCGGCAAGCTTGGAATCGGCGCCGGAAAGGCTGATCCAGCCCACCCGGTAGCCGCACGCGCGATGCATCTTCGACAGGCCGCTGTAGGTGACGCAGGGCAGGTCGCCGGCGAGCGGCGCCAGCGGCTGGAACGCGGCCTGATCGTAGAGGATGCCGTCGTAGATTTCGTCGGAGAGCAGCAGCAGGCGATGGCGCTCGGCGACACGCACCAGCGCCTTCAGCAGATCGGTCGGGTAGACCGCGCCGGTCGGATTGTTCGGATTGATCAGGACCAGGGCGCGGGTGCGCGGCGTGATCAGGCTTTCGACTTCGTCCGGGTCCGGCAGGTGGCCGCGCGACGCCGGGCAGGGATAGTAGCGGGCCCGGCCGCCGTTGAGCACGGTGGCTGCACTCCAGAGCGGGTAATCGGGACTGGGCAGCAGCACTTCTTCACTGCTGTTGAGCAGGGCGCGCAGGGTCAGGTCGATCAGCTCGCTGACACCGTTACCGATGAAGACGTTTTCGGCATGGGCGCCAAACGCGCCGCGGGCCGTCTCGCGCGCCGCGATGGCCTCGCGTGCGGCCATCAGGCCCTGCTGGTGGCAATAGGCCTCGCTCTGGGCCAGGCGCGATTCCACGGCGGCGCGCACGTGCACCGGCACGCTGAAACCGAACAGGCCCGGGTTGCCGATATTGAGGCGGATGATCTCGCGCCCTTCGGCCTCCAGCTCACGAGCTCGACGCGACAGGGCTCCACGAATCTCGTAGCGGACATCGCCAAGACGGGAACTGACTGGAACGTTGCGCTGCGCCATTGGAGCCGGCCTCTGTCAAATTTCCGCATCCTAGCGGCTGTATTTGAAATATCCAACCGAAGGTCCGAAACAACTGTCTCAAGCGTACGGCAACGCAGCATCGCGGCGCCGTGAGCGGCTTCAAAAAGACATCCGGATGTGTCTGCCAGCGGCCGGTGGCATGGCAGATGAATGGCAGCTGGCTGAACGCATCGGGCGACGGTAATCCGGCGCAACCCTTTGCCTCCGGTAGCCATCCGTACGCGGGCCTCCCAGAAGTCACTGTTCCTACTGGCAGGCGCCAGTTGACCACCGTGCGCATACGATGCGCCCTTGACGGAAGGAGTTATGGTGTTATAGTTACCTACAACACCAGGGCAAAGACCATGAAAACCTCACTATTGGCGAGCTTGATCGTAGTGTCCCTAGCGACATCGGCGCTGACCGGCTGCGGGCGGGACGCCCAGTCCAAACCGCCCGCCGCGGATGCGAAACCGAAGGTCGAGGCCGTACCGGTCGAGGTGGCCGCGGTGGCGCAGGGCGACATCACCGCGACCTATTCGGGTACGGCAACGCTGGAAGCCGAGCACGAAGCGAAGGTCGTCAGCGAAATCGGCGGCATCGTCCTGCGGCTGGAAGCCGAAGAAGGCCAGCGCGTGAAGAAGGGCCAGATCCTGGCCCGGCTCGATGCCGAGCGTCACAGCGTGCTGCTGCGCCAGGCCGAGGCGGAGCTGGAGCGTCTGCGTCACAGCGACACACGTAATGAGAGCCTGTTCAAACGCCAGCTGATCGCACGCAATGCCTACGAGCAGAACAAGTCTCGACCTGGCCTCGCGCAAGGCCGAGGTCGATCTGGCACGCCTTTCCCTGTCAAAGTGCGCTGTCATCGCGCCGTTCGACGGCGTGATCACGCGCCGCCTGATCAAGCAGGGCCAGCTTCTGAAGATGAACGATGTCGCCTTCGAGATGGCCGACTTCAGCGATCTGAAGGTGCGCCTGCGTGTCCCGGAACGCGCCAGCGTGGCGCTCAAGGCGGGCCAGCCGGTGCAGTACCGCGCCGACGCGCTGCCGGGCAAGGATTTCACCGCCACCGTCAACCGCGTCAGCCCGGTCGTCGACGCCAGGAGCGGCACGGTCGAAGTGGTCGTGGCGGTGGACAACACCACGGGCGCCCTGCGGCCTGGCCTGTTCTCCCGCCTGGACATCGCCTACGACCACGTCGCCGCGGCGACCCTGCTGCCCAAGTCGGCCGTGCTGACCAACGAGCGTGAATCGAGCGTCTTCGTCATCCGCGACGGCAAGGCGGCACGCGTAGCCGTGAAGCTGGGTTACGAGTCGGGCCATCAGGTGCAGGTGCTGCAGGGGCTGAGCCCCGGTGTCGAAGTCATTACCGCGGGACACACCAGTCTGACCGACGGTGCCCCGGTCGACGCGATCAAAGCCGTTGATCGCGAGCTGGCGGCGGTCAAGAGCTGAACAGCGGGCGGGTGGTTCGCAAGGATCAGCCCGCCCTTTCCGTCTGTACAATCGGCGAATGGAGCTCACCCCGGAACACGGCGCACGCCTCGCCGCAATAGGCTGGCGAAGCGATATCACCCTTCCTGCCGATGCGCCGGACCAGGCCATTCCGGCGCGCGTCATCGTGCAGCACCGCAACGGCTACGTGGTGCACGATGGCGAGAAGGAATTCACAGCACAGCCGGCGCCGCGCTTCCTCAAGCGCAATCTCGATCCCACCGAGCGGCCGGCGGTTGGGGACTTCGTCCTGCTCAAGCCGGGCAAGCCGCCCCAGATCGAAACCATTCTTCCGCGCCACGCCCTGCTGTCGCGTGCGGCGGCCGGCGAGCGCTATCAGCGCCAGCCGATCGCCACGAATGTCGACACGGTGCTGGTGCTGATGGGGCTGGACGGTGATTTCAACCCCCGCCGGCTGGAACGCTATCTGGCGTTGATCCAGGCCTCCGGTGCGCATTGCGTCGTGGTGCTGACAAAAGCCGACCGCCACGACGATCTCGACGCACTCCTGGTCGACGTCGGGGACGTCCTGCCGCCGGACACCATCGTGCACGCGGTCAACGCCAAGGACGCGGCCAGTATTGCCGTCCTGCACCCCTATCTGGGACCGGGACTGACGGCGGTGCTGGTGGGCTCGTCCGGGGTCGGCAAATCCACCTTGACCAATACGCTGCTGGGTGTCGAACGCCAGGCCACGCGCGAGGTGCGCGAGCACGACAGCCGCGGGCGACACACCACCACGTTCCGGGCGTTGATCGCGCTGCCGCAGGGTGGCTGCCTGATTGACACCCCCGGCATGCGCGAGCTCAAGCTGACCGGCGAGGAAAATCTCGAAGCGGGCCAGTTTGCCGATATCGAGGCACTGGCGACCCAATGCCGCTTTGGCGATTGCGCCCACATGAGCGAGCCCGGTTGCGCCGTGCGCGCTGCGCTCGAGCAGGGCGACCTCGATTCCGACCGCTGGCACAGCTACCAGAAGCTGCGCGACGAAATCCAGGCCCAGGCCAGCAATCTCGAGGCGCAACTCAAGCGCAAGGGCGAGGCGCGCATTCTTGGCAAGGCGCTCGGGCAGCGGCTGAAGGAAAAATACGGGCACCGCTGAGCGGGCCCGTCAGCGCGCGCTTTTGCGCCGCACCAGTTTCAGGCCGCTCCACGTCGCATCAACCGCGCACACTTTCACGTCGACCAGCTGTCGCGGCAGCGCGAGCTCGCGCACCGTATCTTCCGTGACGTCCGTGGCGATCTTCGACGCCTTCTTCGGCCATGAAATCCACAACTGGCCGTCCGGCGCCAGACGCTCGTCGAGCGCTGCCAGTGCCTGGGCCAGCGCTTCGCGCGACTGCACGAACACATGGCCGAAGTTGAAGGGCGCGCCGTGTCGTGCGAGGGTCACTTGGGTCATGTCAAAGCCGGTCAGCTGCGCGTAGCGCTCGACCGCTTCGGACAGGTGCACGCACAGGCCTGGTTTGAGGCCCAGCTTCTGCCACAAGGGCTTTCCCGAATATCCCGCGTCGTTAGAAGTGGTTTGCATATGACGGCCTGTCGTCGCTTCTCGCATAGCCCACAAAGTCGGTGCGGCGAGGCGGAAGGTGCCACCGGCGTCACACTCGCGCACCCATCTGACACCTGTCACCTCCGATGGCTGACCGTCGGCCGTGGTGGAGGCGCGGCAGGTGAGCCACTCTATGGCACACTCTAGAGTGGTCTGACCCCGTTGGGAGCCGACTTTCCTGCCAAGACCCCAATCAGCCCAGCCGCGCCGGCCCTCACTGCGCACAGCCGGCGACCCCGACCTTGAAGGGGTACGCGAACGACCAAAGCAGGCACGGCCTTTTCAACGGCCCTTTGGCGATCCTCATCAGCGCGACAGCCGGCGCAGAACGCATTCGTGACTTTCAAGCAAGGTGGAATCGTGGACAACTCGGAAATGCTCAAACAGCTGCGCATCGACCGCAACGAACCCGCGGCCGAATCCGGCGGAAAGGGAAAGTGGGTGGCGATCGCAGCCGTCGTTGTCGCCGGAATTGCCGCCGGCGCCTGGATGATGCTCGGCAAGGGCAACACCTGGGTCATCAAGACAGCCGTCGCGCAGCCGGCGGCAACGGTGGCGTCTTCCGGCGGCTCGGTGCTGGATTCGTCCGGCTATGTCACGGCGCGCCGACAGGCGACGGTGTCGTCGAAGGTGACTGGTCGCGTGATGGAAGTGCTGATCGAGGAAGGCCAGCGCGTCGAGGAAGGCCAGGTGCTGGCCCGCATCGATCCGATCGACGCGACCGCCCATCTCCATCTGACCCAATCGCAGCTGGACGCCGCCCGCGCGCAACTGGCCGAACACAGGGTGCAGCTGCAGCAGGCCGAGCGTGACCACAAGCGCGTGCAGGACATGGTCGCGCGAAAACTCACCAGCCAGCAGTCGGTGGAAGATGCACAGACCAAAGTGGCAGCGCTGCGCGCGCGCATTGCCGCGCAGGAGCGGCAGGTCGCCGTGGCCGAGCGGGGCGTTTCGATCGCCCAGGTCGACGTGGACAACACCGTCGTCAAGGCGCCTTTCGCTGGCGTGGTGACGGTGAAGGCGGCGCAGCCGGGCGAAATCGTCTCGCCGATGTCCGCCGGCGGCGGCTTCACCCGCACCGGTATCGGCACGATCGTCGACATGACTTCGCTCGAAATCGAAGTGGATGTGAACGAGTCCTACATCGGTCGCGTGCAGCCGGGCCAGCCGGTGGAGAGCACGCTCAATGCGTACCCGGACTGGAAGATCCCGGGCAAGGTCATCGCCATCATCCCGACCGCCGATCGCAGCAAGGCAACCGTCAAGGTGCGCATCGGAATGGATAGCAAGGACGCCCGCATCGTGCCGGACATGGGTGCCCGCGTCGCCTTCCTGAGCGAGGAAAAACCCGCCGAGGTGAAGGCAGCGCCGATGCCGGGCGTGCTGGTTCCCGGCGACGCCGTGCAGACCGAAGGTGAGGCGACTTTCGTCTATGTCGTGCGCGATGGCCGTGTCGAAGCGCGTAAGGTGACGCTTGGCCAGTCGATGAACAGCAATCGTCAGGTGCTCAGTGGCCTGACCGCCGGCGAGCGTGTCGCCGTTGCCCCGCCGGATGGCATCAAGGCGGGCGACAAAGTGAAGACCAGCATGTAACGACATTCCGACGCGGGCGTACCGGCCATCGAGATGGCCGGTGGCCGCGTCGTGCCGGCAGCCAGCCATCGGCGCCGGCCGGACATCAAATCAATACCGGAGATACGTGTATGACCAACCTTGTCAGCATCCGCCAGCTCACCAAGAGCTATACGCGCGGCAACCAGAAGGTGGAAGTGCTGCACGGGCTTTCGCTGGATATTCCCAAAGGCGATTTTGTTGCCCTGATGGGGCCGTCCGGCTCGGGCAAGACGACACTGCTGAACCTGATCGGCGGGCTCGACCAGCCGACCTCGGGCGAGCTGGCGATCGACGGCAAGCAGATCGGCCGCATGAGCGCCGGGCAGCTGGCCAAGTGGCGCGCGCAGAACGTCGGCTTCGTGTTCCAGTTCTATAACCTCATGCCCGTGCTCACCGCCGAGGCGAATGTCGAGCTGCCGCTGCTCCTCACCAATCTCTCGAGCGCCCAGCGCAAGAAGAATGTGCAGATCGCGCTGCAGGTCGTGGGACTTGCCGATCGTGCCCGCCATAAGCCGAAAGAGCTTTCCGGTGGACAGGAGCAGCGCGTCGCCATTGCCCGCGCCATCGTGTCGGATCCGACGATCCTGGTCTGCGACGAACCCACGGGTGACCTCGACCGCAAGACGGCCGATGAAATCCTCACCCTGCTGCAGACGCTCAACCGCGAGCACGGCAAGACCATCGTCATGGTGACGCACGATCCGCGCGCCGCCGAGTACGCCAAGCGCACCCTGCATCTGGACAAGGGCCAGCTGGCCGAACAGGCCGCGCACTAAGCGCTGCCCGGCAACCAGGACATTGCCATGACCAAGACCGGTTTCGTCATCGCCAATCTGTTCCGAAAGAAGTCGCGCTTCGTGCTCACCCTGCTGTCGGTGATCATGGCGTTCCTTCTGTTCGGCCTGTTGCAAAGTGTCAACGTGCTGTTCAATGCCGGCGCCGATTTCGTCGGTGCCACGCGCCTGATGACCCAGGCGCGCGTGTCCTTCACCCAGTCACTGCCGCTGCGCCAGCTGCCGGAAATCGAGAGCATCCCGGGCGTCAAGCGCGTGATGTACCAGCAGTGGTTCGGCGGCATCCTGGAGAAGGACAAAGAACAGCTCTTCACCTTCGCCGTTGATCCCGAGCGCCTGCACGACGTCTACCCCGAATGGCAGATGCCCGAGGAGCAGTGGAAGGCCTTCGCCAATACCCGCACCGGCATGATCGTCGGCAAGCTCCTGGCCGACAAATACGGCTGGAAGGTGGGCGACAAGGTGCCCCTGGGTTCGGACATCTTCCCGCAGAAGAACGGCAGCAAGTCCTGGGCCTTCGACCTCGTCGGCATCTACGACGGCAAGGACGAGGAATGGAAACGCAAGGCGCTGCAGGTCTTCATCAACCACGCCTATTTCGACGAAGCGAACATGTTCATGCACGGCATGGCCGGCATCTACACGATCCAGCTGACCGATCCGGACCTCGCCAAGCAGGTGGCCGAGGCGATCGACAAGCGCTTTGAAAATTCGCCCGACGAAACCAAGACGCAGACCGAGAAAGACTGGAACGCCGGCTTCATCAAGCAGATGGGTGACATCGGCATGATTGTCCGCTGGATTCTCTTCGCCGTGTTCTTCACCCTGCTGCTGGTGGTCGGCAACACCATGGCGCAGAGCGTGCGCGAACGCGTTCCGGAACTGGCCGTGCTCAAGACGCTGGGCTTTTCGGATGGCGCCGTGCTGGGCTTCGTGTTGTCCGAATCGCTCACGCTGTGCGCCCTGGGTGGCGTGATCGGGCTGGGCATCTCTACCTTGCTGGGCTTTCTGATCCAGAAATCGCCCGCGGGAATGATGTTCCCGATCAGCGTCGACTGGCGCGTGTGGAGTGCCGGCATCGTGGCGATCCTGGTGCTCAGTCTGGCGGTGGGTCTGTTGCCCGCGCTGCGTGCCCGTCGCCTGAAGATCGTCGACGCGCTGGCCGGTCGCTAAGGAGTCCGACATGTTCAAAGAAACCACTGCCATTACCGGCATCAATCTCAAGAGCGTTCCCGAGCGCTGGGCGCCGTCGCTGGTCATCATGATCGGCCTGGCCGGTGTCGTGGCCGTGCTGACGGCATTGCTGGCGATGGGCGAAGGCTTCCGCCAGACCCTCGCCGCTACCGGCAGCCGCGACGTCGCGCTGATCCTGCGCGGCGGTTCCAACACCGAGCTGAACTCCGGCATGTCGCGCAACGAGGCGTCCGTCGTTGAGCAGGCCCCGGGCATCAAGAAGGATGCCGAAGGCAAGCCGCTGCTGGCCAAGGAACTCACCGTCATCACCGAGCTGCTCAAGAAGGGCGAAACGGTGAACGGATCCAACGTCACGCTGCGCGGCGTCGATCCCAACTCGTTCAAGCTGCGTCCGCAGCTGCGCCTGGTGGAAGGGCGCATGTTCGAGCCGGGGCTGCGTGAACTGGTCGTCGGCCGCGGTGTGACACGCCAGTTCAGCGGCGCTGCGGTGGGCGAAGTGATCCGCATGCGCAGTTCCGAGTGGAAGGTCGTCGGTGTGTTCGAGTCGGGCGACGCCAGCGAGAGCGAACTGTGGGCGGATGCCGAAACCGCGCAGACCAGCTTCGGCCGCCAGGGCTATTCGTCCATCCTTGCGGCCCTGGATGGCGAGGGCGCGCTGGAAACCCTGCGTACGGCGCTGAGCGCGGATCGCCGCCTCACGCTCGATGTGCAGACCCAGCAGGACTACTACAGCGCGCAGACGAAGAACTTCCGCATGACGATCGGCGTTCTGGCCGGCTTCATCACCGTGGTCATGGGCCTAGGCGCGATCTTCGCGGCCTTGAACACGATGTACGCCGTGGTGGCCACGCGTTCGCGTGAGATCGCAACGCTGCGCGCACTGGGGTTCGGCGCATTTCCGGTCGTGCTGTCGGTGATGATCGAGGCCATCGTGCTGGCGCTGGTCGGTGGCCTGTCCGGTGCGTTGATCGCCTATGTGCTGTTCAACAATTTCACGGTTTCCACGCTGAGCCAGAACTTCACCCAGGTGGTTTTCAGCTTCAAGGTGACGCCGGCGCTGGTCGTGCAGGGCTTGATCGTGGCCCTGATCATCGGAACGATCGGCGGGCTGCTGCCCGCGATCCGTGCCGCGCGACTGCCCGTGACGACGGCCTTGCGCGAATCGTGAGAACACACGGTGCTCCGGCAAGGGCCGGAGCACCGTTTCATGGCGTCAGTTTCCGGGTTTGTCGCGGGCGAGCGTGATCGTCGCCACGCCCGCCAGAATGATCGCCATCCCGACCATGTCGAGCAGGTGCACTTGCTCGCCACCCAGCAGCACGCCGAACAGCACCGCCACCGGCGGATTCACGTACGCATAGCTGGTGGCCAGCGCAGGACGCACGGTCTTGAGCAGATACACGTAGGCGCTGAAGCCGACGATGGATCCGAAGACGCCCAGGTAGACCAGGGCGAGGGTCGCGCGCAAGGTCGGCGACGTCGGGAACGACTCCCCGCCAACCAGGGCGAATACGGTCAGTGCCACGCTGCCAGTCAGCATCTGCGCGGCGGTGTTCATGGCGGGGGCCGGCATGTCCTGGCGCTTGCTCCACAGCGAACCAAAGGCCCACGACGCCGCGGCGGTAATCAGGGCGACCGCACCCACTGGCGAACCACGCAGGTCACCCCCGAAATTGAGCACGATCACGCCGGCGAAACCGATCAGCAGGCCGACCGTTTCCAGCTTGCGCGGCCAGTGTCCGAACAGCGTGCCGAAAATGGCGGCGAACAGCGGCATGCTGGCTACGGCGACCGCGGCCAGTCCCGACGACACGCTCTGTTCGGCGTAGCACACCAGGCCGTTGCCGAGGCCGAGCAGCAGGCTGCCGCTGATCGCGCAGTTGCGCCATTGCAGCGGGGTGGGTGCCGGCATGCCGCGCCAGCGCAGGAAGCCGTACAACACCACGCCAGTGACCAGAAAGCGGATGGCCGCCATCGTGAACGGCGGATAGCTTTCCAGGCCGACGCGAATGGCGAGGTAGGTCGAACCCCAGACGATGTACAGGGAAACCAGCGCGAGTGGAATCAGTACACGCGGGGAAAAACGCGGCGCGGCAACGGGCGGCGCGGAACACACGGATTGATCAGTCATTGCGGCCTTCGATCACGGACACCTTCCCCCACCGTGCATCCTAGGCCAGCGGTGACACGCGCCCCAGACCCACTGGTCACGGCGAAACTGGAGCCAATTGCGCTTCCTGGCGCAGGATCTGCCGCTTGCGATTGATGCCCCAGCGATAGCCGCCAAGCGAGCCGTCGTCGCGCACCACCCGGTGGCAGGGCACCACGATAGCCAATCGGTTGGCGGCACAGGCGCGTGCCACCGCACGCGCGGCGCGCGGTGCGCCGATGGCCTCGGCGATTTCGCGATAGCTGCGTGTCTGGCCCGCGGGGATGCGCGTGAGTGCCTGCCACACGCGCCATTGGAACGCGGTGGCGCGCAGGTCCAGCGGCGGCAGCGCGGCCGGCGGACGGTCCTGCCAGCCCAGCTCGCTCTGCACGCGATCGATCATGCCAGCCAGCCATTCGTCGCGGCCGGCGTCCACGCGTTCAAGTTCTGCGGCGGGCAATTCCTTGCGCAGTTCGCACAGCAGCTCGTTCTCGTTGGCGCCCAGCAGAATGGCGCAGATACCGCGTTCAGTGGCCGCGACCAGCAGTTCGCCAAGGTCGGTCGGCAAGGTCGTATAGCGCACCGCGGTGCCTGCGCCGCCGCGGCGGTAGCTGGCGGGCGTCATGCCCAGCAGCGGATCGCTCTTTTCGTACACGCGACTGCCGGAGCCGAAACCGGCTGCGTAGATCGCGTCGGTGACGCTGGTGCCCTCGCGCAGCGCGCGCTTGAAGCGCTCCATGCGCCGGCTGGATGCGAACTCGGCGGGACTGATGCCATAGCGCGCCCGGAATCGCCGCTGCAGATGGCTCGGACTCAATCCCACCGCCTGGGCCAGTTCGTCGAGCTTGGGCGCGGGATCGCTGTCGGCGATCAGGGCGTGGGCGCGGGAGACGGGATCATCGCGGGTCATGGCGGCATTCTGGCGAGGGTGGATGGGGCAAAGTCTGCGCCCGCTCCACCCGCGCCGCTATCCGGAAGTTGCGCCCGCCCGCCGGCTGGCGCTCAGCCCGCGGCGCGCATTGCCGCCCGCTCTTCCAGGAGACGGAACAAGCCGGCGGCCTGCGCCGCCGGGCGCTGGGCGAGACGATCCCGGTAGGCGACCAGGTGAGGATAGGCCTCGATCACGCCCGCAAGGGTCAGCAGCACCGTGCCGTGGCCGAAGATCACGTCTGGCAGGGTGAAGGCCTCGCCGAGCACGTAGCTGTTGCGCGCCAGATGCGCGTCGAGCACCTGTAGTCCCGGCTTCATCGCGGCGATGGCCTGCTGGCGCTTTTCCGGGTTCGGTGCCAGGAAGCCATGGCGGAAAACGTCCACCCCATAGCGGTCGAAGTCGCTGGCGGCGTGGAACAGCCAGGTCCAGTACTGCTGCCGCGCCGGTGTGCCCGGCGGCGGGATCAGGTCGTGTCCGGCGTGGCTCTCGGCCAGGTGCTGGCAGATGGCGACCGACTCGAACATGGCGGCGTCGCCCCATTGCACCGTCGGCACATGGCAGAACGGATTGAGGTTGCGGTACTCGTCGGCGAGGTGATCGCCGCCGCCGTAGCTCAATCGCCGCTCGTCCAGGGGAAGGCCGAGCTCATGGGCGGTCCAGCGCACCCGGGCGGAGCGGTCGAACGGAGCGAACGAATACAGCGTCATGGCGTCGGTCATCGGGATACCTCGGGCTGGTCAAGGGAAAAAGTACGATTGCGTACGGTTGGCCGGATGCAGCCATCCTCGCCATCCACGCCGGCGGATCCAGAGCGGAAAACGCCAGCACCGGCGGACCTCGCCCGGGTGCCACCTTTCGTCGTCCCGAAGCCCCGGACGAATGGCCCGTACGCGCCCGTGCAGTCGTCATCGAAGCCCGATATAGTCGGCGGCCATGCCGGCCATGTGTGCCGGTAGCGGGGTCGTCCGCGAGGAATGGCGGCGATCCTGGCGAAGCCCGGCAGCTTCGCATCCGGGATGGGATCGCCCATGCCCGCACCTTCCGGCTCAGCCCGGTTGCTCGCTGCGACGATTCGGCGCGGATGTCGCCTGATCGCGTCTTTCTTTAGGGGGTATCACCAGATGTCTTACGGGATTGGGGCGCTGCGCGGCATCGCGCTGGCGTCGGTATTGGCCGCGGCGACGGCTGCGCAGGCCGATACGGCGATTTTCATCAATGAATTCCACTACGACGATTCGAGCAGCCCTGACGCCGGCGAAGCCATCGAGGTGGCCGGGCCGGCGGGTACGGATCTGACCGGCTGGTCGATCGTCCTGTACAACGGCTCGGGCGGTGCGCCCTACGCCACCCTGACCCTGAGCGGCACGATCCCGACACAGTGCGGCGCCTACGGCACCGTGAATGTGCCGGCAGTCGGCCTGCAGAACGGTTCACCCGACGGGTTCGCGCTGGTCAACGGAACCAGCGTGGTCCAGTTTCTGAGCTACGAGGGCACGTTCCAGGCCGCCGGCGGGCCGGCCGGCGGCATGACCAGCGTCGACATCGGCCGCTCCGAAAGCAATAGCACGGCGCCGGGCACCTCGCTGCAACTGACGGGCACCGGCAGCGAGTACGGCGATTTCGCCTGGCAGCCGTCGGCGACCGCGTCGTTCGGTAACTGCAACGTCGGACAGAGCTTCGGACCACCGGTCGACCATCCGCCGCGCGTGGCTTCCACGTCGCCGGTACCCAATGCCTCCGGCGTCGCCGTCACGGCAAACATCGACATTACCTTTTCCGAAGCCGTGACCCTGGGCGCGACCTGGTACGACATCCAGTGCAACCTCAGCGGCGCCCACGCCGCGTCGGTGAGCAACACCGGTCTGACGTATCAGCTGGATCCCACCGTCGACTTCGCCTCCGGCGAAACCTGCACAGTGACCGTGCGGCGCGACCAGGTGACCGATACGGATCCGCCGGCCGATCCGATGGTGGCCGATCACGTCCTGACGTTCTCCACCCTGGGCGACCTGCCGCCGACCGTCGCCAGCAGCGCGCCCGCCAACAACGCCAGCGCATTCCCGCTGGCCGGCAATCTGCAGATTACTTTCAGCGAAGCGGTCACGCTGGACGATGGCTGGTACACGCTCAGCTGCGCCACCTCGGGCACGCATACTGCCGTGCAGACGGGCAGTGGTGCGGGCTACACCCTGAATCCGGCGACGGACTTCACGCCGCTGGAGCAGTGCACCTGGACGATTCTTGCCGATCACGTCCACGATACCGATGGTGTAGCGCATGCAATGGCCGCCGATCGCGTCGTCACGTTCACGACGGCCGGCGACACCAGCAATTACTACGCCGGCGTCGACACCAGTTCGGGCCCCGCGCTCAAGGCCTGGTTGCACAATCGCATCAAGAACCACGTGGCGTTCCCCTATTCGGATGACGTCAATCCGGATACATGGAATGTCCTTGAAGCGGCGGACCAGGATCCCGGCGATACGTCCAAGGTGCTCGATGTCTACAAGAACGAGAGCTACGCGAAGGTGGGTGCCGGCAACAGCAACTACAACCGCGAACACACCTGGCCCAATTCGTTGGGTTTTCCGAATGCGAGCGTGAATTCCGCGGTCAATCCGCCCTACACGGATTGCCACATGCTCTACATCTCGCACATCGGCTACAACGCCGACCGCGGTAACAGCCCCTACGGCAACTGCGCCTCGTGCACCGAGCGTCCGACGACGCTCAACCACGGTGTCGGCGGCGGCAGTGGTGCTTATCCGGGCAATTCCAACTGGTTCAACGCGAACACGTTCGAGACCTGGAACCATCGCCGGGGCGATGTGGCGCGCGCCGTGCTGTACATGGCGGTGCGTTACGAGGGGGGCATGAATGCAGCGAACGTCATGGAGCCGGACCTGGAGCTGACCGACACGCGCTCGCAGATCGTGCAGACCAACGCGCAGCCGACAGGTGCGGTGGCCTATATGGGTTTCAAATCGGTGCTGCTGGACTGGAACGATCAGGATCCCCCGGATGCGCGCGAGCAGCTGCGCAACGACGTGGTGTATTCCTACCAGACCAACCGCAATCCGTTCATCGACCACCCGGAATGGGCGCGCTGCGTGTTCAACAACACGGGGTGCCCGGTGCAGCAGGACGGCATCTTCGCGGACGGCTTTGATCCCTGACGGACACAGGCGGGGTGGCCGGCACCGGCCACCCCGGCGTTCAGAGCGTGCGGTAGATGTATTGCAGGATGTCCAGCCAGTACACCGCCTGGTAGATCAGCGCAAAACCCAGCACCGGCACCGTGAGCAGCCCGATGCGATGGTGGCGTTCACGCAATGCGGCGCGAACGTAGCGGAAAAAGGCCAGCACAGAACCCAGCAGCCAGATGACACCCAGCCCGAAGCCAGCAACGATGGCGGGGTGGAAGGGCGAGCGCGGTGTTGCCGCGAGCCATTGGGAAAACAGCACGGTCGTCGGCCAGAGCAGCACGGCGGCTGCCGCCAGTGCGAGTAGGCCGAAGCCGACTACGTAGGGTATTTCGTCGGACTCGAGCGGGCGCGACGAACTGGCTCCCCAGGCCGCCGCTGCGAATGATCCGAGCAAGGCGGACGTCCACGCGCCCCGCGCGAATGCCGGCGATCCGTAGGCCAGCGACAACAGGCCGACCAGTACGGCAGAACTGAAGAGCGCGACGCCCAGTCCCGTGGCGACCAGCTTTCGATCGGAAGGCGTAATTTCCGTGTGCATGCGCCATTGCTCCGTTCACGGCATGGCGCGTCGGGCGCCATGCCGTGTTTGGCTGGATTACAGCGCCGCCAGGCGCTCGGCCTGTTCGCGCAGGCCCGACAACGTCGTGCTGAATTCCGCCAGGCGCTGGCGTTCCTGGTCGACCACGGCCGCGGGCGCATTGGCGACAAAGCTCTCATTCGACAGCTTGCCGTTGCACTTGCCGATCTCGGCCTGGATCCGGCCGATTTCCTTGGCCAGGCGCGACTTCTCGGCGTCGACGTCGATCAGGCCGGCCAGGGGGATGAGCAATTTCAGGTCGCCGATGATCGCGGCCGAGGCGGCCGGCTCCGATTCGCCGGCTTCCAGCCAGCGCTGCGATTCCACCCGGGCCAGGAAGCCGATCTGCGATCCGAACTTGGCCGAACGCGCGCGATCGCTGGCGTTGCCGCCGGCAAACAAAAGCGGAATGGTCTTGCCCGGTGCGAGATTCATCTCGCTGCGGATGCGTCGCAGGTTGGACACCACGGCCTTGAGCCACTCGATTTCCGCCTCGGCGCTGTTGTCGAGCGCGATGTCCGCGGCGCGCGGATAAGACTGGCGCGAAACCGTTGGCGCATCGATGCCCAGCTTGGGCGCGATGTTTTGCCAGATCTCCTCGGTGATGAAGGGAATCAGCGGGTGCAGGCCGCGCAGCAGGGCTTCCAGCACGAACAGCAGGGTGTGGCGCGTGGAATCGGCGGCAGCGGCGTCGTCGCCATTGAGCGCCGGCTTGGCCAGCTCCAGGAACCAGTCGCAGAACTCGTTCCAGGTGAACTCGTACAGCGCCTGGGAGACGAGGTCGAAGCGGTACGCGGCGAACTGGGTTTCCACTTCCGCCAGGCAGTGATTGAGGCGGCTGAGAATCCACTTCTCCGCCTCGGTCACCGCGGCCGGTGCGGCACCCGCCGGCGCCGCGTAGTTCTCGCAGTTCATCAGCACGAAACGCGCGGCATTCCACAGCTTGTTGCAGAAGTTCTTGTAGCCGCCGCAGCGGTCCAGGTCGAACTTGATGTCGCGGCCGTGGGTGGCGAGCGAGGCGAAGGTGAAGCGCAGCGCATCAGCGCCGAATGCGGGAATGCCGCCGCTGAAATCCTTGCGCGTGGCCTGTTCGATCTTCTTGGCCATCTGCGGCTGCATCAGGCCGCCGGTGCGCTTGGCGACGAGTGCTTCCAGGTCGATGCCGTCGATCAGGTCCAGCGGGTCGAGGATGTTGCCCTTGGACTTGGACATCTTCTGACCGTCCTTGTCGCGCACCAGACCCGTGATGTAGACGTCGCGGAAGGGCACCTGGCCGGTGAAGTGATCGGTCATCATGATCATCCGGGCGACCCAGAAGAAGATGATGTCAAAGCCCGTCACCAGCACCGAGGTGGGCAGGTAGCGGTCAAAGCCGCGCTCGGCCATGGCTGTTTCGTCCGGCCAGCCCAGCGTCGAGTGGGCCCACAGGGCCGAGGAGAACCAGGTCTCCAGCACATCCGCTTCGCGCTGCAGCGCCGGCGCAGTGCCACCGTTCTTGGCGGCGGCCTGGGCGATGGCACCGGCTTCGTCGCGCGCCACGTAAGCGTTGCCGGCCTCGTCGTACCAGCAGGGAATGCGGTGGCCCCACCACAGCTGGCGGCTGATGCACCAGTCCTGGATGTTGCCCAGCCAGTGGCGGTAGGTGTTGATCCAGTTCTCGGGCACAAAGCGAACTTTCCCGCTTTCCACCAGTTCCAGGCCGCGGCTGGCCAGGCCGTCCATCTTCACGAACCACTGCCACGTCAGGTAAGGCTCGATCACCTGGCCCGTGCGGTCGCCGCGCGGCACCTGGAGCTTGTGCTTCTTCTCCTCGACCAGGAGGCCGGCGGCCTCCAGGTCGGCGAGCACGACCTTGCGCGCGTCGTAGCGGTCCAGCCCGCGGTACTTCGCCGGCGCGTTGTCGTTGATCTGCGCGTCGTCGGTGAAGATGTTGATCGGGGTGAGGTTGTGGCGCTGGCCGATGGCGTAGTCATTGAAGTCGTGCGCCGGCGTGATTTTCACGCAGCCGGTACCGAACTCGCGCTCGACATAGTCGTCGGCGATGATCGGGATCAACCGGTCGGTCAGTGGCAGCCTGAGGGTCTTGCCGATGAGGCCGGCGTAACGCTCGTCTTCCGGATGCACGGCAACGGCGACGTCGCCCAGCATGGTTTCCGGGCGGGTGGTGGCCACCACCAGCGAGTCGCTGCCGTCGGCCAGCGGGTAGCGGATCGACCAGAGCTTGCCGTCTTCTTCCTCGCTGACGACTTCCAGGTCGGAAATGGCGGTCTTGAGCACCGGGTCCCAGTTGACCAGCTTCTGGCCGCGGTAGATGAGGCCCTGCTCGTACAGGCGCACGAAGGTTTCGACGACGGCCTGGGACGGAATCGCATCCATGGTGAACGCGGTGCGCGACCAGTCGCCCGAAACGCCCATGCGGCGCATCTGGCGCTCGATGGTGTCACCCGATTGCTGCTTCCATTCCCACACCCGCTCGATGAATGCATCGCGGCCGAGCTCGTTGCGGGTCTTGCCTTCGGCACCGAGCAGGCGGGTTACCACCATCTCGGTGGCAATGCCGGCGTGGTCGGTGCCCAGCTGCCAGAGGGTGTCGTAACCGCGCATGCGGTGGTAGCGGATCAGCGTGTCCATGATGGTGTGCTGGAACGCATGACCCATGTGCAGGGTGCCGGTCACATTCGGCGGCGGCAGCAGGATCGCGTAGGGTTCGCCGGTGCCCGAGGGCTTGAACCAGCCGTTGGATTCCCACTGCGCGTACCACTTCGACTCGATCTGGCCCGGTTCGAAACTCTTGTCCATGACGTAAATGACCTCGGCCCGGACACTGCGCACCCGGGCGGCAAACGGAAAGGAATGGGCCGATTGTAGCGGGGCGGGGGGCGTGGGCCCAAACCCGCCCGTCCGGCTCGGCAGGACGCCGCTATTCCAAGGCCCCGCGGGGCGCCGCTACACTCGGGTCGACGAGGCTGCCGATGGGGGATCGCATGAGCGTCAATACCACCGATCTGGCCAAGCTCTATCCGCTGGACTCCCTGCGTCCGGAAAACCTCGAGCAGCTGGCGCGCGAGGCGGCGAGCGAGGAATTCGGAAAAGGCGCCGTGCTGTTTACCGCCGGCGAGACTGACGAGCAGACGATCTTCGTACTGGCCGGCCGGATCCGCGGCGACTACCCCGACGGCAAGATCAAGGAAACCGACGCGGCCACACTGCAGGGCCGTTACGCCCTGGGCGACATGCAGCCGCGCCGTTTCACGGCCACCGTGACCTCCATCAGTGCCACGATCGTGCGGCTGGACCGGCGCTACATGGAAAAGATCATCTGCTGGGACCAGCTTTCCAGGGCCGAAAACTTCAAGCACTACGATCCCGCGCCCGAGGCCAACCGTTGGGTGTTCCGCCTGCTCCAGTCGCGAGTGATGCACAAGTTGCCGACGGCCGGCATCGAACGCATGTTCCAGCGCTTCGAGCAGGTGGATGTCCGCGCCGGCGAAGTGATCGTGCGCGAGGGAGAGGAGGCGGACTACTTCTACGTCATCAAGGATGGGGCCGCGTCGGTCTCGAAAAGCCTGGAAACCGGCGATTCCGTCGTGGCCTACCTGGTGCGCGGCGACAGCTTCGGCGAGGACGCCCTGCTGGCCAACACTGTGCGCAACGCGACCGTCACCATGATCAAGGACGGAAAGCTCATGCGCCTGGCCAAGCGGGGATTCGACGAGGTCATGAAGCCGCCCGCGGTGGACTGGCTCACGCCCGGCAAAGCCTCGATCATGGCCCGCCAGGGCGCTGTCGTGCTGGACGTGCGCATGCCCGAGGAGTTCCAGCAGCGTGCGATCAAGGGGGCGATCAATACACCCTTGTATACCTTTCGCGAAACCGTGGCCGAGTTCGACCGCGGCAAGAAATACGTGATCTATTGCAACACCGGCGAGCGCAGCGCGGCGGCGGCGTTCATCATGTCCAAGATGGGATTTGACGCCTACGCCCTTCAGGGCGGCATCTCCGGCATGATCAAGCAGATCGACCGCAAGCCGGAAGCGCAGGCCAAGGTCGACTGAAGCGCGGCCGCAGCGGCGGCCGCGCGGTACCGCTTACTGCATCAGCTGGTCGCCGATCAGCACCACGTCGGCCGGCCGGGCGGCGAACAGCCCGACACACACCACGCCGACGATCTGGTTCAGATCCCGCTCGAGCGCGACCGGGTCGAGGATCGTGAGGTTGTGCACGTCCAGCACCCAGTTGCCGTTGTCGGTCACCACGCCTTCGCGCCACACCGGCTGGCCGCCGCGCTTGACCAGTTCCCGCGCCACGTAGCTGCGTGCCATCGGGATGACCTCGACCGGCAGCGGGAACTTGCCGAGTACGTCCACGCGCTTGGCCGGGTCGATCATGCAGACGAACCGGTCGGAGGCCGCGGCGATAATCTTCTCGCGCGTGAGTGCGGCGCCACCGCCCTTGATCAGGCGCCGGTGCGGATCGCATTCGTCGGCGCCGTCCACGTAGAGCGGTACCGTGCCGACGCTGTTGAGGTCCACGACGCGGATGCCGCGCTCCTTGAGCAGTTCCGTCGAACGCTCGGAGCTGGAGACGGCGCAGTCGATGCGGTCGGCCATCTTGCCCAGTTCATCGATGAAATAGGCGACGGTCGACCCGGTGCCCACGCCGACGACGCTGCCGTCCTCGACATAGGTGATGGCTTTCTGCGCGGCCAGGCGCTTCTGTTCTTCGCGGTTCATGGGGGGCTCTGTGAAGTGTTTGGAGGTGAGGCGGGTGGCGTATCGGCACTATTCCAGCGCGAGGATGAAGTCCCATTCGGATTTGGCGACCGGCATCACCGACAGGCGGTTGCCGCGCTTGACCAGGGCCAGGTCTTCCAGTTCGCCGTGCGTCTTGAGTTCGGCCAGCGTCACGGTGCGGCGCAGCTTGCGTTCGAAGGCCACGTCGACCATGAGCCAGCGCGGCTCCTCGCGCGTGCTGGCGGCGTCGTAGTAGTCGCTGGCGGCGTCGAACTGGGTCGGGTCCGGATAGGCCGCCGAGGCGATCCGGGCAATGCCCACGACGCCCGGTTCATCGCAATTGGAGTGGTAGAACAGCACGCCGTCGCCGACTTTCATCCCGTCGCGCATGAAATTGCGCGCCTGGTAGTTTCGTACACCGTTCCACGGTTCCACTTTTTTCTTCGCCAGCGCGTCGATGGAAAACTCGTCCGGTTCGGATTTCATCAGCCAGTAGCGCATGGGTACTCCGCAATCGTGTGAAGGCAGGCAGCCGTTACTGCGGCGCCTCGCAGGAAATCAGTTCGGATTCGGTGGCGATGAAGTCGAGCTTGACGTCCCAGGGGGCCTCGTCGAGGGCGTCGACTTCCTGGAAGGCATAGCCCACGCCGACCAGCAGCGGTTCGGTCGGCCGGTCCTGCCCGTGCAGGAAGGCGAAACTCGTATCGTAGAAGCCGCCGCCGTAACCCAGGCGATTGCCGCGACGATCGAACGCCAGCAGGGGCACCAGCACGAGCTGGATAGCGGCCGGGTCGACCAGCTGGGCGGTTTCGGCCGCCGGTTCCGGGATGCCGAACCGGTTCGGGACGATGGCGGTGTCGTTGCGGTACGGGGCGAAGCGCAGCTGGCGGCGTGCACCGGCGATCGGCAGATAGAACTGCCTGCCGCGGCGCCAGGCGTCCGCGACGACCAGATGCAGCGACAGCTCGCCATTGACGGCGAAATAGCCGGCGATGTGCTGGTCGATGGTCAGCTCGGGAAGCTGCCGCAGCTGGGTCATCAGTCCCTGGGCGGCCTGGATGCGGGCACCGGCGCCCAGGCGGGCGCGTTCCTCGCGCATGCGGGCGCGCAGGGCATGTCGCTCCGGGCTGATCTCGGTCATGCGGCACGACTCTAGTGGGGCAGGGCTCCACGCGCGCCGGAATACGGTCGGCGGAGCGTCCAGCCCTGCATCCCGCATACTGCTCCGCACGCGCCAGGAGCGGCGTGCAGGGCGGCGGGAGACACGGCTGTCAGGAGAGGAGGACGTCCTCCGCCACGCCGATGCGCACTTAACGACCTTGAACCCCAGTAACAGGTGGGACAGCTCGCGAGATCTCAGGCTTTCCGCTCATGACGGACTTGCACACCGACCTCAGCACCGCAAACCCGGGGTAGTCGATTAGGAACAAGGCAAATGTTTGATGCGCTGTCGTACGCGGCAGAGAACGACGGCGCCTATTTTACGGATGCACTGAGCACACCTTCAAGCTTGTGTTTCAGGGCCTGCACGTGCTGTGCCACATCACTGGCATCGGTGGCACCCTGTTGCTTGAGATTGATCAGTTCGTGCGTGATGTTAAGCGCGGCTAACACGGCGATGCGATCCAGGCCCGGCGCGCGGATGGCATTGCGGACTTCACGCATCTTCCCGTCCAGGTAGGCCGCGGCGGCGATCAGGCCGGGACGCTCCTCCGCGGTGCAGGCGATGAGGAATTCGCGATCGAGAATGCTGACCGAGACCGGGTCGCTCATGGAATCCTCAGGCGTTCTGTTCCAGCGATTTCAGCCGCGCGATCATGGCCTCGACCCGGATGCGCGCCTGTTCGTTCTTCGATAGCAGGACGGCTCGTTCGTTGGCCAGCTGTTCCTGGCTCTGGCGCAGGCTGCGGTTTTCTTCCGTCAGACGCTGGCACAGCTCGACCAGGCGGTCGATGCGGGCGCTGATTTCGCGGAGATCCGCGAGGGTGGAGTCGGAACCGGACATGGCTGGAATATAGCAGAGCCCCGGGTGCTGGCAATGACGACGCCTTCACTGGCCGGCGGGTGCACCGGAAGCCTGGCTGGCGGTGGTCGTACCGGTGCGCCGCGCCGTCAGGAACTCCAGGCAGCGCTCGGCCGGCAAGGGCAATGACAGGAGATTGCCCTGGATCTCGTCGCAGCCCTGCTCGCGCAGGTAATCCAGTTGCTCGGAGGTTTCCACGCCCTCGGCGATCACATTCAGCCCGAGCGAGTGGGCCATGGTGATGATGGTGGCAGTGATGGCCTCGTCGTCCGGGTCGGAGGTGATGTCGCCGACGAACTCCTTGTCGATCTTGAGCGTATCGATCGGCAGGCGCTTGAGGTAGGCCAGCGAGGAATAACCTGTTCCGAAGTCGTCGATTGCCAGCGAGACACCGACGGACTTGAGCTCGTTGAGCGTACGCACCGATTGCTCGGCGTTCTCCATGATCGTGCTCTCGGTCAGTTCCAGCTCAATCTGGTTGGGCACGATATCGTGCTCGGCGAGGATGTCGCACAGGCGCCGCGTCAGCTCGCCGCGCAGCAGCTGCAGCACGGAAACGTTGACAGCCATCACCACATCGCGGATGCCGTGATCCCGCCACGCGGCGAGGGTGGCGCAGGCGCGGTCGAGTACGAAGTCGCCGATGTCGATGATCAGGCCGGCCTCTTCCGCCAGCGGAATGAACAGGGCCGGGGAAACCTCGCCGAGGTCTTCGCTACGCCAGCGGATCAGGGCTTCCACGCCGACGATGCGCGAATCGGCCAGCGCCATCTTGGGCTGGAACACGAGGCGGAATTCGCCGCGTTCCAGTCCCTTGCGCAGGGCGCCGATGATGGTGGCGCGGCGGCGCGCCGCGGCGTCCATGTCCGACGTGTATACTTTGTATGTGTTGCGCCCGGCTTCCTTGGCCTGGTACATGGCCGTGTCGGCGTACTTGAGCAGGTCCGTGGGCACCTGGCCGTGGTCCGGGTACAGGCTGATGCCGATCGACGGGGAGATCACCACTTCCTGGCCCGCATCCAGCTCCAGCGGATGGGCGAACGCTTCCAGGAGTTTCGCGGCGACGTGTTCGGCCTCGACGCCGTCGCGCACATCTTCCAGCACCACGGTGAATTCATCGCCGCCCAGGCGTGCCACGGTATCCGTGTCGCGCACGTGCGAGCGCAGGCGGGAGCCGGCGGCCTTGAGCATCCGATCCCCGGCCGCGTGACCCATGGAATCGTTGACATGCTTGAAGCGGTCCAGGTCCAGGAACAGCACGGCGACGCGCCGGCCGTGGCGCCGTGCGCGCATGATGGCGTGGCCCAGGCGTTCGCCCAGGAGGGTGCGGTTGGGCAGGCCCGTCAGGGTGTCGTAGTTGGCCAGGTAGCGCAGCTCCTGCTCGGCACGCTTGCGGTCGGTGATATCCGACAGCACGCCGACGAAGTGCGTGCGCGTGCCGTGGGCATCGCGCACTTCGGCCAGTTCCAGCCAGCTGAGAAATTCCTCGCCGTCTTTGCGCCGCTGCCACAGTTCGCCGCGCCAGTGGCCCGTCTGGCTGAGCGTTTCGCGCATCTGCTCGTAGACCTCCGGCGCGTGCTGCGGCGAATTGAGGATGGCCGCGTTGCGGCCCGCGACTTCCTCTTCGCGGTAGCCGGTCATGCGCGTGAAGGCGAGATTGACCGAGGTGAAGTGGTAGTCCAGGTCGGTCACCGTGACCGCCTCGGTCATGTTGCGGATCACTTCTGCAGCGATGCGGCGTTCGCGATCGGCCAGGCGCGTGGCCGTGATATCGCGCGCGGTACCACAGATGCGCATCGGCTGGCCTTCACTGTCGCGCTCGACGATCTTGCCGCGCGACAGTACCCAGACCCATTCGCCGTTGGCGTTGGCGATGCGGTGCTCGGACTCGAAATGATCGCTCACGCCGCTGATGTGGTCAGCCAGGGTGCGGTCGACCCGGCTCAGATCGTCCGGGTGCACGGCAAAATTGCGCCAGTCGTCCGCGGAAACGGTTTCTTCGGCGGTCTTGCCCAGGAGTTCGTCGGCGCCGAACCGGTACAGGCGGCCCTGGCGCATGTCGAAATCCCAGAACTCGTCGCCCGAACCCCACAGGGCCAGGCGCAGCCGGTCCTCGCGCTCGCGCAGTTCGTTCTGGTGGCGCAGTTCCTCGCGCCGCTTGGTGCGCCGCTCGCGCCAGATGATGGCAATGACGAAGGCCGCGCTCACGGCATACAGTGCCTGCATCCAGCGTGAGGCCCACCAGGGCGGCACGATGACGAACGACAGCGAAGCGCCCGCCTCATTCCAGATGCCTTCGGAGTTACTGGCGCGAACCCGGAATTCGTAGCGGCCGGGGTCGAGATTGGTGTACGTCACGTCGTGACGGGCGCTGCCGTCGATCCAGTTCTCGTCGAATCCTTCCAGTTTCCAGGCGAACCGGTTCCGTTCCGGCGCCGCGAAATCCAGCGCGGCGAACTCGAAGCGGACCAGGCGTGCTGACTGCGGCACACGCCACACCTGATTGTCCGGCACGGCCGGCAGGGTACTTCGCTCGGTGCCGATGCTCAGCGCCGTGAGCACGACCGGCGCCACGAACCGGCGCTGCGTCAACGCGTCGGGCCGCACGACATTGGTGCCATTGATGCCGCCGAAGAGCAGCTCGCCGTCGGGGGCGGCAAAGGCGGCGCCGCCATTGAATTCGTAGGCCTGCAGGCCGTCCTTGAGCGAGAAATTGCGGATCTGCCGGTTGCGCGTGTCGTAGCGCGAGATGCCGCGGTTGGTCGACAGCCACAGGGCGCCGTGCCGGTCTTCCAGAATGCCGTAAATGGTGCTGCTGGCCAGTCCGTCGCGGGTCAGTACGCGCGAGAAGCGCGCACCGTGGTCGTCCAGTTTCAGCAGGCGGTTCAGGCCGCTGTGCGTGCCTACCCAGATGGTGCCGTCGGCGCTTTCGTGGATCGTGCGAACCAGGTTGCCGGCCAGCGAGCCTTCCACGGATTCGTCCTGCGGCAGCAGGCGCAACGTGCCCGTGGTGGTATCGAGCAGGGCCAGGCCATCGAGTGTTCCGACCCACAGGCGTCCCTGCCGGTCCTGGCGCAGCGCCAGCACCATGTTGTGGGGCAGGCTGGCCGGGTTGGCATCGTCGTGCTGCCAGGTCTGGGGCGTTGGCGAGCCCGGTTTGTAACGGATCAACCCGTGGGTTCGGGTACCCAGCCAGAGGTCACCGTCAGTGCCGCGAATCAGGCTTCGCACCTCCGATTCGCCGCTGGCGACCAGGCCGGCGCCGGCGAGCACGCTGATCGGTGCAACGCTGCCCTGGCGGGTTTTTGGATCCAGCTCAAGCAGGCCATGACTGCTGCCCAGCCACAGCCGCCCGGTTCCGGAACCGACGATGGCGTGGATGCGAAATTCCGACGGCGCGGTCTTGAAGCCCAAGGCCTTGGCCAGGGGTTCGTTCCAGTCCTCGAAGCGGTCGCGCTGGCGGTCGTAGCGCTTGAGGCCGTCGCCTTCGGTGCCGATCCAGATGAATTCTGTCGAATCGGTCCACAGCGCGCTGACGACGTTCTTGTTGACGCGGTCCTTGGGCGGCTCCAGGTCCAGCAGCCAGCTGAAGACGACGCCGCCGGGCCGCGTCGTGGCGACGCCGCGTGCTTCGCCGCCGATCCACAGTAGACCCGAACGATCCACCATCAGCGTGGTGATGAATTCCTCGGGCAGTGAGCCGGGCAGATCGCGCTGATGATGCAGCCACTCGCTCTGGCTGGTGCCGGGGTCATAGTTGGCAAGGCCGGCGCCGCGGATGGCCAGCCAGAGTTTGCCGTCGCGGTCCTCGGCGATGTCCCATACATTTGCCGGCTCCGCCTTGGGCCAGAGGCGCTCGGCCTTCGAGCCGTCGCTGTTGACCCGGAACAGTCCGTTCAAGGTGCCCGCGTAGAGCACGCCGTTGCGGCTGACCGTGGCGGTCAGCACGCGATCCAGTTCCGGTGCGCGCAGCCGTTCCACGGCGCCGGTGTCGCGCTGGATGCGCAGCAGGCCCTGGCTGGTCGGCGCATACAGAATGCCGCCGGCTGCCGGCACGAACCGCCGCACGGGCCGCAAGGGCAGCCCGTCGAGGTCAAAGCGGAAGACGTTGTGGCGGCGACCCGTCTTGGGATCGACCAGGTCGATGCCGTCGCGCGAACCGACCCATAGTCCGCGCCCGGCTTCGTACCACAGCGCCGAGATGCTGTTGGCGCGTGCGGTCGCGGCGGTGGCATTGGCGGCCGGCAGCGTGGCGGCCTTGCCGCTGACCGGATCCACGCGCGCCAGGCCGCTGGCATTCGTGCCGACCCAGATCGTGGCGTGCTCGTCCTCGGTGATCGCCGTGACGAAATTCTCCGGCAGGCTGTCGACGTTGCCGGCGCTGTGCTCGAACACGCGGAAACCGTAGCCGTCGTAGCGGTGCAGGCCGCCCTGCGTGGCAATCCAGATGAATCCGGCGCGATCCTGGTGGATGGCGCCAATCGTGTTCTGTTGCAGGCCCTGTTCGCTGCCCAGGCTGTCAAAGTAATAGGTGCGCTGGGCTGCAGGCGCGGCGTGGGCCAGACACAGCAACGCCAGCGAGGCGAGCTGGCGCCACGCCCGGCGAAATCCGGGACCCACAAGGCCTTGCAAGCCTGTCATGCAGCCCGCCCTCCCTCGACCTGCCGCGACGCCCGGCGCCGCCTGGCCAGTTTAGGGTTTCGGGGGTGCACGCGCTATGCCAGCACGGGAAGGCGAAACCGTTTTCCACGGGATGTCCGGGGCGTGGCGTCCGGTTCCGCACCGGTCACGGCTTTGGCAATCCCGTTACACTATGGCCGCCCACTCTTGCGCTCAGCCGCCATGACGACGATCGCCATCTCCCACGCCGAGCTCGATTCGGCGCTCAATGATCTGCGCTTCGGCGTGGCGCCCAGCGACCTCCACGGTTCGCTGACCGGATTTCTCTGCGGCGGCGGCATCGCCAATGCCCGCAACTGGCTGCAGCGGCTGGAAATCGAACCGGACGAGACACGCAGCCAGGCCGAACGCCAGGCGCTGCTCGAACGTGTCTTTGCCGATTGCCGCGCCCAGCTCGACGATCCCGACATGGGATTCGAACCTTTGCTGCCCGGTGAAGACCAGCCCCTGGTCGACCGCGCCGAGGCCCTGGTGCAATGGTGCCGCGGATTTCTCGGTGGTTTTGGCCTTGCCGGCGTGCATGCGCGGGGGCTTTCCGACGACAGCGCCGAAATCCTGCGCGATTTCAGCACCATCGCCGGCTCGCGCTTCGACTACCAGGACGCCGAGGAGGACGAATCGGCCCTGGTCGAGGTGGTGGAGTTCATCCGTGTCGGCGTGATGTTGCTGCGCACGGAGCTGACCGCCGGCCCCGGCGCGGGCAGCAGGCTGCACTGACGCCGCCGGGCCGCATGATCTCGCCCAAGGAATACACGCGCCGACGCCGACAACTGATGCGCCTGGCCGGTGGCCAGGCCATCGTGGTCGTGCCCGCAGCGCCGCAGCGTCTGCGCAACAGCGATGCGACCTATCCCTACCGGCAGGACAGCGATTTTCACTACCTTTCCGGTTTTCCCGAGCCGGAAGCCGTGCTGGCCCTGCTGCCCGGGCGCAAACACGGCGAAGCGATCCTGTTCTGCCGCGAGCGCGACAAGCTGCGCGAAGCCTGGGAGGGGCCATCGGCCGGGCCGGAAGGCGCTGTACGCGACTTCGGCATGGACGATGCCTTTCCAATCGATGACATCGACGACATCCTGCCGGGACTGATCGAGGGGCGCTCGCGGGTCTATTATCACTTCGGCCGCGACAGCGACTTCGACCTCAAGCTGATCGGCTGGGTCAAGCGCGTACAGACGCTGCGCGGACCGGATGCCCGGGCGCCGCGCGAATTTGTCGCTTTGTCACATCTTCTGCACGATCTTCGCCTGTTCAAGTCACGCGACGAGCTGCGGGTCATGCGCCAGGCGGCAGCGATCGCTGCCGAGGGGCATCTTCGCGCCATGCGCGTGGCGCGGGCCGGCATGGCCGAGCACCAGGTCGAGGCGGAGCTGCACCACGCCTTCCGCAGCGCCGGAGCGGTGCCCTCGTACGAGCCCATCGTGGGCTCGGGTCACAACGCCTGCGTGCTGCACTATCGCGCCAACAACGGCACGCTCAGCGACGGTGACCTCCTGCTGATCGATGCCGGCGCCGAATACGCCTGCTACGCCTCGGATATCACACGGACGTTCCCGGTGAACGGGCGGTTTACCCGCGAACAGGCCGCGCTGTACCAGATCGTGCTGGACGCCCAGGAAGCGGCCATTGCGCAGGCGCGGCCGGGACGTCCCTGGCTGGCCACGCATGAGGCCGCGGTGAAGGTGATCGCCGGTGGACTGTGCGATCTGGGCCTGATCAAGGGCGATGTGAAAGGCGCCATCGAAAGCGGTGCCTACAAAGCCTTTTTTCCGCACAAGACCGGCCATTGGCTCGGGCTGGATGTCCACGACGTCGGCGATTACCGTGTCGACGGCGAGCCGCGTGTCCTCGAACCCGGCATGGTGATGACGGTCGAGCCCGGCATCTATATCGCGCCGGACGCCAGGCACGTGGCGGCGAAGTGGCGCGGCATCGGCATCCGCATCGAGGATGACGTGGTGGTGACGCAGAACAAGCCGGAAGTCATCACGGATGCGGTCCCCAAGACGATCGCCGCGATCGAGGCTTTCAAGTCGCGCTAACGCTCGCTGTCCGCATTTGTCGCTTTTGTGTTGTTTTTGTCATTCCCGCGCATCGCCGAATGCAGCACTGGCCAGGCGATCACCAGGATGATGCCGCCGTAGAAGGGCGTCATTCCGGCGCTCACCCGGCATGCCTCGGCCGTGCTCAGGGCGCATTCGATGCCGTGCACGATGAGTGCTCCGACCACCGCCACCAGCGCCGCATAGACAAATGCTTTCACCAGTCTGCCTCCTGCCATCAAGCCGGGCCCGAGTATGCCAGTCCGCGGCTGTGCCGGGCGGACACGCTGCCAATCTGCCGTAATCCCGCGGGAATTGCGGGTGTTGCCGGAATCCGTGGCGTCGCGTGGCAAGATGACGCACGCGCCTTCGCTTGATCCAGGTCAAGCGATAATTCCTTCGTTCGTAGGAGCGATGAGATGGCTGATGCGGAGTTACTGTCGCGAATCCAGTTTGGATTCGTCATTTCCTTCCATATTCTGTTTCCCGCGTTCTCGATAGGGCTGGCCAGCTGGCTGGCTTTTCTCGAAGGCGTCTGGCTCTGGAAACGCACCGATATCTGGCGTGACCTGTACTTCTTCTGGTTGAAGATTTTCGCCGTCGCGTTCGGAATGGGCGTGGTTTCCGGCATCGTGATGAGTTTCCAGTTCGGCACGAACTGGTCAAACCTCACCCTCGCGGCGGGCAATATCCTCGGTCCGCTGCTCAATTACGAAGTACTTACCGCGTTCTTCCTGGAGGCCACCTTCCTGGGCGTCATGCTCTTTGGCTGGCGTCGCGTCAGCCACGGTACGCACTTCTTCGCCACGTGCATGGTGGCATTGGGAACGCTGGTATCCACTTTCTGGATCATCTCCGCGTCGAGCTGGATGCATACGCCGGCCGGGCATGTCATACGCGACGGCATCTATTACCCGGAAAGCTGGTGGGCGGTGATCTTCAATCCGTCCTTTCCCTACCGGCTTGCGCACATGACACTGGCGGCGTTCATCACCACCGCGTTCGTGATCGGCGGCGTCTCGGCCATCTACCTGCTGCGCCGCCGGTGGGAGGAAAAGGCGCAGCTGATGCTCAAGCTCGCCCTGGTGTTCGTGATCATCGTGGTGCCGATCCAGGTATTCGTCGGCGACCTGCATGGCCTCAACGTACGCGAGCACCAGCCGGCGAAGCTGGCGGCCATCGAGGCACGCTGGGAAACCGAGAAGCGCGTCCCGCTGACACTCTTCGCGTGGCCCGACGAAGTAGCTGAAACCAATCACTACGCGGTGGATGTTCCGTACCTGGGAAGTCTCATCCTGACCCACTCGCTCGACGGCGAGGTCAAGGGGCTGAAGGATTTTCCCCGGGACCAGCGGCCGCCGGTGAAGCCCGTGTTCTTCGCCTTCCGCGTGATGGTGGGGCTGGGCTTTGCGATGCTCGCGATCAGCGGGCTGGGCCTGTTGCTGTGGTGGCGCGGGCGTCTGTTCACGGCGCGCTGGTTCCTGTGGGCGTTCGCGCTGATGCTTCCATCCGGATTCATCGCTGTTCTCGCCGGCTGGTATGTCACTGAAATCGGACGCCAGCCCTGGGTGATCTACGGACTGATGCGCACCCGTGACGCCTTCAGTGGGGTAGACCTGGCCAGCGTGGTGATTTCACTGAGCACCTTCGTGGTGGTGTACGCCATCGTGTTCGGTTTTGGAATATGGTACTTGTACCGCCTGTTCCGCGCGGGGCCTGGCTCGGCACCGCCGCGCAACGTACCCGGCAAGACACCGGCGCGCCCCCTTTCCGTGCCGGATGCGCCGGTGGAGGAATCGCCATGAATGCGGCTGACGTGCTCCCCGTGGTCTGGTTCTTCATTATCGGCTTCGGCGTGCTGATGTATGTGCTGCTGGACGGCTTCGTGCTGGGCATCGGCATCATCTCGCCCTTCAGCGACGATGAGCACCAGCGCGACCTGATGATGAACACCGCGGCGCCGATCTGGGACGGCAATGAAACCTGGCTGGTGCTCGGTGGCGCCGGCCTGCTGGCGGCGTTCCCCAAGGCCTATTCGCTGATCCTCTCGGCCTTGTACCTGCCGGTCCTGTTGATGTTGATCGCGCTGATCTTCCGCGGCGTCGCCTTCGAATTCCGTTTCAAGGCCGAGAGCTCGCGCTGGGTGTGGGGCGCGGCCTTTCACCTGGGTTCCCTGGCCGCCGCGTTCGCCCAGGGTGTCATCCTGGGTGCCATCGTCGAAGGCATGCCGGTCAAGGAGGGAAAATACATCGGCGGTGCGCTGGGCTGGTTCAGTCCCTTTTCGATGCTGACCGGTGTCGCACTGATTTTCGGCTACGCCCTGCTGGGGGCGACCTGGCTGATCCTGAAAACCGAAGGGCGTGTGCAGCGCATCGCCTTTGACCTGACACGGCCGCTGATGATGGTGGTGATCTGCTGCATGTTCCTGGTGAGCGTGTCCCTTCCTTTCCTGGATTCGCAGCTGATGCAACGCTGGTTCACGATGCCCAATTTCCTGTATCTCTCGCCGGTGCCGATCCTGACGGCGATCAATGCCATGCTGTTGTGGCAGGCCGTGATCCGGAATCGCGAGCTGGCGCCCTTCGTGCTGTCGCTGAGCTTCTTCGCGCTGGGATTCATTGGCCTGGTGCTGGGCGTGTGGCCCAACATCGTGCCGCCGTCGCTATCGATCTGGGAAGCGGCGTCCGCGCCGTCGAGCCAGGGTTTCATCCTGGTCGGGACGGTCATCATGCTTCCGGCGGTGCTGGCGTATACCTGGTATTCCTATCGGGTGTTCCGCGGCAAGGTGACGGAAGATGCCGGGTATCACTGAGAACGCCCCGACCAGGGCGCGATAGGCCTGATACGGCTGGCGCCGGCAGAGTCAATCCGAGAGCGGGTCCGGGCTTCCCTCAAAGCCCGGTTCGACCGGTCGCAGGTGCAGCGCCTGACCAATGGACTGCGCGCCTGGCGTGAGCTTCTGCGCGATGCCGCCGGTGATGGCGAGGATCAGCGCAACCACGGCGAAGATCCAACCGGTGCGGCGCACCGCGGTGCCGAGCCAGTTGCCGTGGCGGTCGATGCCACGTACCCGCTTGTACAGGCCGCCGGCCAGCGCAACGTCGACGAGCAGTTCGGCCAGAAGGGCCGGCGCGGTGACGATCACCGAGATCGCCAGCACGGCCCCCGTGGCCAGTGCCAGTACGGCGATGATGACCAGGAAAAGCGCGATGCCATCGTCGCCGGCGTTGCCGAAATCCCAGCCTGAACCGATGTCGCCACTGGACCCGCTCTTGCGTTCACGCTCGACCGGTTCGATATCGTCGCCGATATCCGCTTCGGATTCGGAATTTCCCGCATGCAGCCAGCACCACAGGAAGAACAGGAAGGCGCCGTACGCGATGCCCGTGGCGAGGGGGTAACGGATCCACATCGCGCCGACCCCGGCCCGCAACATCAGATAGGACGCCAGGAAGCCGACCGCGCCGGTCAGCGACACCATGAGGAACATGGTCAGGCGCGGCCAGTGCACTTTCTCCAGCAACTTCCTGCGCCGGGCGATTTCGCGTTCCCGATTGAATGTGCGCGGTGAGTCCTGCATGAGGGGTCTCGTTCCTGAAGCGACGGCCAGAGACTAGCGCATCGCCGTCCGATGAATTGTTGGGCGGTTCCGGCGCGGAGCGGCAGTCCGTCACAGTGCGGCGAAGGCGTCCCGGGTGAGATTCTCCGGATCGCCGCCGGTGCACACGACATCGTCTTCGATGCGCACTCCGCCGTACTGGCGGAAGTGATCGACCTTCTCCCAGTTCACATCCGCGGCGACATCGCGGGACTTGAGCTCGGCCAGCAGCATGTCGATGAAATAGATGCCGGGCTCGATCGTCATCACCTGGTTGGCGTCGATCGTGCGGGTCAGGCGCAGGTACGGATGGCCCGGTGGCCTGGGAATCGTCCCGCCGGTGTCGCTCTGCTGGAATCCGCCGATGTCATGGACCTGCAGGCCGATGTAGTGGCCCAGGCCGTGCGGGAAGAAGGTGTTGGTGACGCCGGATTCGACGGCGCTCTCGGGGCTCATCCGGATAAATCCCTGGTCGCGCAGGATGCCGCCGAGCACGTGGTGCGCGTGGACGTGCAGGTCCGGGTAATTAAGGCCCTTGCGTACTTTGCTGCAGAATCCACGTTGTGCTTCGTCTACCGCGTCGATGAGCGCTTGGAACTCACCTGCATGGGCCGCCGCGTAGGTCCGGGTGATGTCGCAGGCGTAGCCGTGAAAGCTCGCTCCCGCGTCGATCAGGAAAGAATGCGACTGTGCGGGCGGGTTGCGGTCAAGGCTCATGTAGTGCAGCACGGCGCCGTGCTCGTTCAGGCCGATGATGTTGCCGTAGGGCAGTTCGTTCTCGGTCTCGTGGGCGGCCGCGAGATAGGCCATGTGGATACCGTACTCGGACTCGCCCGCGCGAAAGGCCGCTTCCGCCGCCCGATGCGCACGCACGCCGAGCTTGGACGCCACCCGCATCATGGCCAGCTCGTAGTCGGTTTTCCAGGCGCGCTGGTAATGCAGGTAGTTGACCACCGCTTCCGGATTGTTGGGCACATGGCTGCCCAGCGCGGACGGCGGTTCCCCGATGATCGCGCAGCGCGCAGGATCTGCCGGCAGGTGGCGCGTGGCGTCCGCGGCGTCGCGGATGATGGTGATGTCGACGTGCGAAACCCAGTAGCCGGCGGGCGCTTCCGGCACCACGTGCCAGTAGTCATGAGGCTGCAGGTAGATCAGCTGCGGCCGCTTGCCGGGTGTGATCACCAGCCAGGAGCCGGGCGCCTTGGTGATCGGCAGCCAATGCTTGAAATGCGGATTGACCTGGAACGGGTAGGGCATGTCGTCCAGGAACTGATAGTGCGCGTTGCCGGCGGGAATCAGCAGGTGATCGTAGCCGCCGCGTTCCAGCGCGGTGGCCGCGTGCCGGCAAAGCGTGGCGAGGTGTTCCGGATAGAGCTGGCCGAGCAGGGCAGTGGGCATGGGGACACTCCGATGTTCCAGCGGACATTGTGCCAAGGCGCCGCCATTGACGCGACCGCCGTCACACCCTGAGCAATTCGCGGCGGTCGGTGTGTCGGTTTGCACGGTACTCGTTCGTACAAGGCAATACGGTTACGAACGTTGACGGCCAACGCCGCGAGGAGACGGAAATGGCTTTGAAATGGGGGCTTTTCGCATTGACCGCACTCAGCGGTTGCCATGCCTGGGCCGCTGCGCCGTTTGTCGCGCCGGCGGTACCATCTGGCAGCATACAAGTCATGTTGTGTCCCACCGAGGTCGCAACGCCGGGGTCGACCCGTCTGGTAACCTTCGGACTGCCGCTGCCGCGCGGCTCGCTGACCAGCACACAGCTCGATACGGTGCGCCTCCTCAAAGGCGCCAACGAAGTGGCGATCTTCGTGGACCAGCTGACGCCCTGGCGCCACCGGACGAACGCCGCGCTCGACGGCACCTCGGTACGTGTCGCCCGCGTGCAGCTGAACTACAGTTTCGCCGGCACCGCCTGCGAACCGGTGACAGTGAGCTGGGGCGGCCCACCGCGTACGCAGACGCGGCCCATGCTGGTAACGCCGCGGACTGGCTGGCACACGGTCACTACGGGCACCTTCGTCAGTGCTGATGCGGTCGAGGAACCGGATGTCTACGCGGTGCTGCCGAAGGAGTGGCTGGCCAACGGCGTGCTCAAGGGAGTCCGCAATGTGCCGTTCGATGCATCGGTGCCGCTGACGCGCGAGAACCCCGCCACGATGGACGCCACGCAGCACTGGCCGGGTTACACCGAGCTCGATCACGCCCAGAAGAATAACTTCTTCAGCATGATCAACGAAGACGATCCGGCAGTCACCACCTTGTGCGAGTACAAGACGGATTTCGATCCCTGGCTTTACGATCGTTCGTCCACGATGTACGCGCTGTACTTCCGCAGCGGCAGCTTCAAGGCGCTACGCGAGGCGGTTCGGGCATCCGACTTCTACCTGGATCACATCAACGCTTCCGGCTATTTCACGCTCAAGAACGGTGATGCGAAGTACGTTTACGCGGAGAACCTTGCGTACACGATCTGGGCGACAGGTGACACCAGCCTCTCGCCAAAACTGAACGCCATGCTTGGGGCGCTCGACAATTTCAACCACGTGCTGCCGACTGACCCCGGTCGCATGTGGACCGAGCGTCACGCCGCGTTCAAGCTGCTGTCGAATGTGATCGCCTATGAGCTGAACGGCGGCAGCGCCCAGCGCGACAAGGTGAACGCCATCATCACGCAACTGGAGCGTCACCAGAACGGGGCGGACGGGACCATTCCGCAGCCAGCCGGGTATGTCGACGGCGCGTTCTATCATCTGGGCAGCCAGCACGACAATGACTGGGCGGCGGGATCCTACGGCGCGTCCAGCTGGATGAGCGTGCTGCTGACGGATGCCCTGTTGCGCGCTTACCTGACAGCCGAGGACAACACCACTGCCGTGATACTGCGCCGCCTCGGCAACTTCCTCCGGGCCAGTGTCATCACCACCACGGCACACAGCTACGACACCTATAGCGGCCCACTCGCATCGCCACGCTACGGTGTGCTAAGCAACGGTGCCACCGGCAGGGTCTACGCGGACGATGTCGAGCACGGACTGGATGTTGCGACAGGGCTGGCCTGGTCCGCCTACTTCGCGGACCTGACGGGGCAATCCGCGCTGGCTGACCAATTCCGCGATACGGCGGAAGACCTGTACTTCACCTACGACACCAGCGTGAATCATTGGGTCCGTCCGGATGGCCCGGCATCGGGCGTAACGGCGTTCCGCGTCTCGCCCTGGCGCAAGTATGGCTGGGAGCATCGCGTATCTGTCGGCTTCGCCTGGGCAATGGGCGCCGGCGGTGCCAGCGAAACGATTTTCGCCAACGGCTTCCAGTAACCGCCTGTCAGCCTTCTGCACGCCAACACCGAAGGACACACCGGCTCACGGTGTGTCCTTCGGTATCTGTGGATAATGTATCTATTGCCACGTGGTCCTGGCGCCCGCCGGGACCGCGGCGGCCACGCGGCTTTGCGATCAAGCAAGACTGGCCTGCCGTTTTTGCCATTTCCGCCGCTGTCGCACGGGCAGCCCCCATGGAGTGTGCTAAGGTGGTCCGTCACCGATCTGGTGAAGGTATGTTGCTGATTTTGATAGCAGAGTTGGCGTGCCCGGCGATCCGGAAACGGCTCGGGCGATCAACAGCGCAGCGGGTAGTGGGGCCGCAACGGCGGCCAGTGGCGGGCACCGGAGGCAGGCATGTTCTCGAAGGGTAATCAGGCGATGGCGACGGGCATGTGGCAGCAGATCGCGCAGCTGACGATGGGATTTGAAGTCAACTCGATCGCCATGCATCCCGATGGCAGCCGGCTGGCAGCGGGCGGTTTCACCCATCCCGGCATCGCGTTCTGCGATGTCGGCGCCGGCAAGGTGTCGCGCGAACAGAGCCTGACGGTGCCGCGCGTCGGCTACGGCGCGATCGCCTGGAGCCCCGTCACGCCGGGCGGGCTCGACTATGTGGCTGCGCTGGAAACCTCCGGCACGGCGCTGCGCGTGTTTAACGGCAAGAGCTTCGATCTGGCGCATCAGCTGGAATTTGGTGACCTCGGGGCCGCCGAAGTGGTCGCGTTCAACGCGGACGGCAGCCGGCTGGTGGCTGCCTGTTCGCAGCTGATTGGCGCGTATCGTCCAGAGACCGCCATCTACGACACTGCCACGTGGCGCCCGGTGAGCTTTGACAGCGGCCTGAACGCCGCCCATGGCGGATGGTTCCAGGGCTCCGCCCTGGTGCTGGGCTACGAGCGACGCCGGGACGGTGCGACGCACCTGCTCAGTGTCGATGCCAATGACCCGGCAGTCCGGCGCGACCTCCTGGTGGCTGGCGATGGACGCACCCAGCACAAGCTCGCGGTGCACGCGACGGCAGGCCTTGCCGCCGTGGCCACGCACCACGGCAGCGAGACGACGATTTGCCTGGTCGACCTGGCCCAGCAGCGCATCACGCAGACATTCGCGATTCCGCGCTATATCTGCCGTTCGGTGTGCTTCGTGCCGTCGCTCGGCTGCCTGTTGCTGCTGCTGACCAATGCCGAGCAACGTACCGCCAAGCTGCTCGACTACACCACGGGCAGCTTCTTCGATATCGAAGGTGCCGACGGCGTGAGCGGAATCGGTGCAACGGCTGATGGCCGGCGTTTCGCCGTGGCCAGCGAGCGCTCGCTGCGCGTCTTCGCGGTCTGAGGAGACGACGGCCATGCCCTCGGTCAAGGATCTCTACGACGCCACCGCGAACAGTTATCTCGACTACGCCGGCAAGCCCACGACACCGCCGCCGGGCTATCGCGACCTGCGTATCCCCGTCGAAAGCGACAACAATCACAGTGCCGTGGCGTACTACAACGACAAGGAAGGCGATCTCATCATCGCTCACCGCGGCAGTGTCGGCATTCCGCTGATCTCCTACGACTGGCGCGTCACGGATCTCAAGATCGCCTTCTCCGACAGCAACACACCGGCCGACGATGACGCCGTGCGCTTCACCGAGCGCACGATGAGAACGCTGCGTGACGAAGGCCTTCCGGTCAATCACGTCTACCAGACCGGTCATTCCAAGGGCGGTCACGAAGCGCAGGTGGCCAGCGCCAAGCTGGTGGACCAATACAAGGGCCAGCTGCCCGTCGACTGCGTGACCTTCAATGCGCCTGGCATCCGCGACGTCAACCGCACGCCGGGGATGGACTACAAGCACACCAACCTGCGTGTCGAGGGCTTCATTTTCGACGATCCGGTCAGTGGCGCGGGCGGCAAGCCGCTGGGGCATACGCTGGACGTGAAGTCGGGCCCCACGGTGCTGCTGCCATTTCAGGCGCATACGATGGATTCGGTCGACGTCTCGCTGCGCCGGTATCCGGACCTGGCCAAATCGGAAGCGGACGACCTGAACACCGCCGTGCGTGCCACCCGGCAGGTCGACGAAGTGCTGGCGATCATGCCGCAGGTGCAGGAGCGCCGGCAGCAGGCCGAAAAAGCACTGGCGCGGGAGCACGGTGCTGGTCAGGCCCCGCCAGTCGCATCGCCGGAAACGCTGGCCAGCGACATCCAGGTCACGCGGGCCACCCCGATGAGTGCGGCCGAGCAGGCCGAAGTCGACCGTCGTATCGATGGCCTGGCCAAGCTCGAGAATTCCGGCGGAACCAGCTACACATTTTATAGCAACGCCCGTGAGGCGATCGCGCAGAACGGCGGTGACCCGCGTAAGGTCGACTGGCGTGCCGTCGAAACCGAAACGATCCGCCAGTCCATCGGTGAGAACGGACAGTCCCCCGAAAGCGTGCGCGCGGTGCTGGCGGAGCGCAGCCCCGGCGCAGTCACCCCGGTGCAGCAGCAGTCGGTGGCCGACCGCGTGCAAATGAGTGCGATGGACCTGCAGGCCGGTTACGAGCGTGGTCGATCGCAGCCAGGTAACGATCTGAAGTCCGGTATGTGAGATGGCCGCTCCGGGGGCACCGGGGCGGTTTCAGGCTACCTGCGCCTGCGGTGTTTCATCGTAGGCGGCCCGGATCACACCGGCGAGGCGACGCACCCCTTCATCGAGATCCGCATCGCTCGCGGTCAGGCTGACGCGCAGGCATTCTCGCGCGTGACGCCACTGGCCGCGCAGCCCGACGAAGAAGAACGAACCGGGTACCACGAAGACGTGGGCCGCTTTCGCGCGGGCATAGAGCGTGAGATCGTCGATGGGAAGGTCTTCCAGCCAGAGCCATCCGAACAGCCCGCCGTCCGTGCTGTGCAGACGCCACGGCAGGCCATCCAGGTGTTCGCGCAGCAGCGCCTGCAGGCGCTGGGCCTTCGCCGCGTACAGGGGGCCCACGACCGTGCGGCAGACCGCATCGAGGCTGCCGTCGTGGATCGCCTGCGCCACGAGCGCCTGTCCCAGCCGCGGTGCATGGATGTTCATGTTCGACAGGAAGCTGAGCGCTGCCTCGATAACGGCCTCGTCGGCCACTGCCACGCCGATGCGCGCACCCGGCAGGCCGGCCTTGGAAAAGCTCATGCAATGCACGACATGGCTGTCAAACAACGGCCGCATGGCCACGCGGTTGAGCGCCGGATACGGCAGGCCATAGGCCGAGTCGACGATCAGCGGCACCTGTGCCTGGGCTGCGCGCCCGGCCAGTTGTTCCAGCGCCGCGTCGGGAATGACCATCCCCGTCGGGTTTCCGGGACGCGAGATCAGCAGCGCGCCCACGTCCTCGCCAATGACAAGGTCGTGCGGATCGATGCGGTAGCGGAACGTATGCGCGCCATCCGTTTCGACGGCAGGACGCGTGGAGGCCAGTGTGTCGGCGTCCAGCGTCACGCCCTCGTAGCCGGTGTACTCGGGCGACATCGGCAGCAGTACGCGACGACGGCTACCGTCGCTCATCGCGCCGGCGAACAGATTGATCAGGATGAAGAACAGCGTCTGGCTGCCCGGCGTGACCAGCAGATTGCGCGGGGAGATATTCCACCCGTAGCGCACATTCAGGTCGGCCGCGAGCGTATCGAGGAACGGGCCGTAGCCGCGGCTGGATCCATAGCGGCCGATGACCTCGCCGAATTCTGCCGACGGCAGGCGCCGGGCAATGCCATGCCACAGTCGTTCAAGCTCGGGTACGACGAGCGGGTTGCCCGCGCTGAGATTGATCCATGGCCGTGCCGATGGCGCGGCGGTGGCCGTCTCGATGTCGCGCATGATCTCGCGCACGCCGGTCAGTCGCAGCATCTTCTGGCCCAGCGCCGACAGTGGGTATCGCATATCCCGTACCTTTCGAAAACACGGCCGGATCGCGATGCGGCCACGACATCGTGCGGGGCCGGCCGGATGACAGGCGGCCGGCGCAGCGCAGCAGAAGGATGCCTGCACGTTAGCGGCGCCCGCCGGTTGCGTTCTTGCCGCCCTGCGGCGCCGGCGCGGGGCGAATGGTCATATTGGCAGCAAGATGCCGCATCCCCGCGCAGAGACGTCAGGTACACTCGCCGGCATTCCACGCGAAAAATTCCGGCCGCGTATTGCAGCCGCTTTGGCGTGTGGAGCGGGAGAACCGGATGGCAAGGCAATGGATGATGGCGTGCGTGCTCCTGGCAGCGGGTGGCATGGCGCAGGCGCGCGCTGAGCGCGAAGACGGATGGTCGATCGACGTGCCCGAGTGCGCCCGTCCGATCGAGCGCGTGCCCGGGCTGCCGCTGTACGACGCCCAGGCGCGCGCCGAGTACGCGGTCAACCCGGCAGCGCAGATGAAGCCCGATTACAGCAACATGCCGGCGCATCTGAAAATCGACCTTGCACCGTGCTACGGCGACGACGGTGCTTTTGATGCCGCGCTGCGCATTCTCCCGGTCGATCCGTACCTGCGCATCATGGCTCCGGCTGATCGGGCGGATCCCTACATGGAGGAGGCGTTCAGCGACCTGCGGCACTGGATCCGGAACGCGGACCCGCATCCGGGTGACTGGCCCATGGTGCCATATCTGGATATGTCGCCAATGTATACAGCTGGCCAGAAACGGCTGGCGTTCGGCGGTGGCCGCGGCAAGCGCGTAGTGACCCAGTTCGTCAACGATGTCGATTTCGCCCGGTCGCGGCAGATCAGCTACGTATTCCAGGGGCTTAGCGCGGACAACCAGCACTTCGTCCTGCTCACCGTCCCGCTGACGGTGGAAGGCCTGGCCGAGCGTGACGCACAGACGCACCTGGATTTCACCATGGACGCCCTGGACCAGAACCTCGCGCTGCGCGACGAATATGGCAAGGCGATCGCGAAACATCTGCGCGAGAAGGCCGCATCCATCCGTCCGGCGCTCGAGGAACTTGACCGCATTGTCATGGGGATCCGGCGCACCGCGCCGCCGTCGCGGCGCGCGCGCTAGGTAGTCAGGTTTTCGCGCGGGCAGCCTGCAGTGCCTTGCGCACCGGCAGGTCACGAATGCGGATGCCGCTCGCGGCGAAGATTGCATTCGTCAATGCCGGTGCCGCCGTCGGAATGCCCATTTCGCCCGCACCGGCAGGGTCGGCGGTGCTGGGCAGGATATGCACTTCCACATCGGGTGCCTCCGCAGAGCGGAGCAATGGGTAATCGTGGAAATTGCTTTGCACGACGCGACCGCCCTCGATCGTGATTTCCAGATTGAGCGCGGTCGACAATCCGTCGATGGTGCCGCCGATCATCTGCGCTTCCAGCCCGAGCGGGTTGATAGGCCGCCCGACATCGCCCGCGCACACGCAACGCTCGATGGTCAGCTCGCCGCGCTTGCCGACCTTCACCTGCATGGCGTGGGCCGCATAGCCGCCGAAGGTGAAATGGCCTGCGATGCCAAGGCCGCTGCCACGTGGCAGCTTGCGTCCCCAGCCGATCGCATCTGCTGCCTTCTTCAGCACGGCAGCCAGGCGACCTGTGTCGAATACCGGACCACCATGCTGGGCGTAGGGCAGCGGTTTGGCGTCGCCGAGCAGCTCCAGCCGCAACGCCAGCGGATCTTTTCCCACGGCATGGGCGATCTCGTCGATAAAACTCTGCACGACGAAGGCATTTGCCGTGTGCGCCGGCGCGCGCCAGGACCCGCGGATGATGCCGGTCTCGACGTCGAACCATTCCAGACGCAGGTTTTCGATGCGGCCGGCGGGAAAATCGTCCGGATACAGCTCCGCCGTCCAACGCCGGTCGGGGGTGACGTCGGGGCGCCGGTCATACTTGGTCGCGCTGGCCAGCTGGTGCAGCCACCCGGTGACCCGTCTCTCCTTGTCGATCGCCGCGCGCAGGCGGTGCACGCCGAAGGGGCGGAACCAGTCGTGGCGCATATCGTCTTCGCGTGTCCACACCAGCTTGACCGGCTTGCCGCTGAGTTTGGACAGGCGTACCGCCTCGGCGACGAAGTCATTGCTCAGGCGCCGGCCGAAGCCGCCACCCACGCGGGTCATCCGCACGTCGATCTGGTCGCGGCCAAGACCGGTGATCGTCGCTGCAGCCCGGGAGGCGCCGCCGGGCTGCTGCATCGGGGCCACGATGGTGACCTTGTCCGCCTCCACGAAGGCGCAGGCGTTCTGCGGCTCCATCGGGGCGTGGGCCACGAACGGGACGTGGTAGCGGGCTTCGATGCGCCGCGCCGCGGCAGCCATTGCGGCGTCCGTGTCGCCATCGTTGCGCGCCCTCACGCCGGGCGTGCGGAAGAGTCGTTCGCACTGTTCGACGAGGGCCTTGCTCGAATCCGCTGTCCAGGGGCCGGGTTTCCACTGGATCTTCAGGGCCCGCCGCCCCTTTAGGGCACTCCAGGTGTCGTCCGCGAGGACTGCAACGCCCGCGGCAAGCGTGTTATCCGACCGCAGCGGCGCACCCTTGACTGGCCCGGGGATCGCAATGACGTCGCGCACGCCGGGAATCTGTCTGGCCAGCGTGGCGTCAAATTCTCCGACCTCGCCATCGAAATACGGGCAGCGCTCGATGCTGGCAACCAGCGCGCCCGGCAGGGTGCTGTCGATGCCGTAGGTCGCCTTGCCGGTGACGATATCCTGGGCATCGACCACACGCCGCGGCGTACCGATCAGGCGATAGTGTGCGGGATCCTTCAGCGGCGCCGGCTCGGTTGCTGCCGGCAGGCGTGCCGCCGCTGCCGCCAGCTCCGCATAGCGTAGCGACCGTCCATCCGCGTGGACCACGCGGCCCTCCCTCGTACGCACGGCGTCGACACCGCATTGCCAGTGGCCGGCAGCTGCCAGCACGAGACGACGCCGTGCTTCGGCGCCGGCCTGACGCAAATCTTTCCAGGCCTCTGGAATACTGGTGCTGCCACCCGCTCCCTGGGGGCCGAACTTCCAGCCGAACTCGCCCTTGGCATCTTTCTGCAGGCCCAGTGGCAACTGTTCGACGCGCACCGATTCCCAGGCCACGTCGAGTTCCTCTGCAATCAGCATCGGCAGGCTCGTTTTCACACCCTGGCCGATCTCCGGCGCACGCGCGCCGATCACTACGGTGCCGTCGCTCTCCAGTCGCACGAACAAACCGAGCCTGCCATCCGTGACGGTTTCGGCGGCGTCTTCGGCGAAGGCCGGAACACCAATGACGAGCGCGCCGGCAGCGGTCAGCCAGATGCGCAGGAAGTCGCGACGCGACACGGTATTCATGCGTCCTCCTTGCGCGCCAGCTCGGCGGCGCGCCGGATCGCCTGCCGGATGCGCGGATAGGTGCCGCAGCGACACAGGTTGCCGATGGCGGCGATGGCCGCGTCGTCGGGTTCGGGGGTGGTCTTGAGCAGATCCACCGCCGCCATGATCTGCCCCGCCTGGCAGTAGCCGCATTGGGCGACATCCAGTTCGAGCCAGGCCTGCTGCACCGGATGCAGCCTGCCCTCCGGCGCCAGGCCTTCGATGGTCGTCACGCGTCGACCCGCCATCGCACTCATGGGTGTGACGCAACTGCGCTGCACCTTGCCGTCGATGTGCACGCTGCAGGCGCCGCAAAGACCCATGCCGCAGCCATACTTGGTGCCCGGCAGCGCCGCATGATCGCGCAGGTACCACAGCAGTGGCATGTCCGGATCGCCGTCGAATTGGCGCGTGATGCCGTTGATGGTCAGTTCGATGGTCATGGAGGCCCTCCTGGAGTACCGCCACCGTGCCACGGCGAATACGGCTTTTCCCACGGCGGAGGTCATACGCTCGAACCACTCGGCGTGCAGTGTACTCAGTCCGGCGCGTGGGCCTGGCGGGCTCTGCCGTGGTGGCGGGGTGGTCCCCGGAGAACGGCGAAGCGATGAAGGAGGGCGACAATGCAAATTCCCGAGTATTGGGCCGAAGCACGCGCGCAGTCGCGAACGCAGACTAGGCAGTTCACGGTGCGGCGATTTGGATGGTCTGATACGAGTCTTGCCGAGGCACAGACAATGGCGGAGCAGCGCGCGAATGCCGCGCTCGCCCAGGTTGTTTCCGGGCAGAATCTCCGGCGGCGTGAATCCCGGGAACCCTACGGCCTGAGCCAGGGACTACCGATCCGCGAAGAGGTTCTGGCCCGCCACGATGAAGTAGTGATCACGCGCAACAGCTATGGTGCGCAGTGCCTGAATACGCCGGACGTCCTGATTGCGGACATTGACCACGCTATCCCCTTTGGCGTGGTGGTGTCGCGATTGTCATGGCGTTGCTGTTCCTGATGCTGTTCAGCGGGCTGGTGTGGTTGACACAGGGGGACACCGCCCTGGCTCCGCTGTGGGTGATTCCACTGGGCGTGCTGGCCCTGGCTCTGGCCTGGGTGGCCGCCGCCTCTCTGGTCGAAACAGCACAAGCACGGAGCGTCGCGCGTGCTGGCGGACCCGAATCGTCGGCGCTGCATCGCATTCGCGCCATTGCGGTTGCCGAGCCGGGATGCCGGTTCCGGGTATACCGGACACCCGCCGGCCTGCGTGTCATCGCGTTGCACCGTCGCTTTGAACCCGGCGAACCGGATGTCGCGCGGTATTTCCAGCAACTGGGCACGGATCCGCTGTACCGGACCCTATGTCTGACGCAGCGCTGCTTCCGCGCCCGTCTCACGCCCAAACCATGGCGCATTGAAATGCCACACGGCCTGCGCCCCTCGCACGGCAGCTGGCCAGTGCCAGACACGATGCGGGCGGTCCGTGAGCAGTGGGTGCGCGAATACGAGCTGAAGTCGCGTGGGTACGCGGCGTGCGAGTTCATCGAAACCATCGGCAGCGGTAACGTGGATGCCATTGCCGAAAAGGTCTGCCGCTTGCACGATACCCTGTCGGGCGCGGAAGATCGGCTACCTATTGCATAGCAACGATGCAGGTGCCGGCGAACGGTCTGGTACCGCTGATGCGCCGAAGGAGGACTGCGAGAACGCTATTTCTGTCATACATCCGTACAAGACCCAGGGGATCTGGGTATTCGACGATGAACGTGTCGGGTTGCAGGAAGAGCCCTTTTAATTCCGGGGCGGACACGCTGATCGAACGGATGGTCGTCGACATCGCCGACGCCGAAAATGGGTTCACCCTGTTGTTTTCCGCACACCCGTTTCCCGGTTTCCAGCTGCAGCTGGACTGGCAGCGCGCCGATATGAGCGGCAACTGGTATCGCTCGGCAACACTGGACATGGAAGGGGGGCTGTGTCCGGCGCTCCTGAAATACTTCGACGCGCCACCGGCGCAGCTGTACGCCCAGTTCCGCGCGAGAGCGAAGTAGTCCTGGTCGAGGTCACGTGGGCGGGACGCCGTTCGCACCGCAGACGATGACGCCAACGTTCTCACCCGGTTGCGGCCGATAGGCACCGGACAACAGCGCGGAAAGGGCGGCTGCGCCGCCCGGTTCGGCGAAAATGCGCAGTTCGGTCCAGAGTTTCCGCTGCGCATCGACGATGGCATTGTCGTCGACCAGCACCACGCGTTCGACGGCGCCCTGTGCGGCGGCCAGGGCGATCGTGCCGGCGCGGCGCGCGCCGAGTGAATCCGCAGCGACGCCGCTCACCGTGACATCCACGGGTTTGCCTGCGGCCAGTGCGTCGTGCAGGGCGCAACTGGTGCGCGGCTCGACGCCGATGAGGCGCGCCCTGCCGCGATACCAGGCGGCCATGCCGCCGATCAGCCCTCCGCCACCGACGGCGACCAGGATGGTGTCCAGATCGGGCACCTGTTCCTCCAGTTCGCGGCCCAGCGTGCCCTGGCCGGCGACCACGTCAAAATCATCGTAGGCGTGGATCGCGAGCGCGCCGGTTTGCGCCTGCCGGTTCTGGCTGGCCTGCAGCGCGTCCGCATATTCGCGGCCGCCGACGACGACCTGCGCGCCGAACTGGCGCAGGCGTTCGAGCTTGGCTGGCGCCACGATGTCCGGGACGAAGATCTCGGCCGGAATGCCCAGGGCCCTGGCCGCGTACGCCACGGCCGCGCCGTGGTTGCCGCCGGAAGCGGCGATGACGCCGGCGGCGGGAATGTCGAGCTGGGACAGCAGCCGGTTGAACGCGCCGCGGGGTTTGAAGGAGCCGGCGTGCTGGAGGCACTCCAGCTTCAGCCACAAGGCGCCCGCGTGGCCAAAGCTCCCGGCACCCGGCTGGATGACCGGTGTGCGCCGGACATGGCGCCGGATTCGCTCCGAAGCGGCTTCGATATCGGAACGGCTGGGAAAGAGCGCTGGGGCCACGGGAACCTCCATCCGATCGGGCCTCGCAGAATAGCGCGGCACCGGCCCGGCGCACCGGCCGCATGACGGCGCCAGTCAGTGTCGTTCCACGACACATTCCGGCAGTGCCGCCGTTCCCGCGGGCCTGGCACCCGGGGGCATCCTCCGCGTCCTCGCCCTGCCGGTGCGGACGGCTTGTGTGCTGGGCTGCCCCGATGTAAACAATGGTACGGCCGGGGTCGTTCTGGCCCGGTTTCTGCAGTGGTTGACGGCACTTCCGCGGCTGACACCCCCATGGACCGACTCGACGAGCTTCGTCATCGCTACGCGAAATCCCTGCCGCAGAAAGGCCGGGACCTCGATGCGGCATGGCGGCGCTGGCTGGCGTCCCTGGAGGATCGCGACGCGCTGGCAGACCTGCACCAGCATGTCCACCGCCTCAGCGGTTCCGCACCGGCCTACGGCTTTGAAGACCTCGGTGCACTCGCCCAGCCGCTGGACGCCATGTTTGCCGAGTGGATCAACGCCGATCCCGCGCAGCGGCTGCCCGCGCGGGCGCTGGCCGACCGCATGGCGTCGCGGATGCAGGCGCTGGTGCAGGCCCTGGCGTTCTAGGGCCGGCTGGCCGGCACGGTCATGCCGGCGGTATCCTTGGCGTTTTCCCCGGTGGCGCCTTCGTTCGCACCGTCGGCCAAGGCGTGAGGTTTACATGAGTACATTTCCACCCGTATCCCTGGTCGGCGTGCCGACGGACATCGGCGCCGGACATCGTGGCGCGTCGATGGGGCCGGAGGCGCTGCGCGTCGCTGGTATCGGCCAGGCGCTGCAGGAACGCGGCCTCACCGTGATCGACCGCGGCAATCTCATCGGTCCGATGAATCCCTGGCAACCCCCTCGGACGGTTATCGCCACCTGGACGAGGTCGTCACCTGGAATCGCCTGGTGTACGAGGCGATCTATGCGGAACTGGGGCAGGGCAACCTGCCGGTCATGCTCGGCGGCGACCACTGCCTGGCCATGGGCTCGATCATGGCCGTGGCGCGCTGGTGCCGCGAGCAGAACAAGAAACTGCGCGTGATGTGGCTGGACGCCCACGCGGATTTCAACACCAACGTCATTACGCCGTCCGGCAACATCCACGGTATGCCGGTGGCGTGCCTGTGCGGGTATGGACCGTCGGTGCTGACCGAACTGGCCGGCGCCGCGCCCGCGGTGCGCGCGGATGAGATCCGCCAGATCGGCATCCGTTCTGTCGACCCGGGCGAGAAGAAGCTGGTCCGTGACGCGGGACTCGACATCTACGACATGCGCTATATCGATGAGGTCGGCGTCAAGCGGGCGATGGAGGAAGCGCTCGAAGGCGTGGACGAAAACACGCACCTGCACGTGAGTTTCGACGTGGACTTCCTGGATCCCTCTATCGCGCCCGGCGTCGGCACGCGCGTGAAGGGTGGGCCGAACTACCGCGAAGCCCAGCTGGTGATGGAGATGATGGCCGATACCGGGCGCGTGGGTTCGCTGGATGTGGTGGAGCTCAATCCCGCCTTCGACAAGCGCAACCAGACGGCCAAACTGGCCGTCGACCTGGTGGAAAGCCTGTTCGGCAAGTCGACCCTGATGCGCGACTGACCCGCGTCACCGCAGCCCTGGAATGCGAAAGCGCCGGCCTTGCCGGCGCTTTGCGTTTGTGCGGTGAGCCGATCAGCGGTGGGTCGGCGGATCCGGCGTGAATCCGTTCGGGAACGGATCGGGTTCGCGCGGATGGCGCGGCGGCCGTGGGACGATGCCACGCGAGGCGAGATTGGCGTAGGAGTCGTACCAGATCGACACGACTTCATACGGATGGCGGCTGTCGCGCTCGAACGTGGTGTAGCTGGCGTGGCTGGATTCGCGCGCGCCATGGCCGGTGCCCAGGGATTCGCGCTGGCGCCGTGCACCTTCCTCCGCACGGGCCATGTCGGCACTCGCCCCTGCCGTTGCGGGTGCCTGCGCCGTCGGGGCTGCCGCTGACTTCGGGGCCGAGCGCTCCGCGGCGATCTTGTCGTCGCGATAAACCGGCGGCGGTGGCGGTGGCGGTGGGACATACCGTTCACGGTAGGCCGCCACGCCGATCACGCCGACATTGTTGGGGCGGCCGGTCTGCGCGGCATAGGAATCGCGCAGCCGGGTGAATTCGAACTGGGCGATTTCGTTCATGTTCTTGCGCCAGCCGGCGATCTCGGTGCTCTCGTACGGGCCGAGCACGTAACCGGACTGATCCGGCGCAGCCGTCTGGCCGCTGATCGCATTGACGCCGTCCACGGACAGCACGGCGAGCACCCGCTCGCCGGTGCGATTGACGATGCGCACCGCATAGCGGTGGCCCGGCGTGCCGGCGACATACTCCTTGCCGCGGGCGGGGTAGAGCGGCAGCGTGGCACCGGAGTCGCGGTCCACGATGGAAACATCGACCAGCACGCCGGCCTGGGCCGCCGTACCGAGTGAGGCCAGGGGAAGCAGGGCGGCGAGGAGGTGACGCAGTTTCATGGCAGGCTCCGGGCGGTTTGCGATGGGGATTGCGTGTGGCTGGAACGCCCGCGCAGCATCAACGGGGTTACCAACGGCGGGGGGCGATCTTTCCGAACGGTTCAGCCTGGGCAGCCGGTACGGCGTGCGCGAACGCGGGATATCCGGTTGTCGGCCGCGATGGCGCCGAATACGATTGCCGATTCGCATGACGCCCGGCTGGCTCGCGGCGCGTGCCACCTTCCGCCAGGCGATCGCATCGCCACGAACGAGATCAACGCATGAAAACCCGTGTCCTGACAGGCATCACGACGACCGGCACGCCTCACCTGGGCAATTACGTCGGTGCGATCCGGCCGGCGATTGCCGCCAGCCGCGGTGCCGATGTCGAGTCGTACTACTTCATGGCGGACTATCATGCCCTGATCAAGTGCGATGACCCGGCCCGCATCGCACGGTCACGCCTGGAAATTGCCGCCACCTGGCTGGCCTGCGGGCTGGATCCGGAAAAAGTTCACTTCTACCGCCAGTCGGACATCCCCGAAATTCCCGAACTGACCTGGCTCCTCACCTGCGTGACCGCGAAGGGGCTGATGAATCGCGCCCATGCCTACAAGGCATCGGTGGACCAGAATGTCGCGGCCAACGAGGACCCGGACGCCGGCATCACGATGGGCCTGTACAGCTATCCGATCCTGATGGCTGCCGACATCCTGATGTTCAACGCGCACAAGGTGCCGGTCGGCCGCGACCAGATCCAGCACATCGAGATGGCACGCGACGTGGCCGCGCGTTTCAATCATCTTTTTGGCGCCGGACGCGAGTATTTCGTGCTGCCTGAGGCAGTGATCGAAGAGAGCGTGGCGACACTGCCGGGCCTCGATGGCCGCAAGATGTCCAAGAGCTACGACAACACGATCCCGCTGTTCGAAGGCGGCGCGAAGCGCCTGAGGGAAACCATCGCGCGCATCGTCACCGACTCGAAGCTGCCCGGAGAACCCAAGGACGCCGACGCCTCGCACCTGTTGACCCTGTTCCAGGCATTCGGCAGCGCGGAGGAAACCGCCGCCTTCCGCGCCGACCTGATCGGTGGCCTCGGCTGGGGCGACGCCAAGCAGCGCCTGCTGGAGCGCATCGAACGCGACGTCGCGCCGATGCGTGAACGGTATGACGCGCTGATCGCAAAACCCGGCGATATCGAGGACATCCTCCAGGCCGGCGCGAAAAAACGCGCGCGATCGCGACGCCATTCTTGGAATCGCTGCGTGAAGCGGTCGGCCTGCGCTCCTTCACGGCCGGTCCCGCGGCGAAGGCGAAAGCGGCCGGGGACAGCGTGAAAGTGGGGCGTTTCGTCGGGCCCTATCCGGAGGACGGCGTATTCAAGCTCCGGCTGGAGGACAGCGATGGTACGCCGGTGCTGCTGGCCGAAGCGGCGACGCCGAAGGAGATTGGCGAAAAAATGAAGTTGTTGCGATCGGCAACGGAAGACGCCGTGGAGGTCGACGAGCCGACCAAGGGTGATGGGCATCGAATCGTCGTCAATCGTGTCGAGGCGGGGCGATGGGTGTTTCCAAGCCTGGTTGACGAGGCGGCGATCAAGCAGAGATTCATCGCTATTGTCGACGCCATCGGCGCTGCGTCGAAGAAAGACAAGAAAGCGGTGTGACGTTCGGAAACAGGCAGAAAATGCTGCAGCCCCCGCTTCGGCGCGCAGGATGCGCGCCGCGCTTCATTGGACCAAGCACGCTGACGCGCCCGGCAGTGCCGGGCATCGCTTCGTCAGTGCCAACCTACCGTAGCCGCAATGGGCCGGTTGCCGGCAGCGCAAAGACCGCACGCTCCTTCGATCCGACGGGCCATCGGTGCGTGTGCGGCCATCTGCCACAGTGGCAGTCACGCTGAGCTGCCCGATAGTGCGTGGCGGTTTCCTACGCGCCCCACCCATGAGCTTGCTAGCCCTCGTTCTGTTCTCACCCTGGTTTTCCATCCTGAGCTGGGTCTACTGGCGATTTCCTGCGGACCGCACGGGTGATCCGCGCCGTCGCCGGTTTGACATCGCCGCGATCGTCCTGGCTGTTGCACTCGGTGCGGCGGCCATGCACGGCGGTTACGTCGCCAACATCGGCATCGGTGGTGGCATCTGGAAACAGGTCATCGCCACGCTGTATGGCTATGGCAGCTTCCTGGGGGTGCTGGCGGTCGCGTTCGTTCTGCGGCGTCGGATCGTGCGTGCCGCGGGTTAATCCCAGCGGTTGAGGTGTGGACCGAAAGCCTTGCGCTGCCTGCGCACGACGCAGTAGCGGTGGCCGCTCGGAGCTTCCATCACCCACCAGCGCCCGTGCTTGAACGCGACGGGTTTCGCGCCGAGTGCCTCGAGGCGACGCATCTCCGCGTCGACGTCGTCGGTTTCGATGTCCAGGTGTACGCGACTGTCGTGCTCCACGCGTTGTAGCAGGATGATGGGCTCGTCCGGGCCCGTTTCGAGTTCCGCGTAACGCCCGTCCCCATCCTGGTCGAGCGAGGCGATGGGCTTGCCCAGGGCTGCACTCCAGAAACGGGCGGATTCTTCCAGGTCGTCGACCTTGCAGTCCAGAACCAGCGTGCACAGACGGCTGTGATGCATGGAATTCACCTTATCCGGCGCCACGGGATGCAGGGCTGCATCCCGTGGCGCGTCCGTCGATCAGTGTGGCAGGGCCAGATCATCGAGCATGGCCTTCAGGAAGCGTGCCGCCTCGCCGCCGGTGGCGGCGCGGTGGTCGAAGGTCAGCGACAACGGCATCAGCCGGTGGGTTTCGACACCGCCCATCACCGGCACCAGTTCGTGGCGCAGCTTGCCGGCGGCGACGATCGCCACGCAAGGCGGAACGACCACGGGCGTGGCATAGCGCCCGGCGAAGACGCCGAAGTTGGAAAGGGAGATCGTATATCCCTTGAGCTCTTCGGGCGGAATGCTGCGGTTCCTGACCGAATCGCGCAGGCGGTTGATCGCCTGGCGCAGGCCGGCGGCGTCCAGCACATCGGCGTTGCGTAGCGCGGGCACGAAGAGGCCTTCTTCCGTATCGACGGCGATGCCGACATCGACATGACCGTGCAAGGTGCGGGTGAGGTTGTCGCCGTCAAACCAGGCGTTGAGCGCGGGAACGGCCTTGCAGGCGCGGACCAGCGCGCGGATCAGGCGAACCGTAATGTCGTTGCCGGGTTGCCAGGCGTGCAGGTCGGCGTCGTCGCACAGCGTGGTCGGTACAACCTTGGCGTGCGCATCGGCCATGACGCGCGCCATGTTGCGGCGCACGCCCTTGAGCTGCTCGGGCTGACCCAGCACCGATTGCGAGGGCGGCGAGGTGCGCATGGGCTGGCCGGTGGCCGACAGCACCGTCCGGGCCTCGTTCGGCGCGGCTGCGGCGGCAACGGGGGCTGCCGGGCGGGCAGCGGCTGCCGGTGCCGTCGACGGGCGCGCAGTGCCGTTCTTCGCTGCGTCTTTCACGTCGTTCATCGTCAGCACGCCGCCGGCGCCGGTGGGCGTGACGCCAGCCAGATCCACGCCCAGCTTCTTCGCCAGCGCGCGCACGGCGGGCATGGCCTTCACCCCGCCGACCGAAACGGCCTGTTCCGCAACGACGCGGTCGCTGGCTTCCATGGCGCCCACGACCGTGCCGGCGTCGGCGCGCGGCTGGGATTCGCCGGTCTTGATGACGCCGCCATCATCGGAAGCGACCACCTTGTTGGTGCCTGCCTGCTGCGGCGCCGGTGCGCCGGCCCCTTTTGGCAGGGCGGGCGCATGCGCGTGGTGATGGCCGGTGTCCTGCGCCTCCGCGCGCTGCGGCAGGTTCGGATCGAGCTCGATTTCGACCAGCGCCGCGCCGGTATTGATCACATCGCCGTTCTTGCCGTGCAGGCGGGTCACTTTTCCGGAAAACGGCGACGGCACTTCGACGACTGCCTTGGCGGTTTCCATCGAGACCAGCGGGGCGTCCAGCCGGATCACCTCGCCTTCCTTCACGGCCCATTCGACAATCGTGGCGTCGGGAAGTCCTTCGCCGAGGTCAGGAAGGAAAAACGTCTTGGTCGTGCTCATGCGTGGCCTCAGTTGGCATCCATAGACAGATCGCGCGCCGGCAACCAGCCTTGCTCGCCGCGCCCGTTCTCCACCCACCACCATCCGCCGGCTTCTTCCAGCAGGCGGACTTTCTCACCCGCGACCGCATCGAGTTCGCGCGCGGTGTAGTCGCGCACCGCCTGCACGTGGCCGCGGTCGCCCGACAGATAGGATTCATGCACCCAGCCGCTGCGGCCACCGCCGTCGGTGGCCCAGATGAACTGCGGCCATTCGGTATCGCGTTCGCCCACGAGTACGTTCTCGCCGCGGGCGAAACGCACCGGGTCGGCGTACTGGGTCTGATAGTCGCGCAGCAGGGTCGCGATCATGCTCAGCTCGCAGCGAGGGTCTTGCGCACGGCCGCCAGGATGCGTTCGACGCTGGGCAGATATTTCATTTCCAGGCGGAACAGCGGAATGTGCGTGTCATAACCGGTGACGCGCTCGACCGGCGCGACGAGATCGTACATGGCGTGCTCGGCCAGCCGCGCGGCGATCTCCGCGCCGAAACCGGCGGTGCGCGGTGCTTCGTGGACAATGACGCAACGTCCCGTTTTTCGCACGGATTCGTGGATGGTATCGAAGTCCAGTGGCTTGATGGTGGCCACGTCGATGACCTCGGCGCTGATGCCCTCCTTGGCGAGGGCGTCGGCCGCTTCCAGGGTTTCCTTGACCTGCGCGCCCCAGGTCACCAGGGTGACGTCGGTGCCGTCGCGCAACACGAAACACACATCCAGCGGCAGCGCCTCGCCGTCATCGGCGACCTCTTCCTTGTACTGGCGGTAGATCCGCTTGGGTTCGAAGAAGATGACCGGATCCGGATCGCGGATTGCCGCCAGCAGCAGCCCATAGGCGCGCGAGGGCGAGGAGGGCATCACCACGCGCAGACCAGGCACGTTCGTGAACACCGACTCGTTGGCTTCCGAGTGATGTTCCGGGGCTCGGATGCCGCCGCCCCAGGGAACGCGCAGCACCATCGGACAGGTCAGGCGGCCGCGCGTGCGCGTGCGAAAGCGTGCGGCATGGCAGACGATGTGGTCGACCATGGGGTACACGAAGCCATCGAATTGCGCCTCCGCCACGGGTTTCATGCCCTGCGCGGCCATGCCGACCGTGATGCCGGCAATGGTGGTTTCGTCCAGCGGCGTGTCGAGGACGCGCACCGGCCCGAACTTCTCGGAGAGTCCGGACGTGGCGCGGAACACGCCGCCGTTAACGCCCACGTCCTCGCCCAGCACGATGACGGACGGATCCTTCGCCATCTCGTGGGCGAGGGCCATGGTAATCGCTTCGATCAAAGTGACTTGTGCCATTGTCCACTTACCTGTCGGCCGTAGGCCGGGTTGGTCCGAGCGGGTGATGCATCACCCACATCGGAAGGGATTCGTTTGCGCGCGCGAAGGCGCGCTCGCCGATCACGACGAAGCCGTTGCGCTCGTAGAAGCGGCGTGCGCGGTCATTGGACTGGAGCACGTCGAGCCACAGACAGGCTTCGCCGGCGTCGCGGGCCTGCGCCTTGCAGGCCTCGAGCAACGCGGTTCCGAAACCGCTGCGAGTGGCCGCGGCGCGGAAATAGATCTTCTGCAGCAGCGCACCGTGCTCCGCGCGTGCCGGTACGCCCTGCTGCCAGGCCAGTTTGGCGTAGCCGACCCAGTTGTCGTCGTCTGCGCAGATCAGATAGCAGGCCGAGCCGTTGTCGATGTCGTTGCGGATCAGGGATTCGCCGAACTGCCCGTCGAGCCATGTCGATAGTTCGTCGGCTTGCCACAGGCCGGCAAAGTGGTCGCGATAGGTGTCGCGTCCCAGTGCGGACACGACAGCCGCTTCGCTCGCGCTGGCCCGGTGAATGCGCATCAGGCGGAGCGGTTCTCGCGGGCGAGGACCTCGGCGCGCTGCGCGGCCAGGTCGGCTGGCATGTCCGCATAGACGTAGTCGAACATGGCCTCGACCGGCTGTACCTTGGTTTCGAGGTAGGCGTTCACCTCGATATCCACGATCTTCTCGCACTCGGTCTTCCACGCTTCCTCGTGCTTGTCGCTCCAGGCTTTCTGCGCAACCAGGTAGTTGCGCAGCCGTTTGAGCGGCTCGCGCTCCCAGGCGGCCTTGACCTCCGCTTCGGCGCGGTAGCGACGGGCGTCGTCAGCGGTGGTGTGGTCAGACAGGCGATAGGTCACTGCCTCGATCACCATGCCGCCGTGACCGTGGCGCGCGCGCTTGATCGCGTAGTCCATCGCCGCCCGCATGGCAATCAGGTCATTGCCGTCGACCTGCAGGCATTCCAGTCCGGCGGCGATGCCTTTCTGGGCCAGGGTCCTGGCGCCGGTCTGGCTGGCGCGCGGCACCGAGATGGCCCACTGGTTGTTCACGATGACGCTGACGTAGGGCAGGGTCTGCGCACCGGCCATGTTGATGGCGCCGTAGAAATCGGTCTTGGAGGAACCGCCGTCGCCAACCACGCTCACCGCCACCCGCGGCTCGTTGCGGATCTTGAACGCCAGTGCTGCGCCGGCGGCGTGCAGGCATTGGGTGGCGATCGGCACGCACCAGGGGAAGTCGTGCGCGGGGCCGGAAAAATCGTTGCCGCGTTCGTCGCCGCCCCAGTACATCAGCACCTCGCGCGGCTTGACGCCCCGCACGAACTGCGCGCCGTACTCGCGATACATCGGTGCGAAGACGTCGTCCTCGCGCATGGCAGAGCCGATCGCCACGTGTGCGGCCTCGTGGCCCAGGCACGAGGCATAGGTGCCCAGTTTGCCGGTGCGCTGGAGCGCTACGGATTTGGTATCGAACACGCGCACGAAGGCCATGGTCTTGTACAGCTCGACCAGTTGCTTGGTGTCGCGGGCGAACTCGGGAAGGTCGTTGCGTACCAGCTTGCCGTCGGCGTCGAGGTACTGCAGATATTCGATTTCAAACGAGGCGGCGATGGACATCGTTCCTCCGCTGCGGAATGGGGCAATGAATGTGTGCCGGGACGGACCCGGCAGGGGAGCACCGCGCGCACAGATCCAGTGCTGTGGCGGATCGCGTGGCTCCGAGGGGCCGCCTTGATAGCAAGCCCGCCGGGCCAGTGCAAGGCATGCCGCAGCATGGGACAGACCCCGTGCGGCGCGCTGCGATCGTCGCGGCTGCGAGTGGCCGGCGTCGGCCGCGGCGGTGTGCGGGTGGCGTATCGATGACAATCTCCTTTCGCATCGGATGCCGGCCAGCGCGGGCGAGCCGTGTGGTTTCTGCCGATGGCCCGCGTGGCGACCGTCGCCAAGTCTACCGCGGCCGGTGTAAAGCCGTCGCGCAGGGATCTCGGCTAAGCTTGGCGTTCAGCCGCGCGGTTCGCGGCGCCGCGGATCTTCGGGAACAACGACACATGGCGACGGAAACGATCAAGCGCGACCTGGAAGCAGGCATCACCACCGACCTGAAAGACCGCGTCAGCTACGGTGGCTATCTGCAACTGGACACTTTGCTATCAGCGCAGTTGCCGCTGTCCAACCCCGAGCACCACGACGAGCTGCTGTTCATCATCCAGCACCAGACGTCCGAGTTGTGGATGAAACTGATCATCCACGAGCTCAAGGCGGCGATCGCTCACCTGGCGGTGGATGACCTGGACCCTTGCCTGAAGATCCTTGCGCGGGTCAAGCAGATCCAGCGCCAGCTTTTTGAACAATGGGCGGTGCTGGAAACGCTCACGCCGTCCGAGTACCTGCAGTTCCGTCATGTCCTTGGCCCGGCATCGGGATTCCAGTCACACCAGTACCGGACGATCGAATTCCTGCTGGGCAACAAGAACGCCGACATGATCGCCGTGTTCGCCCACGATCCGGCGCGCCAGCAGGCGCTGCGCGAGGTGCTGCAGTCGCCCAGCCTCTACGACGAATTCCTGCGGCACCTGGCGCGCGCAGGGCACGCGGTACCGGCCGCCTGCGTGGAACGCGACTGGTCGCAGCCCTACGAGCGTCATCCGGAACTCATCGACGTGTTCCGCCGCATCTACGAGAACACCGAAACGCACTGGTCGTCGTATCACCTGTGCGAACAGCTGGTTGACGTCGAGGAAAGTTTCCAGTTATGGCGTTTTCGCCACATGAAGACGGTGGAGCGCATCATCGGTTTCCGCCGTGGCACCGGGGGTTCGTCCGGGGTCGCCTTCCTGCGGAAGGCCCTGGAACTGACCTTTTTCCCCGAGCTTTTCGAAGTGCGCACGGTTATCGGAACGTGACTGCCGCGTCCGGCGCCATGGCGTCCGGGCAGTACAGGATGCGCCATCGTATGCTGCACTGCAGCAGTGTTACGGTTTGACTCGTGCGTTCGCAGCGGTTAAACGTTGCGCCCCGCGCCACGCTGACCAGCCGGCGTGATGTCCACTTTTCGACTTAACCATCACTGTAGGGGAAGACCGCATGAGCGGTAGCACGACTGCGACGGCAGCAACGCCGCCCGACTTTCCGCAGACGCTCGGCCACCCGAGGCCGCTGTGGATGCTCTTCATGACCGAGTTCTGGGAACGCTTCGCGTTCTATGGCATCCGCTGGGCACTGGTGCTGTATATCGTGGCGCAGTTCCATGGCGGCAACGCCACCGGCGAGGCGCCGGCCAACCAGACCTACGGTGCCTACCTGGCACTGGTCTATGCCGCTGCCATTTTCGGCGGCTATGTGGCCGACCGCGTCATCGGCTACCAGCGCTCGATCCTGCTCGGCGCAGTCATCATGTCGGTCGGGTTGTTCCTGATTGCCGTGCCCAACGAGCAGATCTTCAAGCTCGGCCTTGCGACCATCATCGCCGGCAACGGGCTGTTCAAGCCCAATATCTCGACCATGGTGGGCAAGCTCTACGCGGTCGGTGACGAGCGACGCGATTCGGGCTTCACCCTGTTCTACATGGGCATCAACCTGGGCGCGATGGTGGCGCCGCTGCTGACCGGCTGGGCGGCCGAACGGATGTTCGGCGGCACCCCGCAGCTGCCCGCGTACAAGATCGTGTTCATCGTGTCGGGCATCGGCATGCTGGTCAGCCTGGTGTGGTTCTGGTTCGGGCGTCGCCAGCTGGGCGGCATCGGCCGGCCCGCCGAGGGCGGTGAAAGCAAGCAACGTGTGCTGCTGACCGCGGTTGGTGCGATCGCCGCGATCCCCGTGATCTATTTCCTCCTCGCGCTGGGCGCCAGCGTACTGCAGTGGGTGCTGACCGCGATGTTCGTGGCACTCGGCGGGCTGCTGCTGGTCGAGGGTATCCGTGAGGGCACCAGGCAGCGCGACATGGTGATCGCGATGCTGATCATCTTCGCCTTCAACGTGCTGTTCTGGTGCTTCTTCGAGCAGGCCGGCAGCTCGTTCAGCTTCCTTGCCGACAAGATCGTCAACCGCGACTTCGGCGGCTGGATCTTCCCGGTCGGCTGGTTCCAGTCGGTCAATTCGCTGGCGATCATCACGCTGGCGCCGGTCCTGGCCTGGCTGTGGGTGGCCATGGGCCGCGCCAATCCGTCGATTCCGCGCAAGTTCGGCCTGGGCCTGATCTTCAACGGCCTGGCCTTCCTCCTGCTGATGTTCGCCCTGACCAAGCTGGTCGACCCGGCCACGCTGAAGATCCCGTTCTGGACGCTGTTCATGGTCTACGTCATCCAGTCGGTTGGCGAGCTGTGCCTGTCGCCGATCGGTCTTTCGATGGTGACCAAGCTGGCGCCGATGCGTCTGGTCGGCTTCGGCATGGGTGGCTGGTTCCTGTCCACCGGCATCGGTAACAACCTGTCGGGCATCTTTGCCAGCCACGTCAGCGGCGAGACCGGCATGAACATCCAGTCTGCGCTCGGCGGCTATACCTTTGGTTTCTGGGCGCTCGTCATCCCGGGCGCGCTGCTGTTCCTGATCGCGCCGCTGATCCAGAAGCTGATGCACGGCGTGAAGTAAGCTAAGCCGGCAATGCACAAAAAAACGGCGGCCTCCGGGCCGCCGTTTTCGTTTCCGGAGAGGGCTCAGTCCCGGCCCAGCTCGTGCAGCTCGGCCTGCCACAGCTTTTCCAGGATGCGCGAAAGCCAGCGCTGCTCGTCCGGATCCAGGTGCGCCAGCAGGCGCCGCTCGTGCTCGAGCGCGAGGGGGGCGACCTGGTCATAGACCTTCCAGCCCTTCGGCGTCAGCGTGAGCACTGACTGGCGTTTGTCGTGGTCGGCGGTGTCGCGGGCGACGCGGTCGTCGTTTACCAGGGTGGCCACGGCGCGGCTCACGGCGACCTTGTCCATGGCGGTCCGCTCGGCCACTTCCCGTGCCGAAATGCCGTTGTAGCGGCCCAGGACGGCCAGGACGCGCCATTCGGTCACCGACAGCTGGAACCGGGTCTCGTATTCCCGCGCAATCGCCTGGCTGACGGTGTTGGACAGCACTGACAGCCGGTACGGCAGGAATTGCTCAAGTTCCAGCACCTTATGCGTGCTCATGCGGCAGCGCCCCTTGCAAATGGTTTCAGTTGAAACTATAACGTTGATCTCGGCGTCGCAAGCCGATTCCCAGCCATGCCACGGAGCCCGCCATGAGCCTGCAACCCAATCTCGGCATGCAGCCGACCCCGTTCGAGAACCCGATGGGTATCGACGGTTTCGAATTCGTCGAATTTGCGGCGCCGGACGCCGCATTGCTGCACGGCCTGTTCCGCCGGCTGGGCTTTACCGCAATCGCCAAGCATAAACACAAGGCGATCACCTTGTATCGGCAGGGTGGTGTCAATTTCCTGGTGAACGAACAACCCGACTCCTTTGCGGCGGATTTCGCGAAGGCGCATGGCCCCTGTGCCTGTGGTTTTGCGATTCGCGTGACCAGGCCGGCGGAGTGGGTGGCGGACAAGGTGGTTGCCAACGGCGGTGAACGCCACGACCAGAAGCTCGACTCCCGCGCGGTGGATACGCCGGTGGTGAAGGGCATCGGCGACTGCATGCTGTACCTGGTCGACCGCTATGGCGACAAGGGCAGCATCTACGGCGATTTCGAGGCTATTGCGGGCGCTGACCAGCACCCGAAGGGCTTCGGACTCACCTTTATCGACCATCTCACGCATAATCTCTATTTCGGCAATATGCAGAAGTGGTCGGATTACTACGAGCGGCTGTTCAACTTCCGCGAGATCCGCTATTTCGACATCAAGGGCGTCAAGACGGGCCTGGTGTCCAAGGCGATGACGGCGCCCGACGGCGTGGTCCGCATCCCGCTCAACGAATCGTCCGATCCGAAGAGTCAGATCAACGAATACCTGGATCAGTACCGTGGCGAAGGGATTCAGCATATCGCCTGCTTTACCGACAACATCTACGAGACGGTCGAGGCGATGCGCGCGGCCGGCGTGGAATTCCTGGATACGCCCGACACCTACTACGACGTGATCGACCAGCGCGTGCCGGACCACGGCGAGGACGTGGCGCGCATGGCGCGCAACAAGATTCTCATCGACGCCGATGCGGAAACCAAGCAGCGCAAGCTGCTGCAGATCTTCACCCAGAACGCGGTCGGCCCGATTTTCTTCGAGATCATCCAGCGCAAGGGCAACGAAGGGTTTGGCGAAGGCAATTTCCAGGCCCTGTTCGAAAGTATCGAACGCGACCAGATGCGCCGCGGCGTGCTGTAAGGTCGCCAGGTGGGCCCGCCGCTGGCGTGGCCGGATCGATCGATTGAGGGATACCCCGTGACCAAGCTCGACATTCTGCCGGACGCCTCCTTGCGCGACCGCTACCAATCTGGATTCGGCAACGAATTCGCCACCGAGGCGCTGCCCGGCGCACTGCCGGGCGGCCGCAACTCACCGCAGCGAGCGCCGTACGGGCTCTACGCCGAGCAGATCTCGGGCACGGCTTTCACCGCGCCACGCCACGCCAACCGGCGCAGCTGGCTGTATCGCATTCGTCCCGCGGCGCTGCACCGGCCGTTTGAAGTGCTGGATGGCGGCGCGTTCCACGATCGTTTCGACGAAGTGCCGCCCTCGCCGAACCAGCTGCGCTGGGACCCCCAGCCCATTCCCACCACGCCAACCGATTTCATCCAGGGCCTGTCGAGCATCGCCGGCAATGGCGGCGCGGCCGCGCAGCAGGGCATCGGCATCCATCGTTACGCCGCCAATCGTTCGATGGTGGACCGTTACTTCTACAGTGCCGACGGTGAGCTGTTGTTCGTGCCGCAGCTGGGTTCCCTGCGCCTGGCCACGGAGCTGGGCGTGCTGGACGTCCAGCCGCAGGAGATCGCGGTGATTCCGCGGGGTATCCGCTTCCGCGTGGAACTGCTGGACGATGCCGCCCGCGGTTATCTGTGCGAAAACTTCGGCGCTGCGCTGCGCCTGCCGGACCTGGGGCCGATCGGATCCAATGGCCTGGCCAATCCGCGCGATTTCCTCACGCCGGTTGCCGCCTTTGAAGACCGCGAAGGCGATTTCGAACTGATCGCGAAGTTCCAAGGGGGGCTGTGGCGGGCCGCCATCGGACATTCGCCGCTCGACGTCGTGGCGTGGCACGGCAACCATGCGCCGTACAAGTACGACCTGCGCCTGTTCAACACGATCGGGTCGATCAGCTACGACCATCCCGATCCGTCGATCTTCACGGTGCTCACCTCGCCGTCGGATACGCCAGGTACGGCAAATCTGGATTTCGTGATTTTTCCCCCACGCTGGCTGGTGGCCGAAGACACCTTCCGTCCGCCGTGGTTCCATCGCAACATCGCCAGCGAGTTCATGGGCCTGGTGCATGGCGCCTACGATGCCAAGGCCGGCGGCTTCGTGCCGGGCGGGGCGAGCCTGCACAACTGCATGAGCGGGCATGGCCCCGATGCGGCGAGCTTCGACAAGGCCACACACGCGGACGTCACGCAGCCGGATCACATCGTTGATACCATGGCCTTCATGTTCGAAACGCGTGCGGTGATCCGACCGACGCGGCAGGCGCTGATGTCGCCGCAGTTGCAGCGTGACTACGCCGACTGCTGGCAGGGCCTGAAAAAGCACTTCAATCCGGGCGCGCGTTAACGCGGCGCCAAAGGCGCGTAGCCCGGCGGACGATCGCCGCCGGGTGGGTGCCGCTGCACGCATCACAACGGAGAACTGCATGAAATTGGCAACGCTCAAGCAAGGTGGCCGCGACGGAACGCTGATCGTGGTGAGTCGTGACCTGTCGCACGCGATGGTGGCAACCGGTATTGCCATGACCCTTCAGCAGGCGCTGGAAGACTGGAGTGTCGTCGCACCACGCCTGAACGCCTTGTATGAGCAGCTCAATACTGCGGTTGAAGCGATCCATGCCGGCAGCGACGATCCGGTTCGCGTGGGCGGCACCACCGACTATGCAGCGGGGGTCTTTGCCGTCGACTTCGCGCAATTGGCCGCGCCGTTGCCGCGCGCCTACGAGTTTGTCGACGGCAGTGCCTACCTGCCGCATGTCGAACGCGTGCGGCGCGCGCGTAACGCCGAAGTGCCGGCATCGTTCTATGTCGATCCGCTGATGTACCAGGCCACCAGTGCCGGCTTCTACGGCCCCCGCGATCCGGTCATCGTGCCCAGTGAAGACTACGGCATTGACCTGGAAGCCGAAATCGTCGTCATCACCGACGATGTTCCCATGGCTGTCACGCCGGCCCAGGCTGCCGAGCACATTCAGCTGGTCGGACTGGTCAACGACGTCAGCCTGCGCAACCTGATTCCCGATGAGCTGGCCAAGGGCTTCGGCTTTTTGCAATCCAAGCCGCGCTCGGCCCTGTCCCCGGTGTTCGTCACGCCGGACGAGCTGGGCGACGCCTGGGCCGACAGCAAGCTGAGCCTGCCACTGGTGACGCACAAGAACGGCGAATGGATGGGCGCGCCGGAAGCCGGCGTCGACATGCAGTTCAATTTCGCCCAGCTGATCGCGCATGCGGCCAGGACGCGTCCACTCAGTGCCGGCACGATCGTGGGGTCGGGCACGATCGCCAATCAGGACACCTCGACCGGGGCCTCCTGCCTGGCGGAGCAGCGCGTCGTCGAGACCCTGCGGGACGGCAAGCCCAGCACCCCTTTCATGCGCTTTGGCGACGTGATCCGCATCGAGATGTTCGATCGCCAGGGGCGGTCCATCTTCGGTGCTATCGAACAGAAGATGACGCCGCTGGGCTGATCCGGCCCGGCCAGCGATGTGGGGCGTTCCGGCGCTGCCGGTGATGGCACCGGTGCTTGGCGTGCCGGTGTCGCTGCGGTAGATTTCCAACGCCGGCGCAAGCTTGCCCGGCGGCGGGTCACAGGGAGACAGGACGATGTCGGCCGAAGGCTTGCGGCTCTACAGCTACTGGCGATCCAGTGCTGCCTATCGGGTGCGTATCGCCCTCAACCTCAAGGGGCTGGCGCACGAGATCATCCCCGTGAACCTCGCCGCTGATGGTGGTGAACAGCACAGCGCCGAGTACCACGCGGTCAATCCGCAGGAGCTGGTGCCGGTACTGCGCGACGGCGGCCGCATCATCCGCCAGTCCATGGCGATCATCGAATACCTGGACGAAACCTACGACGGCGAGCTGAAGCTCCTGCCGACACCGGCGCGGGACCGGGCCCGTGTCCGTGGCCTGGCCCAGCTCATCTGCTGCGATATCCACCCGATCAACAACCTGCGCGTGCTCCAGTATCTGGAGCGCGAATTCAACACCCCGCAGGTCGAGCGGGAGCGCTGGGTGCGCCACTGGATCGCCGAAGGGTTCCGCGCGTTCGAGGCCCTGCTGACGGAAAATCCGGCCACCGGACTCTTCTGCGAAGGCGACGATCCCAGCCTGGCGGACGTCTGTCTCGTTCCACAGGTATACAACGCGCGTCGCTGGGGGCTGGATCTGGACGCCTTCCCCACCATCCAGCGCATTGATGCCGAGTGCCTGAAGCAGTCGGCGTTCGAACTGGCCCGGCCGGAAAACCAGCCGGACGCGCCAAAGAGCTGAATCACCGGCAGGGCGCCGCACTTTGCGACGGCGATCGGCCGCAGTCCGGCCGGTGGATCGTCCTGCGCGGCGCGCGGCGCCGACCCCGCGTACGGGGTCGGATTGTCGACAGTGTTCCGGCGGCTACGACAAGAATGTCAAAAAGCCGACATGTTGAAGGGGTCGTGTTCGGCGGCCGGATTGTCGCCGCCGCCTTCGGCGAGGCGGATCTTGAGCGCCAGGCCGTCGCGCGAATCGGCTTTCGCCAGCGCTTCCTCGAGCTCGACCTTGCCTTCCTTGTAGAGCCGGTACAGTGCCTGGTCGAACGTCTGCATGCCTTCCTGCAGGCTTCGATCCATCGCCTCCTTGATTTCGTGAACCTGGCCGCGGCGCATGAGGTCGCGGATGTGCGGCGTGTTGATCAGGATCTCCACCGCGGGCACGCGGCGGCCGTCCTTGCCGATGACCAGGCGCTGCGAAATCACCGCCTTGAGGTTCAGCGCCAGGTTCATCAGGATGTTCTTGTGCGCGGACTCCGGGAAGAAGTTCAGGATGCGCTCGATGGTCTGGTCGGCGTTGTTGGAGTGGAGCGTCGCCAGGCACAGGTGGCCTGTCTCGGAGAAGGCGATCGCCGCTTCCATGGTTTCCACGTCACGGATCTCGCCGATCATGATGACGTCCGGCGCTTCGCGCATCGCGTTCTTGAGCGCTTCGTGGTAGCTGTGGGTGTCAAGGCCCACTTCGCGCTGATTGACGATGGATTTCTTGTGCCGGTGCAGGTATTCGATCGGGTCTTCAATGGTGAGGATATGACCCGAGCGGCTGGCATTGCGGTGATCGATCATGGCCGCCAGCGTGGTGGACTTGCCCGAGCCCGTCGCGCCGACCACGAGGATCAGGCCACGCGGCTCCATGATGATGTCCTTGAAGATCTGCGGCAGCTTCAGGGCGTCGACCGTGGGGATCTCGCTCTTGATCGCGCGGATCACCATGCCGATTTCGCCGCGCTGCTTGAACACGTTGATGCGGAAGCGGCCGGCGTCCTTGACGGCAATGGCCATGTTCAGCTCCAGGTCGCGCTCGAACTGCGGCACCTGGCCTTCGTCCATCAGCGAATAGGCGATCTTTTTCACCATGCCGCCGGGAAGGCCGGTATTGCCCAGCGGGTAGAGTTTGCCCTCGACCTTGATGTTCACGGGAGCGCCGGTCGTCAGGAACATGTCCGACGCGCCCTTTTCGGTCATGAGCTTGAGGAAATAGCCGATATCCATGCTCGCCTCGCTGCGAGATGCGTGACGGCTTGGCGCCGTCGGTTTTCTAGGAATGCGTTTTGCCGTAGCAGGCGAATCGTCGTTGCAACGTTCATGCCCGCTTCCGACAATAGCGGCGCATACCCACCCTGTGATGCGATGGAAGTTATGACACCAACCCGAGCAAAAATCCACGTACTCGCGCTGGTTTTGACGATTCCATCCACGCTTGCGTCTGCCCGTGGACCGGCTGCGGTGACCGAGATCACACTCGCTGCGCAGGCCCTGGAAATCGCCACAGAAGCCGGTGCCGCCACATATGCGCCTTTGGAACTTCGTTACGCGGCCGAACAGTTGGAGCAGGCACGCCAGGCGCTGGGGCGCGACGACGAAAAGCAGGCCCGGCAGCTGCTGGAGGAATCGGCCGTCAATAGCGACCTGGCGCTGGCCAAGTCGCGCCTGGGCAGAACGCGCGAGGCGGTGCAGGCCAAGCTGGTGGAAGTGACGCGATTGCGTAGCGAGCTCGGGCTGCCGGCGGAGCCCGCGCAATGACGGCGACCCGGCCATACCTGGCTCGTCTTGCACGGCGCCTGTGGCGCTGCGGTGCCGTGGCCAGCGTCATCCTGGCGGTGGCCTGCGGCTCGGCGCCGCGGCGCGACCTGGAATTCGATCGCCTCCATGCCAGTCTCACCGCGCTATCCGCCGATGCGTCGCTGGGGCGTTACGCCCTGGCCGAGCGTACGCTGGCAGAGGCCGCCGTGCGCCGCCTCGACGCCAGTCACATCAATGCCGAAGACCACGCCCACCTGGCCTACCTGGCCGAGCGGCGCGTGGATGTGGCCTATATCGCGGCGCAGACCGCGCGCGAGGCCGAGCGGCTGGCCGCCCTGGAGCGCGAATACAGCCAGATGCTGCTGGAAGCCAGCCGCCGCGAGACGGCCGCCGTGCGCGCCGAGCTGGACCGGCAGCGCCGGCTCGAGCTGGAGCGCGCCGAGGAAGCCTCGCGCCAGCCGCCGCCAGCCGCGCCGTCTGCACCGGCGTCGGCCGCACCCCTGACGGCCGCATCGCCCAGTCTTGACCCCGACCTCCTGCGCCGGCTGACGACGCTGACACCGCAGTCGACGCCAGGCGGCCTCCAGTTCACGCTGGAAGATCTCGTCTTCGATCCGGGTACGGCCATCCTGCGCCCCGAGGCCGCTGCCGGCATCGGGCGGATCTACGAGCAGCTGGCGCGCTCCACAGGAGCGGTGCGCATCGAAGGCTTCACCGACGCCAGCGGCACGGCCGATGCCAACCTGCTCCTTTCCCAGCGGCGGGCAGAGGCGGTCCGCGCCGCCCTGGTGGCGCTGGGGCTGTCGCCGGGCCGCGTCTCAGTGTTCGGCCGGGGGAGGAATCGCCGGTCGCATCCAACGACGATGCCACCGGGCGTGCGCTCAACCGGCGTGTCGTGGTCACCCTCTCCGAGCCGGTCGAATAGACCATTTTGCAATCGTAACCAATTGACACAAAAGGCGATTCGCGCCTGGTTTGCGTAGGTGCCGGCATTGGAGTAGGGTCGGGGTGCAGTCGCCGTCAAGACGGGGATTGCCCAAAAAAATATGCAGACCCGCGCATCGCACACGTCCGAGGAAGCAGCCCCGCCACACACGTCGCGGCGGGCATGGACGCTTGATGCCGCCAGAGTCGCTTCACTCAGGTTCCCGCAAGTATCTCGACCACCGGCGCCAGGAAGGCGGACGGTGGCGTTTGCTTGTGTCCGATAACGCAGAGGAGAACGGCTGATGTTCGAGAATCACCAGAAATCCGAGATCGACGCACTGCTGAAGACGAATACCGAATTCCGCAGCTTGTACCAGCGCCACCAGGAACTGGACAGCAAGCTGAGGGACGCCGATCTCGGGGTTTTGCCGATGGACGACACCACGCTTCATTCGCTCAAGAAAGAAAAGCTCCGCGCCAAGGATCGCCTGGTCCTCATGTGGGAACGCAGGAACGCCGCGCACTGACGGATTCTCGCCGGACGGCCCGCCGATCGCGGGCCGTCGGGCCCTCGGTTATCATCCCGCCCCCTGAATCGAAACACGCCCGGCCCGTGCCGGGCGTGCTGGCGGGAGCCACATGACCATCCATCAAAGCGTGCTGGAACTCATCGGACGTACCCCGATGGTGAAAGCGCAGAACCTCGATACCGGTTGCTGCGAACTGTTTCTCAAGCTGGAAAGCATGAACCCGGGCGGGTCCATCAAGGACCGCATCGGCCTTTCGATGATCGAGGCCGCCGAGCGCGAAGGGCGCATCAAGCCGGGAGACACCCTGGTCGAAGGCACCGCCGGCAACACCGGCATCGGCCTGGCGCTGGTGGCGCAGCAGAAGGGCTACCGGCTGGTCCTGGTGGTTCCCGACAAGATGAGCCGCGAGAAGATCTTCAACCTCAAGGCGATGGGCGCCGAGGTGATCCTGACCCGCTCGGACGTTGCCAAGGGCCACCCCCAGTACTACCAGGACATGGCCGAGCGCCTGGCGAAAGAGACCCCCGGCGCGTACTTCATCAACCAGTTCGGCAATCCGAACAACCCGCTCGCCCACGAAACCACGACCGGCCCCGAAATCATCGAACAGATGGATGGCCGCCTCGACGCCATCGTGTTCGGCTGCGGCTCGTCCGGCACCATGACGGGGCTTTCGCGCTACTTCGCCAGCGCGGCGCCGAACGTCGAGTTCATCCTGGCCGACCCGGTCGGCTCCATCCTCACCCAGTACATCAACGAAGGTACGCTTTCGACCAAGAGCGCCTCGTGGCTGGTGGAGGGGATCGGCGAAGACTTCCTCCCGCCGATCAGCGACTTCACCCGGGTCAAGAAGGCCTACGGCATCAGCGACAAGGAGAGCTTCCTCACCGGTCGCGATGTGCTCCGGAAGGAAGGCATCCTGGTCGGCTCCTCCAGCGGCACCCTGATCGCCGCGGCGCTGCGCTATTGCCGCGAGCAGACCACGCCCAAGCGCGTGGTGGTGTTTGTCTGCGACACCGGCAACAAGTACCTGTCGAAGATGTACAACGACTACTGGATGCTCGACAACGGCTTCCTGGAGCGGGAACAGCGCGGCGACCTGCGAGACCTGATCATGCGGCCCTATTCCCAGCACGATACCGTCGTGATCGGGCCGAATGATCCGCTCACCATGGCCTACCAGCGCATGAAGTTGTACGAGATTTCGCAGTTGCCGGTCATGGATGGTGAGAAAATCGTCGGGATCGTCGACGAATCGGACGTGCTGATGCACGTGCACGCCGATGAAAGCCGTTTCCGCGATCCCGTTTCCACGGCCATGGTTTCCAAGCTGGATGTGCTCGACGTCCACGCACCGATCGAATCCCTGTTGCCGGTTTTCGACCGTGGCCACGTTGCCATCGTGATGGACGGGGAGAAATTCCTCGGGCTGATCACGCGGATCGACCTGCTGAATTATCTGCGGCGGCGCGTGCAGTGACGCCTGCCATTTCCACCTCGGAGGAACCCGTGGACACGTTTTCCCCTGTTTCGATGGAACCGCCGGTTGATTTGCGCAAGATGCGCGTGTTTCGCGCGGAGGCGTTTCCGGCATCACCCAACACGCCGTGGCTGGACCGGCCGGATTACGAAGCGCAGATCCAGGCGCGCCTTGCCAACGGCACCCTGACGGCCGAACAGGCCGAGTGGTGCCGCAAGTGGGCGCGGGACGGCTACCTGATCATTCCCGGGATGTTTTCGACGGATGAGCTGGATGGGGCGTGGTCCGAGTACGAGGCGCGCATCGCCGCAGGTGAACTCGTGCCACTCGAGGACCACGCCATCAGCGTGCAGAACCCCTTGCCCGGGCGTGTCCTCAATCCGCACTTCAAGGTTCCCGGTTTCAACGCCATCCTGCGCAACCGGCGCGCCGAAGAGATCGTCAGCGTCCTTCTCGGTGCGAAAGCGTTGCCGTTCCAGACGATCGCCGGCCACAAGGGTAGCGAACAGCTGGCGCACTCGGATTCGATCCACATGACGACCTATCCCCAGGGCTATCTCGTCGCCAACTGGATCGCGATGCAGGACATCGCGCCGGACTCGGGCCCCCTGGTCTACTACCCGGGCAGCCACCGCCTGCCGTACGCCTACTCGCGCGAATGCGGCATCACGCTGGAGGAAGGCCGCAAGGGCTACGAGGCGTACCACGCCAAGTACGAGCCGCATGTCGAAGCGACGATTCGCGACAACGCCCTGGACGCTCACTATTTCCACGCGAAAAAAGGCGATGTCCTGTTCTGGCACGCCAACCTGCTGCACGGCGGCTCGCGCATCAAGGACCCCTTGTCTTCGCGACGGGCGCTGGTCTGCCACTACTTCGCCGAAGGCTGCCTCTGCTACCACGACTACACCGGCAGTCCCAGCCACCTGGTACGCCTGCCGATGCTCGACGCCGAAGACTTCGACGCGGCGAGCTACCTGAGCTTCAACCCCGACGTGGCCGCCGCGGGCGTCGACGCGTACCAGCACTACGTCAACCACGGATACAACGAAGGACGCCGCGTGCGATGAGCAACAAGAACAACCTCGGTCTGGGTACGCGTGCCATCCATGCCGGCCAGTCGCCGGATCCGTCGACCGGCGCCGTGATGGTGCCGATCTACGCCACGTCTACCTATGCGCAGTCCAGTCCTGGCGTCCACCAGGGCTATGAGTATTCGCGTTCCCACAATCCGACCCGCTTCGCCTACGAGCGCTGCGTGGCAGACCTTGAAGGCGGTACGCGCGGCTATGCCTTCGCCTCCGGTCTGGCGGCGACATCGACGGTGCTCGACATCCTTGATTCGGGCAGCCATGTCATCTGCATGGACGATGTCTACGGCGGTACCTATCGTCTGTTCGAGCGGGTGCGCCGCCGCTCGGCCGGTCTGGATTTCAGCTTCGTCGACCTCAACGATCGCGCTGCCCTCGAAGCCGCGGTCCGGCCGGAAACGCGCCTGATCTGGATCGAAACGCCCACTAATCCACTTCTGAAAATCGTGGATATCGCGGCGATTGCGGAGTTTGCGCGCAAACGCGGCATCCTGGTCGGTGTCGACAACACCTTCGCCACGCCGATGCTGCAGCGGCCGCTGGAGCTGGGTGCGCACCTGGTCATGCACTCGGCCACCAAGTACCTCAATGGCCATTCCGACATCGTCGGCGGCATGATCGTGGTGGGGGACGATACCGAACTGGCCGACAAGATGACCTTCCTGCAGAACGCCGTGGGTGGCGTGCAGGGGCCGTTCGACAGTTTCCTGGCACTGCGTGGCCTGAAGACCTTGCACCTGCGCATGAAGGCGCATTGCGCCAGCGCGATGGAACTGGCCGGCTGGCTCGAGCGGCATCCGAAGGTCGAGAAGGTGATCTATCCGGGGCTTGAAAGCCACCCGCACCATGCGCTCGCCAAGCAGCAGATGCACGGGTTTGGCGGAATGGTCAGCGTCTACGTGAAGGGCGGCCTGGACGGCGCGCGCCGCATGATGGAGCGTTGCCATCTCTTCGCCGTCGCCGAATCCCTCGGTGGCGTCGAGAGCCTGATCAATCACCCGGCCATCATGACGCACGCCTCGGTACCGGCGGAAAACCGTGCGCGCCTGGGCATTCATGACAATCTCGTTCGCCTGTCCGTCGGCGTGGAAGACGTTGCCGACCTTCGCGCCGAACTGGACGCGGCGCTGGCCGCGGCGTGAGCGTGACGGTGCCGACGGGCGTGGTGGGCATCGCCGGATGGACCGGCCAGTGAGCCGCGGCGTTTCGGGCCTGGCGGCCATCCTGACCGAACCGTTTTCCGCGTTCGGCCGGCATCGCTCCCTGACCCTGGAACTGGCCAAGCGCGACGTGCTCGGCCGGTACCGGGGCGCGAGCTTCGGCCTGCTGTGGTCGGTGCTCAGCCCCTTCCTCATGCTGATGGTCTACACATTGGCGTTCGGGTCGATCTTCAACAGCCGCTGGCCACAGCAGGCGGAGGGTTCGGTCGACTACACGCTGATTCTCTTCGTCGGCCTGATCGTGCACGGCTTCTTCGCTGAATGCCTGTCGCGCGCGCCGAATCTGGTCGTCGGCAATCCCAGCTACGTCAAGCGCGTGGTATTTCCGCTGGAGATCCTGCCGTGGCCGATGCTGTTGTCGGCCTATTTTCATGCGCTGATGAACGGGCTGGTATTCGTGGCCCTGTATCTGGCGCGATTCGGCCCGCCGCCCTGGACGGTGGTGCTGGCGCCGCTGGTGTTGTTGCCGCTGGCGTTGCTGGGGGCGGGCGTGGGCTGGCTGTTTGCGTCGCTGGCGGTGTATCTGCGCGATATCTCGCAGGTGACGGGTGTGCTGGCCACCGCCCTGCTGTTCCTGTCGTCGGCGCTGATACCCGTGGAAACCCTGCCGCCGGAGTACCAGTTCGTATTCCGCGCCAATCCACTGACTTTCATCATCGACCAGATGCGCGCCGTTGCACTGTGGGGGCAACTGCCGGACTGGTGGGGCCTGGGCGTCTACGCCGGCGCCAGCCTGGTGTTCTGCTACGTCGCGTATAGCTGGTTCCGGACGACGCGCCCGGGGTTTGCCGATGTCCTCTGAGATCGTCATCCGCGTGGAGAATCTGTGTAAGTCGTTCGCGATCTACGAGCGGCCGCATCACCGCCTGCTGCATCAGTTCTTCCCCAACGCCGGGCGCGCCTGGCACCGTGATTTCCACGCGCTGCGCGACGTGCACTTCGATATTTACCGCGGCGAGACAGTAGCCATCGTCGGCCGGAACGGGTCGGGAAAATCGACCCTGCTGCAGATCATCTGCGGCACGCTCACGCCCACCAGCGGCCGTGCCGACGTGCGTGGCCGCGTCGCGGCGCTGCTCGAGCTGGGGGCCGGCTTCAATCCGGATTTCACCGGTCGCGAGAACGTCTACCTCAACGGCACCGTGCTCGGACTGACGCGCGCGGAGATCGAGCAGCGGTTCGACGAGATCGCCGCGTTCGCCGATATCGGCGAATTCATCGACCAGCCGGTGAAGAGCTATTCCAGTGGCATGTTCGTACGCCTGGCGTTCGCCGTGGCGATCAACGTGTCGCCGGACGTCCTGGTCATCGATGAAGCCCTCGCTGTCGGCGACGAGGCCTTCCAGCGCAAGTGCTTCGCGCGGCTGCAACAGATGCGCGACCACGGCACGACCATTCTTTTCGTCTCCCATTCCGCGGGCGCGGTGATCGAGCTGTGCGACCGGGCGATACTGCTCGACCGCGGCGAGCAGCTGGCGCTGGGTTCGCCGCGATTCGTCGTCTCGCGGTACCACAAGCTGCTGTACGCGCCGCCGGAAACCGCGGACGCGCTTCGCGCCAGTATCCGCCAGGAAGTGCAGGGCAGCGAGCCGGCGCAGCAGGCTGCGCGCGCCGCTGCGGGTGAGGCGGACGAGCGCGAAGGCGATTTCGACCCCGCGCTGGTGCCGCAGAGCACGCTGCGCTACGAGCCGCGCGGCGCACAGATCACCGACGTGCACATCCTGACGCTGTCGGGCCGCCCGGTGAATGTGCTGCGTTGCGGGCAGAAGTATGTCTACGCCTACCGGGTGCAATTCGACGCGGACGCCTATCGCGTGCGCTGCGGCATGCTGATCAAGAACATCGCCGGGCTCGAGCTGGCCGGGGCGATCACGGCGAACTGGGACGATGCGGTAGAGAGCGTCCGCGCGGGCGAATCGCTGGAAGTCCGCTTCGAATTTCGCTGCCTGCTGATACCGTCGACGTACTTCCTGAACGCCGGAGTGCAGGCCCAGGTCGACGGCACCGAAACGTATCTGGACCGGCACGTCGACGTAGCGATGTTCCGCGTGATGCCGGAGGCCGGTCGCCTCGCGACCGCCTGGGTGGACCTGGATGTCAGGCCGGAGTTGCGTCGGATCGGGGCGACGTCGACATCCGGCGAGGAAGTACGCATCAATCGCTGAAGGCGGACGGTGTGCCAGTGACGGCAGCGCGTCCTGCCGGCGAGGGAGAGCTGGACGAGTGGATCCGGCATTGGGGCTAGTGACGATGAGCAAACTCTATCTACGTCGCCGTGGCGACCAGTACAGCGAACACGGCGCGATTCAAGCCGATTCGCCGGCGTCTTCCGAAACCGGCTGGACCCGGTTCCGCCTGTCTGCCGATGACGGGCTGGAAACCGTGCGCTTTGATCCCAGCGCACAGGCCGGGATCTATCGCCTGCGCGGCATGCGCTGGCTGGATGCGGCCACCGGTGCGGAGTTGCTTCGCTACAGCGCGCAGACCTTGCGCGACGAGGCGACCGGCGTCGGCGGCGTGCGCCTGCCGGGCGAAAGCCCTGACGCCCTGGAGTTCTGGACCTTCGACGATGACCCGTACATCGAAGTGCCCTGGCCGCGGGCACTCGACGGGCAGATGCGCTCGATCAGCCTGGAAGTCGAATGGAATTGCGATCCCATGTCCACGGCCGATGCCGCGGCGATCGCGATGGACCTGCTGGGCGACGACGAGGCGGCGCTGCTCGCTTCGGTCGCGAAAGGTGACGGTGCCGCCGGGAACGGTGTACTCGACTTGCCGTCTCTTGCGGCCAGCCAGCGGATCGTGTTCCAGCGCTTGGCCGAGTGGGAAACCCGCCACGTGGCGCAGGCGCGTCTCCACGAGGCGGCGGTCACGCAGCTGCGCGAGCATATCGACGGACTGCACTCGCGTGCCCTTGAAGAACGGTTGCGCCTGGTGCGTGCCGGCGAGGCGGCGCGTGTGGAAACCGGCATCGAATTGCAGCAGTTGACCGCGCGGGTCGATACCACGCACGCCGCGCTTTCCGCACAGCTGGCGGAGGTGGTGCAACGCCTGGACCAGGCGCTGCAGCAGCACGCGGCACGCGAGCAGGTGCTGGAGGCAGCGCTGCGGCGACAGTCGGAACAGCTCGACGAGCTGCTCCTGCCGCCTTCCTTTCGCGTCCGGCGTGCACTGAAGGCGATGCCGTCGGCGCTGCGCCGCATCGGTGCGCGAACCGTGCGCCGTCTGCGCGGCTGGACCGATTTCATCCGCATCCGGACGTTCATGCTGTCGCCACTGGGGGATGTCGAACCGATCGCCGACGCGCCGGTCGGAACCGCCTGGCGTTCCACGGGCGACGATCCGCGGTTCGCCCTCGTGCCGCAACAGACGGGCAGCCCGAGCGCCGGCTGGTACGTGCTGCGCCTGGCCCTGAAGCCGCGCGAAGGCTACGCCTTCGTCGAGCCGTCGCTGTATGTGGATTACGGCGTTGGCATGACCGAGGCCGGCAAGGTGACCTTCCGGCTCGATCCGGACAAGCCGACGCAGGACGTGCTGATCAAGCTGGCCGGCGATGCGCGTGCAATCCGTTTCGACCCCTCGACGCAGCCCTGCAGTTTCGACGCGACGGCGTTCTCGCTACGCAAGATGACGCGGCCCGAGGCGGCATTGCGCCTGGTCGGGCCGGTGCTGCGCGAACTGGTCCGTTCGCCGCGCCACCTGGCGATGGCGTTTCGCGATGCACTCAAGGCACTGCGCGCCGGTGGCGTCGCGGAAGTGGAAAGCCGCCTGCGCGCGCTGCACGAATCGCGTTCGCGCGATGCCAGCTATGCCTGCTGGGTGGCGCGCTTCGATACGCTCAGCCGCGAAGACCTTGCGCGCATGGCCGGCCAGCTGGAGAGCCTGGCGACCAGGCCGACGTTCTCGCTCATCGTACCGGTCTACAACACGCCGGCGCGCTGGCTGCATCGCTGCATCGACAGTGTGCTGGAGCAGACGTATCCCAACTGGGAGCTGTGCATTGCCGACGACGCCTCGACGCAGGCCCATGTGCGGCAGATCCTCGACGAATACGCCGCCCGCGACGCGCGGATTCGCGTGGTCTACCGCGAGCGCAACGGGCACATTTCCGCGGCCAGCAATTCGGCACTGGAACTGGCCACCGGCCGCTATGTCGCGCTGCTGGATCACGATGACGAGTTGCCGGCGCACGCGCTGTTCCTGGTGGCCGAACGCCTGCAGCGCGAGCCGGACCTGAAGCTGATCTACAGCGACGAGGACAAGATCGACGAAAGCGGGCGTCGCTACGATCCCTATTTCAAGCCGGACTGGAATCCGGATCTGTTCCACAGCCAGAATTTCGTGTGTCACCTGGGCGTCTACGACACCCAGCTCGTGCGCAGCGTGGGCGGTTTCCGCGTCGGGTACGAGGGCAGCCAGGACTACGACCTCGCCCTGCGCTGCGTGGAGAAGCTCGAACCCGGGCAGATCGGGCACATTCCGCACATCCTGTACCACTGGCGTTCGGTCGCCGGTTCCACGGCGCTGGCAGCGGGTGAGAAGTCGTATACCAACGATGCGTCACAGCGCGCACTGCAGGATCACTTCGCCCGCCAGAAGCAGGCGGTGCTCGTCGAGCGCACGGCGCAGGGCTATTTCCGGTGCCGCTATGCCTTGCCGGAAACATTGCCGACGGTCACCCTGATCATCCCCACGCGCGACCGGGTGGACCTGCTGCGCATGTCGGTGCAGAGCCTGCTCGAACGCACCGACTATCCGGCGCTGGATATTCTCATCGTCGATAACCAGTCGTGCGAGGCGAGGACGCTGGCGTACTTCGAAGAGCTGAAGAACGAGCCGCGTGTCAAAGTGCTGCGCTACGACGAGCCGTTCAATTTTTCCGCGATCAACAATTTCGCGGCAAAGCAGGCGACGGGCGAGGTCATCGGACTGGTCAACAACGACATCGAAGTGATTCACGCGGACTGGCTGCGCGAGATGGTGTCGCACGCCATCCGGCCGGAAGTGGGTGGCGTCGGCGCCAAGCTGTACTACCCCGACGGGCGCATCCAGCATGCCGGCGTCGTGGTGGGTTTCGGTGGCGTGGCGGGGCATTCGTATCAACGCATGGCGCGGGATTATCCGGGCCAGATGAATCGCGCCAATCTCGTGCAGGCGATGTCGAGCGTCACGGCGGCCTGCCTGCTGCTGCGCCGCGAGGTCTTCGAGGCCGTCGACGGGCTGGACGCTGGATTGCAGGTGGCCTTCAACGACATCGACTTCTGCCTGCGCATTCTCGACCAGGGCCTGCGCATCGTGTGGACGCCGTTCGCCGAGCTGTACCACCACGAGTCAGCCTCCCGTGGCTACGAGGATTCACCGGAGAAACTGGCCCGATTCCACCGCGAGATCCGCTTCATGCAGGAACGCTACGGTGAGCGCCTGACGCAGGATCCGGCCTACAATCCCAATCTCGCCCTGGAAGGCGAGCCGTTCGAACTGGCGTGGCCGCCACGGGCGGTGTATTCGTTCCGTGCCGGGGAGGCAAACTGATCCATGCAGGTTTTCGTCTGCGGCATGCACCGGTCCGGCACGTCCATGGTGGCGCGCCTGCTGAACCTCATGGGCATGTACTTCGGACCGGAAGGGTCTGCACTGCCGGTCAATCGCGAGAATCCGAAGGGGTTCTGGGAGCGCCGCGACATCGTCGAACTCAATGACCGGCTCCTGGCGGCTACCGGCTCCACCTGGTTCGACATCCATCGCTTCCTTGGCCGCAGCGCGGATTGGCAGCCGCCGCCGCCGCTCCGCGAAGCGGTGCATGCCAAGGTGCTCGACATCGACGCCTACCGCCCCTGGTTCCTCAAGGACCCGCGCCTGTGCCTGACGCTCGACTACTGGCGCGAGTGGTGCGAGCGGCCGGTGGCGGTCATCTGCTCGCGTGATCCGCGTGCGATCGTCGCGTCGCTGGCCAAGCGCAGCGAGATCACGGGCCTGACGTTCACTACCGACGAAGCCGTTGCGCTCTGGCTCGCCTATAACGCAGAACTGATGCGGGCCAGCGAAGGCATGCCGCGGATCTTCGTGCGTTACGAAGACTTCCTGGCGCAGCCGCAGCAGCAGTGTCGACAGTTGTACGAGGCGCTGGTGCAGGCCGGCGTCCGCGGCTTGCACATGCCCGATGACCACGATATCGCGGCCTTCGTCGACCCGAGCTTGCACCGCAGTGCTTCGGCCCGCGCGATCGAAGGTCCACTGGCGCAGATCGCCGCCGCGCTGGATGCGACGCTGTCGCAACGGACCGGCGGCGAGTCGGCCGTCGTGTCCGCGCAGGCAGCGGCGGAACATCTGGCAGGATTGCACGAGCGGCTGGAGCAGGCGCGACGCCACCGCAAAGTACTGGCTGCGCTCAGCGGGAGAATACCGGAAATTGAGGCAAACGTGGCGGCGGCTGATGGCACGGTGTCGTTGGACGAGCCTTGGACCCTCCATCGCTTGCGCCACCTGCGACGCCCGGAATCCTGAGATGCCCTTAAGGATGGCACGGCGGCAACGTAGCGGCCGTGCCGGCGCTTCCTACTGGAATCCGTTGCGGAAGATCAGGTCGGTGAACTGCAGTAGCACCGGGCCAGTGGAATACTGGACCACTGGATTGGCGCCATCGGTGATGACAAATCCGACGTAGTAGCGGCCGTTCGGTATTGATCCGTTGGTGGTGAACATGTGCTGCCCCGCACCCAGCGTTCCGGCTGGCGTTGCGATCGCAATCTCGCCGCCGTTGGCATAGACGCGATCGGTGTCAAGGAAGATGGTCAGCGACGTGGAGGCATTGTCCGCATCGCTGGCGTTCCAGGTGATGTTGTAGCTGGGGCCCGCCAATGCCCACGGCGACAGAACAATGGACTCGATGCGCACATCGTGGCAGTTCGCCGGGCTGGGTGACGAAATGCACTCGTTCGAAACCGGATATTCGTGCGGATCCAGCCGGAAATAGACAAAGGATCCCGCCCACGGCATCGGCGCCCCCGGTTCGACCGGAATGACTGACATATCTTCGATGCAATACTCGGTCATTCCGGCAGAGAGGAAGATGTCCTTGGATATCGACATGTTTGCCGTGGAATTTCCCCAAAACAGGCGGACGAGCGAGTTTGGCGCGCTTGGACTGGGGCCAAGCACGTCGAGGGTGAAGCAGGCAGATTTGTAATAGTCCGCATTCACCGGATGTCCGGTTGTCTGCAGCACTATTCCCGGATCACCACTGGTGGGGCGTCCATAAAAGGTCCCGGTCGGGTTGGTGTAGCTGATGTTGGTCAGCGAGCCGGTCAGCAGGACGTCAGCCGCATCCATTGGGCCCCACGGGTTACCCAGCTCCACCTGTGCGTAGTTACGCGTCTGTTCACCGCGGGCAGTAGGCGCAGTAATGGTGATCGCCGGTGGCGCATTGATATGGACCGTGCCTGGGCTGAGCGAGGTCGCACCGTTGCGGCTGACTTCGATGCGGTAGTCGCCCGGCGCAAGCACCGAAAGGTCCGCCGAATAGGATGTCCCGGAGACACCAGTACCCAGGATGTGGCGGGCGTTGTCGCCGTCGATGGCGGTCACCGTGTAGCTGCCCGAAACCGTATCGGACCACATCACCGTATAGCGCTGGCCGCTGGTGGGTGCCGAGGTCATGCGAATCCAGTCAATTTCCACCTTGACGTTAGTGTTGACTGTCGGGTCCAGGCGCAGTCCGCCCACGGTCGGAAATCCGGTCCAGGTATACGTCGATGCAGGATGGACCTGCGTCGCCATGTCAACCGACAGGATTGTCCAGGCATTTGGCGATATGTGGAAAAAATTGGAAAAGCCGATCGTGCCAGCAAGGAACGATCCGTCGTTTTCGAGAAAGAAGTATTGCAACGGCTGCAGCCCGCTCAGCGGTGGCCCGCTGTTGGCGGTCATGCGGATCTTGAGCGTGGCGTAGCGATAGACACCGGTCGCGATGGGATGCCGTTTACCACGCGAGAGGTTGACCGTCCCGTCCGTGCCCGGGTGGTGGATATACGTGCCAGGGTCGGCATTCGTGGTGACCGCGGAGTAGATGCCGCTGTTGAACAGCTGCGACTGCAGACCGCCGGAATCGTATGTGGAGAGGTCACCCACGTGACTCATGTCCCAGGCGTCGCCGAGGACCTGGGTTGCGAAGTCGTCGCCCGCGGCCACGAGATCGTTGACGCCGTCGGGCTGGGTCACGTTGAGTGCGGATGCGGTGGTGGCGCCGATCAGCAATCCGGCGCAGAACAGGGCAGTGGCTAACGGTTTCATAGTGCTCCAGCCTGATACGGCCTTGCTGAAAACGGACTTGCGGAAAATACTAACGCTGCGGATGACGCCGGACCGTGAATCAATGCGTCGCCGGCGGGGCTGACGGGGCCTGCGGGGCCGAGATCCGCAAGTTCCGGACGTAAGCCCAGTCGCACGTCGGGCTCGCACCGGGCTGGACGGTGAGCGACAGCGTCCCCGCCTGGGGCAGCACAATATCCGCGCGCAGCGGATGGGGGCCTTTGAGCGCCGGATCGGCGAATGGATTGTGCGGCTGCCGGACGGATGAGCCTGGCGATCCGGTCGATGCCGCCACCTCGAAAACGACGCCGTCACTGCCGGTACAGCCCGCTGCACTCAGCGCTTCGTTTCGGATACCGATCTCCGCATCCAGGTGGTAGCGGCCCGCGTCGAGTTCAAATGCCAGTCGGCCCGGACTGTGAACAAACAAGGCTGGCCTGCCGTCTTCCACGATCACGGCGGTTTGACCGTTGCTTATCGCTGGGCGCCGGTCGAAACCGGGAAAGAGGCTGGCAATGACTGCCGCGGAAACAATGGTGTTGGACGTTGGCAGCGCCATTGCCGCGGTGGCATAGCTGAAGTCGTGCTGGTACAGCGCACTCAGGACATCAGACTGGGGTATCAGGCGAAAACGCCGGACGCGAGGTAGCGGATCGCCGATGAACAAGCGAGCGTAGTCGTCCAGCGAATTGACGAAGGGATCCAGCAGAAAACCCGCCTCGGCCGCCGTGCGGACAATCCGAAAAGTGTGCGTCTCGCTGTTGTCCAGCTGGACCTCCAGCCGCCAGGAGGGCTCACGCACCAGGAAGGCGAATGCGCGTCCGAGCGCGCTGGGACGGGCACGTAGCGACAATACGGTTCCGCTTTCGGCAGCCGGTACGTCGACCCACGTCCCCAGCGTCGACGAACGGAAACTCACGGCGTCGATGGCGGCGAACGCGGGTATGTCGCCAGCCGTGCGCTTCAGCAGCAGATAGCCCCCTTCCACATGAGCGGGCTGGTAGCCACGCAGTAGTGCAAGGAAGGTCAATGGATCCTCGCTGGTCGGGTAGTGTGTATCGATCTGCGAGAAGGGCAGCAGGACGAACTGCGGGGCCATCGGACCGGTGAAGTGTGCTTCGTTGACGCGCGCCAGCACGGGGGAATAGGCGGCGTAACTTTGGAAGATCGGGCGCGGCCGATAGTTCAGCCGGTTGAGCAGCAACACGCCCTGCTGCCAGCCAACAAGGTCGATGGTCGAGGTGCCCACAACCTGGCGTGTCTGAGGTAGGTCGAGGCGCTTCCGGTCAGCCTCCAGTGACTGCTCGAAGTTCTGCACGGTGGGAGCGAGGTTGCGCAACTGCCGGGCGACCGAGCGAACGTGTGCCGGCGCAATGTCGACGAGCTGGCGCGGCGTCAGGATGCCGGTCGGATTCCACGCCGTTACCAGCATCGGAACGCCCGCCAGCGCCAGTACGGCGCATACCGCGTACAAGGCGGCGGAGCGCTGCTTCGGAAACGCGGCGATCGCCACCGCCAGGCCGCTGACCACGCAGGAGAAGGCCATCGTGTGGCCGTCGGCGCGCGTGTAACCGGCGCGCCAGGCCAGGAAGGTCGCAGCGCCGAAGAACAGCACCGTGATCGCGGCCGACAGCGAGGTGCGGCTGCGCCACAGCTGCATCAGCAGCAGGACACCGATCGTGCCGAGCAGGGCCAGGCCGTAAACCTCGGTGAGCAGGGGCGCAAACGCACTCATCGCGTGCCCGTATTCGGCCGAGATGTTGAAACTCAACTGCAGATGGCGCGGCAGGTCGGACAAGGTCTGCCCGGCCACCAGCCAGACTGCCAGCGTGGCCAATGGAAAGCCGGCGAGCGACAGGCCGGCGAGGCCGACACGGCGACGCACGGCCAGCATCAGGGTGGCTCCGGCCCACCACAGCAGCGCCAGTGGGAACAGGCTCACCTTGATGGCGGTGGTGATCGCGGCATAGACCGCCGTGGCGACGATGAGCGAGCCCAGTCGCACCGGTGATGCCGCTGTTTCGCACAGGCGTTGCGTCGTGAACAATGAATAGGAAAAGATGATGATCCAGAGGGGATCGGCGCACAGGACGACGATCTGCAGGTAGGCCACCACCACCAGCAGCAATCGCTCCGCCCAGTTGAGCAGGCCGAAGAACTGCGCGGCGACAAAGGCGCCGAGCAGGCCGACAATCACCTGGCCTGCCACGAACTCGCCGTAGGCGGCAGGAAAGTAGCTGGCGATCGGATGCAGGAATCCAAGCGGGCCGTAGGTGAAGACGATGTCCTGCCCCCAGCGCAGCTTGTTCTCGAAGGCCCAGGCCAGGACCACCGTCCAGGAAGGATCCAGGCCGTCGCCCGCCGATGGCGCGCCCAGTCGCGTTGTCAGCAGGAAGAATCCCGCAGCGAATACCACGATAAAGGCGCGATCGAGCAGCGTCGCGGCCAGGGAGGGCTTGCGTACGCCCATAGGGCGCGGCGGTTCGAATTGGGATTTATGCACAATACGATTCCTTGCTTGCCGTTGCCGGGACGCGGCCTGCGGTTTCGCCAGTCCATGCGTGGTCAGGGGGAAGGCCCGCGCCAACCGGTCCGATCGCGTAGCGTATCGAGCAGCCGCGCCGTCGCATAGGAAAGTCGGCCCTGTTCGACCGGCGCGCCGAAGGCGAACCAGTACTCGGGATTGTCGTCGCTCACCACAAATGCAAACGCGTCGGAAGGTGGACGTACGACCAGCGGAATCCAGGCCTCGTGCGCCGGCGGCGTTTCCACGGTGCGCATCGTGCCGTCGTCGCTTTTGAGTGCCAGCGAGAGGCGGGGCATCCCCAGATAGCCCGCAACGGGGAAACGCAGATAGCGCGAGCGGCTCTGCAGCGTGGCACTCGTGCAGGTGCCGGTGGCCGCGTTGCCCGTCCCGGCGGCGAAGGTGCCCAGCGATCCGGCGGGCCACGCCGGTGTGGTCGGGAAGGCACCGGGCGCGACGAGCAGCGCGCATCCGGACCAGTCCACGGCCAGCGGCAGCCGGATCGCCATCGGCAGGAGAGAGCGCACGGTGGCATCGTCCAGCGCGCGCGCGACCAGTTCCTTGTTCGGATGGCCCACCTGCTGTGGCGTCGCCTGCTCGAAGGCGCTGCGCCCGGCGCCGTGCAGGAAGTGGCGCAGGTGGGTGGTGGCCGCGGCCTGGTTCTGCCGCAGGGATTCGAGCTTCGTGATGCCGTGCAGGCCCCAGATTCCCAGCGCCGTAAACAGCGTGGCGGAGGCAAGAATCACGTAGACGCCCGTCGCCACGGCGGCGCCGGTCCGCATGGCGGCGGGTTGCCAGTGGCGCAGGGCGAGAATGAGGTTCGCCGCGACGCCCAGAACGAGGACATCCGTGTAGCGGCTGGCGAGTGTAGCGCCAGGTGCGTAGCGCGAGTATCCGATCGCCAGGCATTGCAGCAGCACCCAGCCGGCGATGCCCAGGTAAAACAGATCGGTGCCGGTCATCATCCGCCGGCGCAGCGCCACCAAGGTGCTGACCGCCGCGGGCCACCAGATCAGGGCGGCGATGGTCCAGCTCGCCGGCAGTGGCCACGACAGCGTGTCGCGCGTCGCCGCGAGGAACTGCGCGACTGTCGTGGGGTGCATGCTGCCGTGGTGCGGAGCCGGCGCCATCAGCCCGATACCCAGCGCAAACAGCGCCGCCAGGACGCTGCCCAGTACGACCAACTGGCGGCGATCGATCCGCCCGGCCCGGAAGGCCACCAGCGCGGCACCGGCAACGGCGGGGGCCGCAAGGCAGCCGGACGCCAGCGTCAGCAGGCTGAGAAAGGTGCAGGCGAGGGCCGCTGCGATGGGCAGCCACCGGCCGGGTCGGGCGCGGGCGACGGCCAACAGCGCCAGGGCCGTCCAGCCCACCATGAAATAGAACGCGTTCTGCACGCCGGAAACGAGGTTTTCCCAGCCGTAGGGAATGGCGCCGATCATCACCAGGCCAACGGCGCCGGAGAACAGCGCGCCCGTCGACAGGCCACGGAACCAGGGCCAGGCCACCAGCGCCAGGACGGCGGTGTAGAGCCCGATGTTGGCGCAGGCCTCGACCAGGTTGTCAAACTGCGCGCCGTTGAGCCAGAACAGCACGAGGCCCGTCAGCCGGGTGAAAAAGATGACGTGCTCGTTGTGCGGCTTGAACAGGTCGGCGAACGCCAGCGTTTCGTCAGCTGCCGGCTTGTACAGTTTCACGACCATGCCGTCCCACTGGTCCCAGTACGGAATCTCGGATCCGTACACGGCCAGGACGATGAGGCGGACCAGCACCACGACCGCCAGGGCCGTGAACAGGGACGCGCCGTGAAGCAGCCGCGATGGCACTTCCGGCGTGCCGACGGGTGTGGACGTCACTCAGTCCACCTTGAAAGAAAGGTATTTGTGGCCAAGGAAGCTGGTCAGGATCGGGACGCCAATGCCAACCGCGTGTGCGATCTCCTCGACATACACGGTGATACCGATCTGCGGCAGCAGCCAGCGCGCGAGCAGCAGGCTGATCGCCAGTGTCTGCACAAGGCCGAACAGATTCACGACCACGAAATACGTCGCCTGCCGGTGCAGGGGATTGGTCGATCCGGCGAAGACGAACAACCGGTTGAGCACGAATGCGCTGGAAAGCCCCACGCAGAACGCCAGTGAAATGGCAACGATGTAGGTCGTGAACAGGTCGAACAGGATGCGCGAGCCGAAATTCAGGCCCGCCGCGACCGCGCTGACGGCAACGAATCGCAGGAACTGCCAGCGGCCGTCGCCGTCGCGGGGTGCGACGGCGGACGGATTTGCCGGTTCGCCTGACACGGCCATTACGCGGTGTCCTTGCGCGCGACCACCAGCGCCTGCTTGCCAACGAAGCGCCAGGCGAACGGCAGCTTGAGGTACAGCGAGACCAGCCACGGCGCCTTGGGCAGGCGGCTCTTGGTGGTGTACGGCAGGAACCGGTCGATCACCACTTCCGGCGTCAGGCCGGCCAGCTGCAGGCCTTCGACCAGGCTGCGCTCGGTCAGCGGCGTGTGGTGGTCGAAGAAGTCCCAGTATTCACCCGGCAGGTAGCGGATGTTCGGCTGCAGCACGATCACCTTGCCGCCACGGCACAGGATCCGGCGCGTCTCGCGGAACGTTTCCAGCACCAGGTCCTTGTTCGGCAGGTGCTCCAGGAAGTTGCTCATGAACACGACATCGACGCTGTCGCTGTCGAGCTGCTTGATGGCCGTGCAGGATTCATTGATGACGCGGATACCCGGCCCGGCGAACCGGCGAACGTCCGGGTTGAGGTCGACGACGATCTTCTGGCCCGCCTGGATATTGTTGATGAACTCGCAGTAGCCGGCACCGATGTCGACAACCGTGTCCGTGGGTTTCACGTACCGGTTGAAGTACTCCGTGCACAGCACTTTCCAGATGGCGTGCTTCTGCTGCAGCTCCGCTTCGGGAAAGCGCTGGTTGTAGAGTTTGTCGAGTTCGAGTTCGGTCTGGCTCATGGGATCCTCACGACAGGGCAGCGGCGACGAGGTCCTTGGCAACCTTGACGCTTTCACAGATGGACCGGTCTTCCGGGTAATAGTAGGCGGTGTCGGCCATGCAGAAGCCCTGGATGGGCGTACGCATCGGCGGCAGCATGGCATAGAAGCCCGGTGGGCACACCGCCTGCGCGAATTCGTAGCGATGGCAATGCGCGGCCAGCACCCAGTCGCGGCGGAATGCCGGATTGATGTGCGGTAGGTAGCCGAGGACTTCCTCGATGAAGGCCGCGTTGTCGCGGGCAAACTTCGGATGCGTCTTGGGCATGTAGAACGGCGCGTACACCACGGCCGGCCCGGTGCCCGGATTGAGATTGGAATACTCGATGACGCCCGGAATCTCGATCCGCTCGTCGCAGATGTTCATCCAGAAATTCTCGCTCAGCGGCTGCTTGAGCTTGAGGATCACGCAGACTACGGGGATGTTCTCGATCGCCTGGATGCGCGCGACGAAATCCGCGGGCAGATCGGGCACGAGCCTGGGAACGTACTGGATCGGGGCGGTGCTGATCACGCCGTCCACTGCCTGCTCGACGCCGCGCACGACGACGCCACGCACCTTGCCGCCGGATGTGGTGACCTGGTCGATACCCGCACCCAGGTGGAAACGGCCGCCGCGCTGCCGGATGTACTGCTCCATGCGGTCCAGCAGTGTTTCCGAGCCGCCCTCGATGAAGCCGAGCGACTCCTGCAGCAGATTGCGGCGTGACAGGGCGACGCGCTTGATGCGGGTTCCAAGCCAGGCCGCGGAGAGGTGATCCTTGTACTCGTAGAACTTCAGGTGGAACAGGCGTTCCCACAGCACCTTGTAGGCGCGTTCACCAATGGATTTCTTCAGCCACGGGATGATCGGCACCTTGTCCAGTTCGCGCCAGTCGCTGACGCTCTTGGTCTTCATCACGTGCAGGGCGTAGCGCAGCTTGTCGACCAGGCCCAGCTTGTCGAAGGCGAGCAACGCGAACGGCGTGCCCCACTTGTACAGGCGCCCGTCACAGTAGAAGCCCATCTTGGTATCGGTCCACTTGAGCCTGTCCTCGATGCCCAGCTCGCGCAGGAGTTCGAACAGGGGATCGTCGGTCTTGCAGACGAAGTGGTAGTAGCGCTCGATTGTCAGGCCATCGAAATCAAAGCTGGCGGACATGCCGCCAATACGATCGTCACGTTCGTACACATCAACGTCGTGGCCGGCCTTCAACAGCTCCATGGCTGCCATCAGCCCCATCGGGCCAGCGCCCAGGACGGCAAATTTCATCGGGATTGCTCTCGTAACGGAATGTCATTGTCGAACAGGCTGCGGCTGACGAGCCGGTGGCAGTCCGCCTGCGCCAGCGTGACGCGCCAGCGCGTGCCGGCGCGGCCGTCGAAGTGGATCGGAAACTCATGCGGTTGCGCGTTGGCCAGGCAGGCTTCCACATGGGCGCGCCAGTTCATCGAGTCGTGGCGCCGTTGGGCCACTTCCAGGGCGTTGCGCGCGGCGAAGGCGAGAATCATGGCAGCGCCGGCACGCGGAATCTGCGCATCGACGCAGGCGACCTGCACCAGGAACCAGCCGAGAATCACATAGGGGAAAAAGAAGTAGCGTGGCCCAGCCAGCTGTGGATGCAGCCCCGCCAGCGGCTCGCGCAGCACGGAGGCGGCGATCGCGCCCGCCAGGCATCCCAGCAGGAGCAGCGCCGGCAGCCCGAGCTGGCGGCGGTACGCCCACGAAACGTAAGCCAGGAACAGCAGCACGGCCACGCCGCATGGCAGGACCGCCTGCGCCAGGCCCGGCGCGGTGGCGTGCACGATGTAGTACCCGAAGAACTTCTCGACCAGTGGCGCCAGGGCCAGCCCCGGTTCGGCGGTACCGGTGGTACGGAACTGCCAGAGGAACACGCACTGCACGGCGGCCACGCCCGTGGCGACGCCTGCGTCGATCGTACTGTCACGCCGGCGCAGCCACGTGGCGCGCAGGGCATACAGCGGCGCCAGCACCACGATCAATGGCGATGACAACCCACCGAGCAGCAGGAACCCGATGCGGATCACCGGACGGCCGGCGTCGTCGCGCCACAGCAGCGGCAGGAGTGCGAGCAGGCTGCCCCACCATCCGGCGTACAGCGATACGGCAAAGACTTCCGAGTCAGTCGGGATGGCAAGCGGCGTGAGCGCGCACAGGAAAGGTGCACGCAGGTGTGTCGGAGCGAAGGCGACAGCCGCGAGCACGCCGACGCTGAACACCACGCTCAGCCACAGGCCGATCTCGGGCAGCCAGCGGAACGACAGGGTTTGCGCCACCGCATGCAGCAGCTTGATCGGCACGCTCAGGTAACCGGCGATTGGATGCCACAGTGACGCCCAGCCGTTGGCGGCATAGTCGGGAATATTGAAGCGGCCATCCTCGACCCAGATACCCGGATGGGTGAACTGGTCCGGACGCCGGAAGTACAGCACCAGCACGACCGCCACGACGAGCAGGACCAGCTTGGCGGCCACGGTGAACCGCGGCGAACGCCAGTCCACCGACAATACCTTCGCGGCGATGGCTGGTACGGTCGTGCTCATCGACGCTGCGCCGTGGTTACAGGACGCCTCGTCACGGTGTCACCTGGTTGTCGAACAGACTGCGCTGCACCATCTGTCGGCATTGTTCGCCGGTCAATGACACGGACCAGGTCGACGCGGCCAGGCCAACGGTGTGTACCGGCAGCTGGTAGGTCGGTGAACGGGTGCAGCTGTCGACATGCGCGCGCCAGTCGATCGGCTCATGCCGGTGCTGGCCGTGCTCCACGGCGTTTCGAACACCCAGTGCCAGCGCCAGGATGGCGATGACCTGGGTCACGCGCGTCGGAACGGCCGCCAGCTGGATCAGCATCCAGCTGGTGAGCAGGTACGGAAAGAAGAAGTACCTCGGCGTGGTCACCACCGGATGCACCAGCGGCAGCGGTGTGCGGACGATGGAGATCAGGATATTGGCGGCCAGCGCCAGTGCCAGCAGCGCGAAGGCCATGCCGAGGGAACGCCGGTCGAACACACCTGCCGCGGCGATGAAAACGACCAATGCGGCGCCGGCAAGCTGGATCCAGCCGTGTGCGACAAATTCGAGCGAGACGACGGTGTAGTAGCCGAAGAACTTCTCAAGCATCAGCAGCGTGTCGTAGCCGAGCGAATCGGCCTTCGGCGGGCCCGGTGAATGCGTCAGGGCGTACAGTTGCAGGCCGGCCAGGAGCGCGGCCGCCACCACCGTGATGACTTCGTCGCGATGGCGATACCAGAACAGGCGCAGCGCGAACAGCGGGGCGATGGCGATGATCAGGGGGGTCGACAGGGCGCCGACGAAAAGCAGTCCAAGTCGCAGTCCGGTGCGTCGCTGCTCCGTATTCCATAGCAGCGCCAGGAGCGCCAGGATCGAGCCCCACCATCCGGCGAACAGCGATACCGCGAAGTTCTCGGCGCCGGTCGGAATCAGCAGGACGGCGACAGCGCACAGCCAGCGCCAGCGCAACAGCGTCGGCGCGAACGCCACCGCCGCCAGCGAGGCAAAGGTGAAGGCGGTAGTGAGCCACAGGCTGATCTCCGGGAACCAGCGGAACGACAGGCTGCTGGAGATCAGGTAGATCAGCTTGATCGGAAGGGTGTAATACCCGGCGACCGGCTGCCACAGCGAGGCCCAGCCGCTCTGCGCGTAGTGGACGGTGTTGACCACGCCGTCCTCGCCCCACATGTACGGATGGCTGAACTGGTCAGGCCGGCGGTAGAGCAGCACCAGCAGCGTCACGACGGCCAGTACCACGACCTGGACGGTGCGGTTCTCCAGCGCGCCGCGCAACCGCGCGGACAAGGGCATGGACGTTTCGACGATAGCGTTCATCGTTCCAGCACGATATGCGCGTAGCGCGGGTCGCAATAGCTTTCGCGGATAGCCTGCTCGAACGGCGTCTGGTTGACGCCGAATGTCTTTGCCGTGTCGACGCCGGTGAATTCGTCGCCGGCAGTCAGGGCCTTGAGCTGGTCCGCGGTGAACGGCGGCTTGCTGCTGAACAACGCGTAGATCTGCAGCAGGAGTCGAAACAGGCCGTACGGGATATGCACGACCCAGGTCTTCAGGCCCTTGGCGCGCTTGATCGTGTGGATGATGTCCACGTAATCGACGCGGGTATCGCCACAGACGTCGTAGATCGCGCCGGCGGGCTGGGTTTCGATGCACTTGACGATGCAGCGGCAGAAGTCGCGTTCGTACAGGGGCTGGCGCATGTACCGCCCGTGACCGGGAATCGGGAATACCGGCACCTTCTCCATGAAGCGCGACAGCCACCCCAGGTGCTTGGGATCGAACCAGCCGAACATCAGGGTCGGTCGCAGCACGCAGTGCGCAAGGCCACTGTCGACGACGAGTTTTTCCTGCGCCTTCTTGGTGTTGGTGTAGTCGTCATCGGCGACGGAATTGACCACTGACGAGCTGATATGGACCAGATACGGCACGGCGTCCCGACGGCAGGCGTCGAGCACCAGCCGCGTCGCCTGCTCGTTGTTGCGGATGAACTCTTCCGGAAACTTGCCCGTGATCTGGGCGTGCAGCTGCACGACGCAGGCGGCGCCGCGGAACGTCGTTTCCCATTCGCCGTGCTCGGCGAGATCACCCGGCACGACCGTGACGTCCGGATGCAACCGGCGCAGGATCTCCAGGTTATGCGCATGCTTGTCGATAGCGACGAGGTTGCTGTAGCCCTGTGACTTCAGCTCGACAATGAGGTTCTGTCCGACCAGACCGGCAGCGCCGGTCAGGACGATCTTGTCGGTTCGGGCGAGCTTCACGTTCTGTACCTCGGCGGGTGCGGCGGTTCGGTGATTCAGGCGGGCTTGCGGGCGCTGAGCAGGCAGGCGGACGCCAGCTCCAGCTTCTTGGCGTCGTCGAGCTCGCGGACGAAATCCGATTGCAGGAGCTGGTTGGGCGGTAGCAGCAGATCGGAAACGCGCTGGTTCAGGAAATGCTTGCGAGCCTTGCCCTCAAGACCCTGGGCCCAGGATTGCAGGATCCAGGTCAGCGCCCAGACCGGCCCGGTGCTGTCGATGACTTCGACGGAATCCACGGTCAGGTCGCGCTCGAACAGCGCGCGCAGTCCCTGGTGCGTCATGTTGTAGTAGTGGTGCGGATAACCGTGGTAGGGCTGCAGGAAGGGCACGCAGCAGATCAGTTCACCGCCGGGCTTGAGCACGCGGACGAGTTCTGCCGCGCAGCGGAACGGGTCGCGGACGTGCTCCAGGACGGCGATGGAAATGACTGCATCGAAGGCGCCATCCACGAAAGGCAGGCATTCGCCGACGCCGCGCACGTCGGTGGTGTCGTAGTCCACGATCTCGAAGTTCACCACGTGATCGAAGTAGGTGCCGCGCCGGCCAGCACCGCAATCGAGCACCAATCCGTTGGCATGACGCTCCAGAAGTGCCATCACCTTGCCGTCGTACTCGTTGGAGCTGACGCTGTCGGTGTCCGAGATATTGCACTCGCGTCGGAGCGTGTCACTGAGAAAGTCGTAGTGATCAGGCTGGCGCACCATAGGCAGGTCGCTGCGCAGCAGCGGCGCGATGCGTTCGAGCTTGCGGGCTTTTGCCGAATCCAGGAGCTGCGACGGCAGGCGCTGGTTGCGCGCTTCGCGTACACCGTGGCGGAGGAAGTGGTCATGGCCCGAAACGTAGTAGCCATCATCGACGGCTTTGCGCACGTCCGGATTTGCCGCGAGATAGCCGCTTTCGTTGAAATTTTCCCGCGTGGCGGGCTGGGTCAATCGCAGTGCATCCATCCTTCCGTCTCCAATGGGGAATTACGCAGGCTTACAGCTTCACTCGCTTGAAGAGGAACTCCGGTACATGCTTGATCACCAGCATGATCAGGCTCCAGAACCAGGGCAGGTAGGCGACGCTCCTGCCTTTGTCGATGGCGTTGACGATGCCTTTCGCGACATCTTCTGGTTTTGCCCAAAGTGCGCCTTTGGGAAAATCGCGCGTCATCGGCGTATCGACGAAACCGGGCTTGATCGTCAACACGTTGACGCCGGACTTCTGCAGGCGCTGGCGCAGGCCGGAAAGAAAGGCGCTCACGGCGGCCTTGGCGGCGCCATAGGCATAGTTGGACATGCGGCCGCGATCACCGGCGACGGACGAGATGACGGCGATCGTGCCATGCCCCTGGGCCGCGAACCGGTTCGCCAGCGGCGTGAGCAGTGCCATGACTGACAGCGCGTTGATGTCGAACTCGCGCCGCAGTGTCTCGACAGATTCTTCACATTCACGCTGGTTTGACAGCGTTCCGTGCGCGATCAGCACGGTGTCGAGGCCACCCAGGTCGCGGTCGGCCTGCTCCAGCACGGCAGCGTGGGCCGCGAAATCGGTGACTTCGAGCGACGCTGTCGCGGTGCGTACCGCGCCGCGCACGCCGAGGTCGTCGGCGATAGCTTTGAGGCGTGACGCGTCGCGCCCCACCAGGAACAGGGCGTCACCGCGCGCGGCGAATTGCCGGGCCGTCGCTTCGGCGATGGCCGAGGTGGCCCCGATGATCAAGATCCTGCGCATGCATCACTCCGTTACGCGCCGCCAGAAACCCGAAGAAAAGCGGGGATCAAGGTACGGTCGCAGGGTTTCCCAGGCCGGGAAATAGGCCCGGAAGCGGTCCGCACGCATTCGTGCGTCTTTCGCGGGGTAGACCGCGCCGCCCGCCGCGGCCACCACGTCGTCGAGCCGCTCCAGCAGTTCGAAGGTGGCGTGGCCGTCGTTGGGGAAATCCAGGGCGAGCGTGGCCCCGGGGCGCGGAAACGACAGGATACCAGCGGATCGGCGCTGGCCAAACATTTTCAGCACCGCCAGGAACGAACCGGTACCGCTGTCGGCGATCTGTTCGATCAGGTCGGTCAGCGTGTGCTCGGCGTCTTCCGGTGGAACGACGCACTGGTACTGGAGGAATCCGCGCCGGCCGTAGATCCGGTTCCAGTCGCCGATGCTGTCGAGCGGGTAAAAATAGGGCTCGTAGTGGGTCAGTGCGTGGGCGACACGGCCACGCTGGCGGTGGTAGTAGAGCGTATTGAAGGCGCGCAGGCTGAGGCTGTTGATCAGCGAAACCGGCGGCGTCACCGGCACGGCCAGGCGTCGACGCGGGCGGGCCGGGCCATCGCCGGCCGGCGCATGATTGGCACGGATGAAGTGCCCGCGGCCGAGACGGTCGCCGCGCGCCGCGCAGTCGATCCAGGCCACGGTGTATTCGTAGTCGCTTTCCGATGCGGCCGACAATTGCAGGAATTCACGCAGGCGGGAAAAACGGTGGGTTTCCACGTTCATCCACGCGCCGCGTACGCGGCGCAGGCGCAGTTCCGCCCAGGTGATCACGCCGGTCAGGCCCAGGCCGCCCGCGGTGGCGGCGAACCAGTCCGCATTCTCAGAAGGGGAACACCAGCGTCGGCTGCCGTCGGATCGCAGCAGCTCGAAGCCGTTCACCCACTCGCTGAAACATCCGGCGACGTGGTGGTTCTTGCCGTGGACGTCATTGGCAATGGCGCCGCCGACCGTGACGAATTTGGTGCCGGGCGTCACGGGCAGGAACCAGCCCTGCGCGACGGCGAAATCGAGGATGTCAGCCAGCAGCACGCCGGCTTCGCAGCGCAGTACGCCGGTCGCCGGATCAAACGCGATCAGGCGGTCCAGTCCGCGCGTGTGCAGCAGCGTTCCGTCGTGGTTGAGACAGGAATCGCCGTAGCTGCGGCCGTTGCCATGGGGCAGGGCGCTGCCTTCAAAGCTCGGCAGGGGCGCGTGACGGTCGGTCAGCGCGATAAGACGCTGGTCGGCGCGGGGATAGCGCCCCCAGGATTGGCCCTTCACCGTCATTGCCGCGGTTCCATCAGATGGCTCCCGCCACGACCAGCGCGCACAGCACCAGGATGATCCGGCTGACGCGGTCCACCAGGGCGAAAACCACCGGGTCATCGTGCATGGCACCGCGGTGGGCGATGATCCAGACGCGGCTGATCCAGTAGAGCAGCAGGGGACACAACAGCCAGAGTACCTGCGGACGGTGATAGAGCACTTCGCTGGCCGTGCTGTTGATATAGAGCGCCAGCACGAGCACGCTCAGGTAGCCGCTGGAACCGCCCAGGGATTGGAGCAGCGGCAGGTCGTCCACCGCGTAGCCGCGACCACTGGCGGTCGCCTTTCCGCCCAGTTGCATGGCATGCAGTTCGGTATAGCGCTTGAGCATGGCCAGGCTCAGGAACAGGAACATCGAGAAAGCGAGCAGCCAGAAAGACAGCCCGCCGCCGACCACCACGGCCCCGCCGACGATACGGACGGTATACAGGCCGGCCAGGGCCACCACGTCGACCATCACCACGCGCTTGAGCCAAAGCGAATAGGCGAGCGTCATCGCGTAGTAGATCGCCAGGACGCCGGCGAAAGCCGGCGAGAGAATCAGGGCCAGCCCGAAGGCGAGCAGGGTCAGCGCGGGCGCGGCAATCAATCCGGCCTGCAGCGGCAGGGTGCCGGCCGCGAACGGGCGCAGGCGCTTTCTCGGGTGGCGCCGGTCCGCATCGAGGTCGAACAGGTCATTGAGCACGTAGACGCCGGAGGCGCACAGGCCAAAAATGAAGAACGCCGCAACGGTGGAAAGCAGGGGCACGGTTTCGAGTACACGGTGCCCGGCAAACAGGGGCAGGAACACCAGCAGGTTCTTCAGCCACTGGTGCAGGCGCAGGGCCTTGATCCAGGTGCGCAGGCTGCCGCGGCTCGCCTCGAACACGCGATCGACTTCGCATTCGCGCGCCGCCGCCGCCGCAAGGCCGTTGCCGGCATTCACGACAATGGCGCGTCGTGCATGTTTCCACACGTGGAGGTCTCGGTACTCGTTGCCGGCGTAGTCGAAACCGCGCTCGCCGTAGCGCTCGCGCAGCGCCTCGCCCTTGTTGCGGCCGGCCAGATTGCGTTCGCCGTCGCTGGCCATCACTTCGTCGAAAACGCCGACGTGCGCGGCCACTGCCTGCGCCAGTTGGGCATCCGATGCGGTACACAGAATGCGGGGACGTCCCTTCACGTCGTCGCGCAGCCAGCTCACGACACGTTCGTCGTAGGGCAGGCAGGCGGCATCCACTTGTGCGCGGCGCGCGATCTCGCGCTTGAGGTGCGCCTTGCCGCGCAGCAACCAGGCGACAAAAACCAGCAAATACAGTGGGTTACGCCGCAGCAGGCTGAGTGCCGATTCGACCAGGAGATCAGATCGGATCAATGTGCCGTCCAGGTCGACGCACAGGGGAATTGCCGACTCTTGCATCCGTGGGCCCGTGTCAATCCGTCGCGCGGGGCGCGAACGTTGGATAAACGCCGAGCTTACTACGTCAGCCGGGCCGGTTTCAGTGTGCCCGGCCCGCTACAACCGTTTCAGGCGGGAATGTCCGTGGCGGACAGGACCACTCCCTCGTGATCGGTCACGCGCGCGCGCTGGCCACGGCTCCAGCCGCCCGGGTGTCGTGACAAAAGGTTTCCGCGTAGCGCTGGCCATCAATGTCGTTCCAGAAACCCAGCGGCATCGAGGGAAAGGGCCCCAGCAGGGCGACATCGCCGTCACCGTCGCGCACAGATTTGCCCATGCTGTCGAAGGTATCCCATTTGAGCCCCAGGCCCCGGCACTGGTGTTCGCCGCAGAAGACGGGGAGGACCGGACATCCCAGGGCAATGCTGGACAGCAGGTCGGTACCGCCGCTGCAGGCCGATACCATCAGGCGGTCCTTGACCGCGGTGTAGACGTATTCGCACAGTGGCGCGGCGAGGGTCGATCCCATCGAAAGCACCGTTTTGAGCGAAAGCAACTTGTGCGACTCGCCCGGGCGCAGGCCGGCATCCACGCAGGACTGCAGCCAGGCTGCGTCGGTGACCAGGACGGTGATACCCAGGTCGTCGACGAGATTCCACAGGCTGCGGGGGTCGGCCCGGTGCGGTTGACCGTCGACCATCACGAGCGTGGCGCCCACCGCGAGCGCCGAAGCCAGCCAGTGCCAGGTCGTCGGATCGCCGCCGGTGTCGAAGTGGATTTTGTCTTCGCGCTTGAGATCAGCGTGAAGGACCAGTTCCTTCAGGTGCTGGATCAACGTGCCGCCGGCGCCGTGCACCAGATGCATGCCGCGGCCGAGCGCGTCCGTTGCCGGAACCAGGTAGAGCGGGTGATCGAACGGCATCGGCTCGAACACCAGGGGTTTTTCCTCGCCCTGGAGGAACGCCTCCCAGGACATCACCGGTGAGGGCGCCCGTTCGTTCGCCAGTACGTTGCAGTCGCCCACCACGACGATCCGCTCAAGGGCGGGCAGCGGGCGGATGGCGGCGAGCGTGGTCGCCGGCGACTCGCCGAGCGCGGCCGCGGACGTGATGAGGATTCGCGGTGCGATGTCGATCAGGCGGCCAACGGTGGCGTCGATATCCGCACCGGGCCGGCACAGGGACCAGATCGCACCGATCGATGTGGTGGCCAGCATGGCGAAGAGACTTTCGGGGGAGTCGGGCAGCCAGCCCGCGACGCGATCGCCGGCCTGCAGTCCGTGCCGGCGCAGCGCAGCGGCGACGCGCGCCACCTGTTGTTGCAGCTCCGCGTAGGAATATTCGCGACTGGCGCCGCTGCGATCGCGATGGATGATCGCCGTGCGATCATCTTTGAAACGCAGCAGGTTCTGGGCGAAGTTGAGGCGTATCCCCGGGAACCAGCGCGCTTCGTTCAATGGGGTGGCGCTGACCAGCACCTCGTGAAAAGTACCGGAAGCACGAATGCCGCAGAATTCCCAGACCAGTTGCCAGAAGCGATCCGGATGCCGTACCGAGAAATCGTGGAGCGGCGCGTAGCGGCGGATGTCGTCGTTGCCGGTCTGCTCCCGGACGAAGCGCATGAATCGGCTGATGTTGGCGCGTTCAATACGCTCGCTGCTGGGTTCCCAGATCGGTTTTGACATGATGCGAAAGCCTGGCGTCCGTGGCGTGGGAGGAAGCGGTGACGGCCGGGTAACTTAGCAGGAAGCCTGCCAACGCGACCACTGCGCGGACGGCGAATATCCCATAGTGCGCACGTCCGCGTTTTGCGCCGATTCACGATACGTTGACATGGCGCCGCGTGCCACGGTGTTTGTGACGAGATGTGTCAGCGTGCGACAACGCAGAGGCCGCGTTGTCCCACGCGCGAACACCTTTAGAAGCGATATCGCAGCTTGACCAGGAACTGGTCGGCATCGCGCAGCGAAACAGCGTCGCGGAACAGGGCCAGGCCGTTGTCATGGTCGTCGCGACGCTCGAACCCACCGCGGCTGTACACCGCGTAGAAGTCGGACTGCGGCGCCAGTTCATAGCGGTAGCGCAGCTGCAGGCCGAAATTGTTGACGCTGAAGTCGTCCGCGCTGCCGTCGGGGTGAAGCCGGCCGCGCTGACCCAGGCGGTAGCCGCGACCGTCGTGCGCGCTGACGGCGAACCACTGCACCTTGGCGCGCAGTTCGTGGCGGGCGCGGGGGAACCAGTCGAGGTTGATCGACGTGTCCCACAGGCTGCGCTCGTAGCGCGCAAGCTGGTCGTCCTGCTTCCACACCAGCCAGTCGCGACTGCTGCGCGCGTTGACCTCCGCATCCAGCGAGAGCCGGTCGCTAAAGCTGTAGACAAGACGGCCCTCCCACTGCAGGGCATGGCCACCGAGCCCTTCCTGCAGGATCCAGATGCCGGATTCGTAGTGCCAGCCGTTGCGGCGTGGGCTGACGTAGTTGGCGAAGAACCAGTGGCGGGACGGCCGCCAGACATTTCCCGCGCCCCGGGCGATCTCATCGTCGTAGCCGGGCGGACGCCATTGGTACTCGAGCAGGTACGCACCACCACGACGAAAAGAGGCTTCGCGTGTGAGGAAGACCGTGGCCGGTAGTCGAACGCCGCGGTCATTCGTGCTGTAGCGGATATCCGCTCCGTAATCGATAGCGGCCACGGACGATTCGGCCGGACGGTCGTTGACCTTGACGTGGGATGTCCAGCGCAGTTCGTTGAGGCTGTTGCGCGGCAGGTAGCCGGCGTCGTTGAAATCCAGCTGCGCATCGTAGTGGGCCAGGGAGGCTTCGTGGTGCCAGCGCGCCGACGGCGTGAAGGCGGCACCAATCCACGCGCCCGCCCCCTCGCTGGATTGATCGCCGGATTCCACATCCGACAGCAGGATCTGGCCGTTGAGCTGGAAGCGTTCATTGGGCTGCCAGCGCAGGTCGGTGGTGCTGACGGTGGCGTGGCGGTCGAGCGCCGGCCGTTCGACGTCGGTCACCAGCAGGCCGACGCCGACGGTATCCGGCGTGTAGAGCAGGCGCGCAGCGGTGAACTGGCGGCCTGCATCGTCGGCCTCGTCGGCAAGGAACAGGCCGTATTTGAGGCGGCCGGCGTTGCCGTTGAGCTTCACCGCGGCGTCGATGTCGGCGGCGCGTCCGCTGTCGTCGTCCGAGGGGCCGCCGACGCGGCGCGTATAAAGGATGCGTCCACCCTGGGGTGTGCGCAGGTCGAACAGTCCCTGGTTTTCGGTAAAGAAGGGGCGCTTGTCCGAGTAGAAGGTTTCGATGGCATCGAAGTTGACGACCAGCTCGTCCGACTCGACCTGGCCGAAATCCGGATTGAGCGCGGCCGTGAGCTGGAAGTCGCCACTGGGTTTCCAGAACATGTCCATGCCGCCGCGGAACTCCTGGCGGTCATTCTTGACGTCGTACAAGGCGGAAACGTACGGGAAAAAATCCAGGATTTGCGAACGATACTGGGGGATCTCGACCTTCTCGAAAGCCGAGAGGAATACGGGGTTGCCGTAGAAGATCGCCGGCACGGCCGACCGCTCGCTGCGCGAGGCCAGGACGCGGTCGAAGTACACGGCGACGGTGCGCTTGTCTGCAGCGCTGTCGCGCATCGTGGCGATCGTCCAGGGCAACACGATCTCGACGGCCCAGCCGGCGTCATCTTCGTGCACCGCATGGGCCCAGTCGGCGTCCCAGTCGGCGTTGAAGTTGTTTTCCTCGGTGATGACCGCGTCTTCGATCGAGTTGGATAGCGAAACGGTGAAGTTGTAGGCCGTTTTCGCGTCCGCATCGAAGTCGATCATGATGTTGACGCGATCGGCGCTGCTGATGCGGTCGCGTGGCGTGAAGGGCTTCACGCGCGGCAGCGAGGGGTCCTGGGCGCAGCGGAACGCGAATGCCAGGCCTTCGGGCGTGGCGAGCATGCGCACCTGGGTTTCGACGCTGGCCGTGTCAAGGGTGTAGGGCTGGGTGCGGCGCAAGTCTCCGAATACGCGGGCCTGCTGCCATTCGGGTTCATCCGGAACGCCGTCGACGACGATCGCCGCGCTGGCAGGCAGAGCGAATGCACCCCATAGCAAAAATAGTCTGGCCAGCATGTCGGGCGACGCTCCAAAAAACGTGCCAGTGAGCCACGCGATCCTGGCGATGGCATGGGCCAGAAGGCATGCCGGGCGATTTCCCGCCAGAAATGCAAACGGCCCGCGCGAGGCGGGCCGTTGCGGCATAGCAAGGCTGGCGGGATCAGCCCAGGGCCTGTTCCAGTTCCGGAACGAGCTTGAACAGGTCGCCCACAAGGCCGATGTCGGCGATCTCGAAGATCGGCGCTTCGCCGTCCTTGTTGATCGCCACGATGGTGCCGGCATCCTTGATGCCCGTCAGGTGCTGGATCGCGCCCGAAATGCCAATGGCCATGTAGAGCTCCGGCGCGATGATCTTGCCGGTCTGGCCGACCTGCAGGTCGCTGGGGACGTAGCCGGCATCGACCGCGGCGCGCGACGCGCCAACGGCGGCGCCGATCTTGTCGGCCAGGCTGAAGATGATGGCGAAGTTCTCCGCCGAACCCACGCCACGGCCGCCGGAAACGACGCGGTTGGCGCTCTGCAGGTCCGGACGGTCGCTCTTGCCCTGCTGCAGCTCGATGAAGCGGGTATGGCCGGGCAGGGCCACGTCGAGCGCCAGGGTTTCCACCGGGGCCGTGCCACCGGCGCCGGCGGCCGCAAAAGACGCGGTGCGGACGGTGCCGACCAGGGTGCTGCCGGCCGGTGCCTCCACCGTAATGATGGCGTTGCCCGCGTAGATCGGGCGCTGGAAACGCTGCGCGTCAATCACTTCGGCGATGTCGGACACCTGCGCGACGCCGAGCAGGGCGGCCACGCGCGGGGCGAGATCCTTGCCGAACGTGGTGGAGGGGGCGAGCACGTGGCTGTAGCCCGCCGCCGCAGCGACGACCTGCGGCGCATACACCGCCGCGAGCGCATGGGCATTGGCCGGATTGGCCACGGCGAGCACTTTGCTGACGCCGTCGATGGCAGCCGCTTCGGCCGCGATGGCGGCCGGATCGGCCGCGAGCACCAGGACGTCGATGCTGGACGCGCCGAAGGCCTTGGCGCAGGTCACGCAGCGCGCGGTGCTGGCATTGAGCTTGCCGTTGAGATGTTCGGCAATGATCAGGACTTTACTCATGGGATGGTTCCTTGTGGCCGACCGGTCAGACGAGGCCCTTGGCCTTGAGCGTGGCGACGAGCTCGGCCACGTCCTTCACCATCACGCCCTTGCTGCGCTTGGGCGGTGCCGCATAGGCGGTGGTCTTGAGGTGGTCGCCGGATTCGACGCCCAGGCTGGCGAATTCGATGGTTTCCAGCGGCTTGGATTTGGCCTTCATGATGTCCGGCAGCTTGATGAAGCGCGGCTCGTTCAGGCGCAGGTCGGTGGTGATCACGGCGGGAAGATCGACTTCGATCGTCTCCAGGCCTGCATCGACCTCGCGCGTCACGCGCGCGGCAGTGCCGTTGACTTCCACCTTCGAGGCAAAAGTGGCTTGTGGACGATTCCACAATGCCGCAAGCATCTGGCCGGTCTGGTTGCAGTCATCGTCAATGGCCTGCTTGCCGAGGATGACGATATCCGGCTGCTCTTTCTCGATGAGCTTGAGCAGCGTGCGGGCCGCGGTCAACGGCTGGATAGCGTCGTTGGTGACGACATGGATCGCGCGGTTGGCGCCCATGGCAAGGCCGTTACGCAGGTGTGCCTGGCAATCGGCAGGACCAATCGTGGCGACGACGACGTCGGTGGCGATGCCTTTCTCGCGCAGGCGCAGGGCTTCTTCCAGCGCGATTTCGTCGAACGGGTTCGGCGAGAGTTTCACGCCGTCGGTGACGACGCCCGAGCCGTCCGGTTTGACCTGGATGCGCACGTTGTAGTCCACAACGCGTTTGTAGCCGACGAGGATCTTCATGCAACGGATTCCTTGCTGGACACCACAGGCGCGGTCATGGCCGCGCCCGAAAAGAAGGGGGATTCTACCGCGCCGGGCCGGCCGCGGCAGGCGAAACTGTCCGGACAGATTCCAGCCGGCGCAGGATGGCGGCGGCAAATCGGGCGGCCGATCCCTCGCCGTGGGCGAAGAATAGGGACGGTTCGCTGAGTTCAAGCTCCAGAACGACCGGGTTGTCGGCGGTGTCACGGATCAGGTCGACGCGGGCGTAGAGCAGGGGGCCATCGGTGGCGATGGTTGCCAGCGTGCGTTCGGCGACAGCCCGCTCCTGGGCGGTGGGCTCGCGTGCGCTGATGTGCTCGGCGGCGAACAGGGCGCGGGTCGGGCCTTCATCCGGCTTGAGCAGCGGCCCCTTGCGGATGGCGTGGCTGAACTGGCCGTCGAAATAGATCAGCGCCGTTTCGCCCTGGGCGTCGACGCGATCCAGATACGGCTGTATCAGGACGTCGCGTCCGGCAGCCAGGAGCGCCGCCGCATGCGCGGTGGCGGCGGCGACCTGCGCGCGGCCGTAGCGCTGCGCATCGCGCGAACCGGCGCCGACGCAGGGTTTGACGACGAACTCCGGATCGGTGAACCGTTCCAGCGCGCGGGCGATCGCCCGGGCTGGATCTTCGCCCGGGTGCAGGAACAGACCCGGGACCACCGGCACGCCGGCCTGGGCCAAGGCCTCCAGATAGTGCTTGTCCGTGTTGCGGCGGACGACCTCGGGCGGATTGAACAGACGCGTGCGTTGGCTCGCGGCATCAATCCATGCCAGAAACTCGGGCAGGCGTCGGGTGTAATCCCAGGTGGACCGCAGCACGGCAGCGTCGTAGGTGGACCAGTCGACGGACGCGTCGTCCCAGGCGACGATGCGGACATCGGCACCGGACGCCGCCAGTGCCGACGCCAGGGGGGAAGGTCTTCGTCGAGGTCGCGTGCGGCCGTGGCGGTCACCAGGGCCAGGATAGGTCGCTGCATGCTTATTCCTTGGGCGTCGGTGCGAGGTGTCCCTCGGCATCGACCGAAAAGTGATACACGCCGGGACCGCTGCGCGCGTGATCCGGCTCCTCGAACTGTGCCGTGCACAGGTTACCGAAGCGTTCCATCAGCGGACGTCCCTGGAACTGCGCCACGCGCAGCGCCGGCCAACGCGCCGCATCGCACCAGGCGGCGTCCAGCACGATGCTGTACACGGGGAGCCCGGCGTATACCGCGCAGGTCATCACCGACGCACCGCGCGGTGCCATCGCCTTCACGATGGTATCGATGTGCTGACGGATGTCGTCCGAGTGGTGCGGCATCGCCAGTTCGATCTGGCAACCGCCGGTGTAGCTGTGCGCCGCGACCGCTTTCCCCAACTGCGTCATCTGCGCCGCCTCGCGGCCATAGGTGGCGCTCCAGTGGGTACTGACCTGATGTGCCCGCAGGAAGGCCGCTGCGGTAACGCAAGCCAGCAGGGCGACGCCGACGCGGCGCCGCCGCGTATCGCGCAGGCTGGCGATCGCAGCGCCTGCACCCAGCGCCAGGCCGATGCCGGCGAGGTAGTAGAAGCGCAGATTGAGGGAGATCAATCCCGATTCCACCGCCAGGGCCTGGCGTACGATCGGCCACTGCAGGATCGCCGGTACGACCAGCAAGGTGGCTCCGATGAGGATCGCAGGCCACGGCGCCGCTGACGGGCGGCGCAACGCCGCCGCCCAGGGGGTCAGCTGTGCTACCAATAGCGGAGCGGACAATCCGGCAGTCCAGCGCCAATCCGAGGAAAACCCGGCGATCGCAGAGGGCAAACGCCACCACCAGGCGCCGATGCCGGTGATGATGGCCTGCATCCCCGCGCCGTCCCCCAGTGCCGAAGCTGCGCCGGTCCCGCTGGCAAATCGCAGGGCGACCGCGCTGGCGACGGCCGCCGCCACGGGTGCGGCCAGGTCCCACCGGAGACGGCGTTGCGTCCATGCATCGACGGCGGCGTGGACGAGCATCGCGCCGGCAACGGCGTAGGCGACTTCCTTCGACGCCATCGCCAGCAGCAGGCCCGTGAAAACCAGCCAGTAGCGACGATGCTGGCGAAAGGCCGTCTCGTAGGCGAGCAGGGCCAGCAGGCCGAACAGTGCCGCCAATGGATCAAAGCGGTCCGACAGCCAGATCGCCGTGCCGATGCCGATCGGCATGACGCCGAACAGGATGCCAGCCAGGCGCCCGGCGATGACGTCCCCCGTCAGTCGCGTCGCCAGATGCGCCAGCAGCAGCGCGTTGCCCACATGCAGCGCCAGGTCGAAGGCGTTGTGCCACCAGGCGTCGGCTTCGAACACGTGACCGGTGAACCACCAGCTCAGCAAGCCGACGGGGCGGTAGAAATAGGTGAAAAATACATTCTGGTACGTGGCAACCAGCGGGTCGTCCAGGTGCCGGCCCATCGCCAGCCAGCTCCAGTCTTCCGGCGTGACGCCCGCCGACAGGGCTGGCCAGAAAGCGAGGGCGGCCACTGCGACAACGAGGGCGTCCAGTGCCATACGCCATCGCGTCGACACGCCGTGAAAGCCCTGCGCAGGGGAGAGCGGACCTGACATGTTCGTGGCCGATGCGTTCCGGTACTCGTCAGGTGCTCATCGAGAGCCGGATCGCCGCACGCGTCACACGGCGCGACAGCCCGCTGACGACACGTTGCATGAACGTCGGCACGCACGTCATGGGGCCGTGGTTGCGGTGCTGCCGTTCCGTCAGCGCAATCGCGGTGAGCGCCGCGAAAAGCTCCGGATCGCGCGCCTGCACGACCTGCGCCTGTTCCTCCATGTGGGCCACGACGAGCTTCTCGACGCTGTCCATGCAGGTGAGGATGCCGCAGCGGCCGAGCAGGGCGGTGGCCAGGCCCAGCGCCCAGCCGCCAAGCCGCCACACGAACAGGCCGCGGCAGGGGCGGATGCCACGCCGGTCGAGCATTTCCTTGAAGATCGCCCGGTGCGCCCGTTCGTGCGCGAGCTTCTCCTGCAGCAGCCCGCGCCCCTGCGGCCAGACCAGCGACGCCAGCAGGTGCTGGGCCTGGTAGATGCCGATGGCACCGGATTCGCCGGAGTGATCCACGCGCAGGACGCGCTGGATATCCAGCGGCCACAGGTCAGCCTGGCAGGACGTGCCTGGCACGGTTACAGGTTCTGATAGTTCGGGCCCGCCCCGCCTTCCGGGGTTACCCAGGTGATGATCTGGTAGGGATCCTTGATGTCGCAGGTCTTGCAGTGCACGCAGTTGGCGGCGTTGATCTGCAGGCGCTTGCCGGCTTCGTCCTGCACGATCTCGTAGACGCCGGCCGGACAGAAGCGCTGGCAGGGATTCTGGTACTCCTCGGCGCAGCGCGTCACGCAGATGTCCGTATCGGCCACGCGCAGGTGCACGGGCTGGTCTTCATCGTGCTCGGTCGCGGCGAAATAGACAGAGGCGAGCCGGTCGCGTGGCGGCAAGGTGCGTTCGACGAAATCGCGCCGGGGTTGCTCGTAGGTACCAATTTTCTTCGTCTGCGCCCAGTCCGCGTGGTTCTTGAGCGTCCAGGGCGACAGGCCCGCGGTGATCGTCTCCCAGCCGGCGTTGACCACGCCCCACAGCATGCCCTTGTGGAATCCAGGTTTGATGTTGCGCACCTTGCGCAGCTCCTTGCCCACCACCGAGGCGCGCAGCTTCGCGTCCCACCCGACGACGCTGTTGGTCTGCGCAATGTGTTCGGCCGCGAGCATGCCCGAGCGGATCGCCTGGTGGGTTCCCTTGATCTTGGGCACGTTGAGCAGGCCAGCGGCATCACCGATCAGCAGGGCGCCGGGCATCTCGCACTGGGGCAGCGACTGCCAGCCGCCCGCAGCCAGCGCACGCGCGCCGTAGGAGACGATCGAGCCGCCTTCCAGCAGGGGCTTGATGGCTGGATGGTGCTTGAGCTGCTGGAACAGTTCGAAGGGCGAGAGCAGGGGGTCGGCGTAGTCGAGCCCGGTGACGTAGCCGATGGCGACGCGATCTTTATCCAGGTGGTAAAGGAAACTTCCGCCATAGGTGGCATTGTCCGCCGGCCAGCCGATGGTGTGGACGACCTTGCCCGGTTCCACGCGCCCGGGCGGCAGCTGCCACAGTTCCTTGATGCCGATCGACCAGGTCTGCGGATCGCAGTTCTTGTCGAGTGCGTAGCGGGCGATGAGCATTTTCGACAGGTGGCCGCGCGCGCCTTCGCCGAGCACGGTGATCGGCGCGCGGATATCGATGCCCTGGGTGTAGCCGGCCTTGTGCGAACCGTCCTTGGCCACGCCCATGTCGCCGATACGTACGCCGCAGACAGCACCGCTCTCGTCGATCAGCGGTTCGGCGGCGGCGAAGCCCGGATAGATCTCCACCCCCAGCGCCTCGGCCTGCGGCGCCAGCCACGCACACAACGCACCCAGCGACACGATGAAATTGCCGTGATTGTGCATTTGTGGCGGCGCAGGGAGCTTCAGGGATCGCTCCTTGTCGCGCAGCCAGAGGAATTCGTCCCGGGTCACCGGCACGCAGATCGGCGGCGGGTTCTTGCCCCATTCGGGCAGCAGCGCATTGAGTGGCTCGGGTTCGATCACGGCGCCGGAGAGGATCTGTGCCCCTACGGTCGAGGCCTTTTCGATCACGCAGACCCGGATATCGGGCTTGAGCTGCTTGAGTCGGATGGCGAAGGCCAGCCCGGCCGGGCCGGCGCCGACCGTGACCACGTCGTATTCCATGACATCGCGTTCGCTCATGGCGGACTCCGGCTAGGGCGAGAAAGAAAGGGATTGTCACGAATTGCCCCCCTGTGGGGCAATTGCAGGGCGCCGCCGCGCCGGAGGGGCTAGACTTCCGCGGTTGTCCGGTTCCGGGGGCGGGCAGCACCTGTCAATCCGGCAACCTGGCGCGCGCCTCGCGCGGCCTTCCCCGGCCGAAGTTCGAACGGACCCGGTAGCCAGGATCAGGGGGACGTATCAGGTATGCGCAAGTTGTTGCTGTTGATGATCGTAGTCGGGCTGTGCGGCTGGAGCGTTTCCGCGCTGCGCCGGAATGCCCAGGCGGGGGTGCGCCTGGGCCCGGTCTACGAGGGTTTTGCCCAGATACGGATGACGATCCAGGCGGGCAGCCGGGACCTGGAGCTGGTGGTCATCGGCGAGCGCCCGACCGAAGCCGAGTGCCAGAAGCCCAACGGTGGGGTCGAGATGGCGATGGCCTGCCCGCCCGGGGCCCAGTGCGCCATCAAGAGCTACGAGTGCACCCGGGAAATTGACCCGCGCTACCAGCGCATGCTCGACATGCAGCCGTCGACCACCCACTACGTCCATTTCCGGGTGCCGGAAGGCGACCGGACGCGCCGCATGGTGATGGTGGGCTGGGGCATGACCGAAGCGGAGTCGGCGCGGATGTGCGAGCGGGCCAGGGCCCTGGTGCCCTCCACGCCGCTGAAGGACAAGCTGACAGCCTCGTGCATCTGAGGGCGCGCCGTCGTCGTCAGACGCCGCGCATCACGTCACTGCGCTCATAGCGGGTGATGTAGCTGAAGACATCGCCCGGATGCAGGGTGACGGCCACCAGCAGGATGCGGTCCTTCGGATCGAAGTACCGGCGCAGCGTGCGCAGGGCCGGGCTGCCCGGTTCCACTTCCAGCTCGCGCGCCTGCTCGGCGTCCAGGGCAACGGCCGACAGGCTCTGCTCGACCAGGCCGACGCGGGCGAAGAGCTCGCCCTCGATCAGGGCGCGCATCGCGTCCTCCACCCGGGCGAAACCGGGTGGAAGGCCCTGCATGGTGGCGCGGCGATATACGTCGGTAATGCAAAACGGCTTGAGCATGCGGCGCTGGTATCGGATTCCGTGCAGCAACACGCATTCGGTCCCGGCGCGCACGTCCAGCCAGCCGGCGACCGTCGCATCGGCCATCAGGCGGTCGCTGTGGCGCAACTGGAATCGGGTGGCCTGGGTGTATTGCAGCAGATCGTCGATCGACCGCACGTACTGGTTGTAGCGCACCTGCGGCTCGGCGCTGCGCACTTTCGTGCCCGAGCCGCGGCGGCGCGCGATCAGGCCCATTTCCTCCATCGTCCGCAGCGCCTCGCGGGCGGTATAGCGGCTGATGCTGAAGCGTTCGCACAGCTGGGCCTCGGTCGGCAGCATGCCGCCGACCGGGTGATCGCCGCGTTTGAGTTCGTCGCGCAACTCGTCGGCCACCTGCAGGTAGCGCGGTTTGCGCGAGGTGCGCAGGCCGCGTCGGGCGGTGGGGGCAAGATCGACGGTTTCGGGCGATTTTTCTTTCAGCGGCATCACGGCTTCCTGACGGGCAGGCGACCAACGGGGGGAATGGCGAGATCCTAACGTCAGCGTACGCAAAATAATGCGCAGCGTCTTGCGCTCGGAACGATATCGAACCACGCTTGCGGACACTCACAAGGAGGTGCGAATGAATCAGGCCACCCACGACGATCTCGCCGACACCGCCCTGCGCGGCGCTGGACTGTGCCAACTGCTGCATTGGCTGGCCTCGGGGCGGATCACCGCCGAGCGGGTGACCGACACGTATCTGGCGGCGATCGCGCGGGAAAACACCGCGCTCAACGCCTATCTCGCCACCGATCCGGAAAAAAGCCGCGCGCAGGCCAGAGCCGCCGGCGCGCGCCGGGCGTCCGGTGGCCCGATCGGGCGCCTCGACGGCGTGCCGGTGGCCTTCAAGGACAACATCGACGTCGCCGGATGGGTGACGACAGCCGGCCTTCCGCGCCGGCGCCAGGCGGTGGCATCGACCGATGCCGCCTGCGTGGCGCGCCTGCTGGCCGCGGGCGCGGTGGTGCTGGGCAAGACCAATCTCGACGAAGGGGTGCTGGGGGCGGCCACGCGCAACCCGCACTACGGCACCACGCCCAATCCCTGGAAGGAAGGCCACATCGCCGGTGGATCCTCCGGCGGCTCGGCGGTGGCGGTTGCCGCGGGCCTGTGCGCCGTGGCGGTGGGCAGCGACAGCCTTGGCTCGGTGCGGATTCCCGCCAGCCATTGCGGCATCTATGCGATCAAACCCACGCACGGCGAGATTTCCACCCGAGGCCTGGTACCGGCCGCGCGGCGCCTGGATACGATCGGCCTGATGGCGCGCAATGTCGACGATTTGACCATCCTGCTGCAGGTCCTTGCCGGCTACGACATCGACGACCCGCGCTCGCGCAAGCGCCGGGTGGCCTTTGCTCCGCCGGACTGGGAACCGGGCAAGCTGCGCTCAGGCACCCTGCCCAACCTGGCGCGGCTGGGCACGGCGCCAGAGGTGGTCGAGGTTTTCGAGAACGCCCTGGTGACGCTGCGCCACGAACTGGGCGAGCGCCAGGCCGTGAACTTCGAGGACTACCCCATCGAGCGGGCCCGCCGCGCCGGCCTGCTCCTGATGGAGGCGGAGATGCTGGGCACCTACGCCGCCGACCTGGCCGATCCGGCTGCACCGATCTCGGCGGATCTCAAGCGCCTGCTCGACTACGCCGCGGCGCGCTCTGCGCATGACTACGTCCAGGCTGACAAGATGCTCGACGCGTCCGTCCTGAAGGCGCGCCGCATCTTCACCCAGGTGGACGTGCTGATTACGCCGACCACGCCCGCCTGCGCCGCGGCGATTGATGCGGTGGAGCCAGCTGACCAGGCCTTGTTCACCAGCTTCCCCAGCCTGTCGGGCTGCCCGGCGGTGAGCATCCCGATGGGGCGTTCGTCGACCGGCCTGCCGCTGGGCCTGCAGTTCATCGGCCCGCCCGGCTCGGACCTGCGCCTGCTGGAGCTGGCCGAAGTCTGTGCCGCGGCGCTGGATGCCGCACCGGACTATCCGGCGCGGCGCTGATTCGGGCGGGGCGCAATGTCGTTTCTGGAAGGTGTGCGTGTGCTGGACCTGTCGCGGATTCTCGCCGGGCCCTGGTGCACCCAGCTGCTGGCCGACTACGGCGCGACGGTCATCAAGGTCGAGAAGCCGGGCGTTGGTGACGACACGCGCCGCTGGGGGCCGCCATTCCTTGACGAGGCGGGAACCACGGCGGCCTATTTCCTGGCCTGCAACCGCGGCAAGCAGTCGGTGGCGCTGGATTTCAGCCAGCCGGAGGGGCGCGACATCGTGCAGCAGCTGGCCGCCGGTTCCGACGTGCTGGTCGAGAACTACCTGCCGGGTACGCTGGCGCGCTACGGCCTGGACCATGCCAGCCTCGCGGCGCACAACCCCGGGCTGATCTACTGCTCGATCACCGGCTTCGGGCAAACCGGTCCGAACGCGGCCCGGGCCGGCTATGACGCCATGATCCAGGCCGAAGCCGGCCTGATGTCGCTGACCGGCCACGCCGATGGTGAGCCGGGCGGTGGGCCGATGAAGGTGGGCGTCGCAGTCAGCGACCTGATGTGCGGCATGTACGCCGCGTCCGCCATCCTTGCCGCATTGCATCGGCGTCAGCGAGCCGGGCAGGGGGCGTACCTGGACCTGGCGCTGTTCGATTGCCAGGTCGGCTGGCTGGCCAACCAGGGCATGAATTACCTGGTGGGTGGACAGGTGCCGGGCCGTTTCGGCACGGCCCATCCGAATATCGCGCCCTACCAGACCTTTGCCACCGCCGACGGCCACCTTACCCTGGCGGTGGGGAACGACGAGCAGTTCCGGCGCCTCTGCGCCGTGGCCGGTGTCGCCCTGGCACAGGACGAGCGCTTCGCCACCAATGCGGCCCGCGTGGCCCATCGCCAGGCACTGGTGGAGGCCGTTGGTGCGTTCCTGGCCGAACGGCCGACGGCACACTGGCTGGGTGAGCTGGTGCCGGCTGGCGTACCTGCGGGGGCGGTGAACGACCTTGCGGCGGTGTTCGCGCACAGCCAGGTCGCGGCGCGCGGCCTGCGCTTTGATGCCCGGCATCCGGTACTGGGTGATGTACCGCAGATCGCCAATCCGGTGCGGTGCCCGGATGCGACGACCACCTCGCCATTGGCCCCGCCGCAGCTGGGCGAGCATACGCAGGCGGTGCTGGCTTCGCTTGGCGTTACGGACGGCGCCGCGCGTCCCGACACCTGAACCGCCCGGCACCGATGGACGACCTGTTTCCGCAGGATCCCGTACCCCCGGCCGCCGAGCCGCTGCGCGCGCTGGCCCTGCCGGGTGCTGACCTGCTGTTCTCGCCCTGCGCCTTCACGGACGCCGCGTCGCTGTTCGCGCAGGTGATGGCCGAAGTCGCCTGGAGCACGCATCGGCTGATCTTGTTCGGCCGCCAGGTCGATGCACCGCGGCTGTCGTGCTGGATGGGCGATCCCGACGCGGTCTACACCTATTCCCGCACGCGGTTCGTACCGTTGCCGTGGACGCCCACCCTGGCGCAGATCCGGAGCCGGGTGACGCAGCTGTGCGCCGTTCCGTTCAATAGTGTTCTTTGCAACTTGTACCGTCATGGAAATGATTCGATGGGCTGGCACAGCGACGACGAGCCGGAGCTGGGGCCGGCGCCGGTGATCGCGTCTGTCAGCCTTGGTGCAACGCGGCGATTCCGCCTGCACCATCGGCAGGATGCGGCACAATCTCTGGCGCTGATGCTTCCGGCGGGAAGCCTTCTGGTGATGCGCGGCGACACCCAGCGCCACTATCGACACGACCTGCCGAAAGCGCCGCGCGTCCAGGCGCCGCGCATCAACCTGACGTTTCGCCGGATCTTCCCGCCAGCATCCTAGGTCGCTACCCGACGGATAGCGACGATTGATCTGTCCGGGGCGCGCGCCGTGGCGCTAGACCGAGAAACCTTCGAGTTCGCGGGAAAGAATGGCGCGGGCCAGTGCCCAGTCGCTGCGCACGGTGCGCTCGCTCAGGCTCATTTCCGCGGCAATTTCGTCGAACGTGAAACCGCCGAAGAAATGCCATTCGACGACCTGGGCGGCGCGGGCATCGCGGCGGGCGAGGCGATCGAGTGCCTGGTCGATGACCAGCATCTCGCTGGCCTTGGCGTCCACGGCGACATTGACGCCGTCAAGGTCGGTGGGGGCCACCCCGCCGCCGCGTTTGTCGGCGATGCGCCTGCGCGCCTGGTCGACCAGGATCTGGCGCATCGCCCGCGCGGCCAGGCTGAAAAAATGGCTGCGATCGGTGAGCTGCCCGCCATAGTTGGCGGCCAGCTTGGCGTAGGCCTCGTGGACCAGGCCGGTCGTGTTGAGGGTGGCGCCCGGATTGCGGCGCAATTCGGCGGCCGCAATGCGCTTGAGCTCGGAATAGATGCGGTCGAATGCCTCGTCCCGCGCCCGGCCGTCGCCGTGCTGGGCGCGATTGAGCAGTTCGGTGAGTTCGGCCCCTGACATTGCGCGTTCTCCTGCCTGTGGCCGAGTCTAGTGGCCCCACCGGCAAGTATCCATCCGGAAAAACGCCCTGCGGACGCGTATGGCACCGGTTTCTCAGGCCAGTAACATGCAGGCGACGCCTGACACGGTGAGGCCGACGCCCACCAGCTTCCGGCGCGTCAGCGGCTCGCCCAGGAACAGCCAGGCCAGAAGGACAATGAAGATCGAGGTCGTCTCGTTGAGGATGGCAGCGATCGAGGCGCGCGTGTACTTGTAGCCGCCCAGCCACAGCACCATCGACAGGTACTGGCCGACAAAAGCCCCCGCCAGCAGGGTGCGCCACGGGATCGGCCCCCGGTTCTGCGACGTCGACGGCGCAGTGCGTGCGAACGCCGCGTAGGCGAGGGCCATGGCCGTCACGCCGCCGACCAGGCGCAGGCTGACCACCCAGACAAACGGCTGCGCCTCCAGCACCGGCTTGACCATCACGATCGCCACTGCCATCAGGAAAATCGCGGCGATACCGGTGGCAATGCCGATCCGGATGGCGCGCCGGTCCACGGTATCGGTCACGGTCTGGCGACCGACGGTGAGCACGCCCGCGGTGACCAGGACGAAGCCGACGATCTGGATCGGCCCCAGCCGCTCGTGCAGAAAGACGAACGAGAGCAGGATGACAAAGGGGCTGAAGAAGTTGCCGAGGATGCCGGTGCGCGCCGCGCCCAGCTGGTTGAGCGCCCGGAAGTACAGCGTGTCGGCCACGGCAATGCCCAGGACGCCGGATACCAGGGTGATCACCAGGTCCGACAGCGGTAGCGTGGGCGGCGGCCAGTCGGCGAATACGGCGAGGCTTGGAACAAGCAGACCAAGCACGATCAAATTCTTCATAAGATTGAGCTGCATCGGCGGCAGCGACTCGCCGAGGCGCTTATAGATAATCACGCCGGCCGACCACGCCAGCGCACTCAAGATCGACAACGCCTCGCCCAGACCCATGCCCGAAACACCCGCCACCCCTGTCCGAACGGTCGATTATCCGCGAGGTCCCGCATGAATGAGGCCTACACGCTGACCACCCGGGTGGGCTTCGTGATCGCCCTGGCGCGGCGGCTGCACGAGTACGGCACGGCGGCGCCACGCCTGGAGGAGGCGATCGCGAAAGTCAGCGCCCGGCTGGAGCTCTATTGCGACGTGCTGTCGACGCCGACCTCGATCGTGCTGTCCTTCGCCGAACACAGCCAGGGACGGCACGCGGTGGCGCAGGTCACCCAGGTGATCCGGTTGGCGCCGGGCGAGGTGAATCTGCGCCGGCTGTGCGAGGTCGACCACATCGCGGATCGCGTGATCGACGGCAGCCTGGACCTCCAGGCCGGCTACAAGATGCTGCGCGAGCAGGATCGCCCCGACAGCGCCCGCACCCGATGGATGACCGTGCTCAGCTTCGGTGCCTCCTCGGCCAGCGTGGCGATGCTGCTCAAGACCTCGCTGGTGGATATCGCGGTTGCCGCGCTCTGCGGCTGGCTGATCGGCCTGCTGGCACACTGGTCCAGGGACCGGCCGCGCCTGTCGGCCAGCTTCGAAGCGGTGTCGGCACTGTTGGTCACGGTGATCGCCACGGCTTTCAGTGCTTTCGTGGCGCCCTTGACGCTCAAGCCGGTCGTGCTGGCCAGCCTGATCGTGCTGCTGCCGGGCATGAGCCTGACTACAGCGGTGCGCGAGCTGTCGAACCAGCACCTGGTTTCGGGCGTCGCGCGCGTGGCCGGCGCAACGGCCACTCTGTTGAAGCTGACGTTCGGAACGGTGGCAGCGGCGCAGCTGTGTCGCGTGACGGGTATCGTACCGGCCGCAGAAGGGTTGCCGCCGGCACCGGCATGGGTGGAATGGGCCGGGCTGATCATGGGCGCGATGAGCTTCGCGGTCCTGTTTCGCAGTGCACGACGGGATTTCGGGCTGGTTATTGGCGCCGTCTTGCTCGGTTATGCGATTACGCGGATCGGTGGCGCGAATTTCGGCCCGGAATTCGGCGTTTTCATTGCCGGATTGAGCATGGGCGCATTGAGCAATCTATATGCGGGATTGACCCACCGGCCGGGCGCGCTGCTGCGGGAACCGGGGATTATCTTGTTGGTACCCGGTAGCGTTGGTTTCAAAAGCCTGTCGTTCGTTTTCGAACGTGATGTATTTCTCGGAATCGATACGGCGTTTTCACTGGTCACGATCCTGGTGTCATTGGTGGCGGGGCTGCTTTTTGGCGACCTGATCGTGCCGCCGCGACGCAGCCTGTAGCAGGCGCGCCGGCACTGCGATGGCATGTGCGTCGGTGGCGCGTTCCCCGTTGTCCCACGGGCGCTGCCGTTGTCGAAAAATCCAAAAGAAAACGCCGGATATACCGGCGTTTTCGTAGTTACTAGGGGCTGGGGTCAAATCAGGAGGTCTTTCTCTTTCTTGCCGGCCAGCAGCGCGGCGCTGAACCAGCGGGGGCGCTTGCCGCGGCCGGTCCAGGTTTCGAAAGGGGATACCGGGTTGCGGTACTTCGGCTTGACCGTCCGTTTCGGACGGCGTCCTGCGCCGAACAGTTCGTCGACCGTGAACCCCTCTTTCTTGACCAGATGCACGATTTTCTCGCGTATTTCGTGCAGTTTTTCGCGTTGCAGGTCGTTCTGGCGCTGGTTGGCCCGGGCGATCAGGTCCGCGAGCTGTTTGGGGTTGAGGCTTTCGACATCAATGGCCATGATTATCCTTGTCGTTGGTTGCGGCTAACGCTGGGCGACGACATGCGCGACTCCCTGATATTCGGCCCGGACCCCTGCAATAATCCGTTCGGACGCCCCGGCGCGGATTTTGTTACAAATCCATCCCAAAGTGCAAAAGGTGTACTCCGTACGGTTGCGCCGCGAGCGCCAAGGCGCCGCGTCTGCCCGGAAACGTTGCCGGCGCCCGGGACGCCCTTTCGGTACGTGCCAGCGGCGTGCAGACGGGATACTATGTGGCCTGGTCAGGGAGCGTCAGAACAAAGCCCGTACCTGCCAGGCCGGCCCGGGCGATCCGGTGTTCCGGGCCGGGGCCTGCTTCGCAGGCACCCAAAGGGGGATACCACGGGCCGTCGGCGGGAGTCCGCCGCTTGTTCAGGCCTTCCATAGCGGTTGGAAGCGGGGCTGTCCGTTACGGCCCGCGTAATCACGTTTCAGGGGTGAGCAGTGGGACTGCTTGACGATCTCGAACAGGAAGCTCGACGGCGCAAGGCTGGCGCTGATGACATTGAGCGCGCCAAACAAGAGCGCGAGGCGGCCTATCGCACGCAATTGGAGCCCGGCATGGCCGCGCTCTATGACTACCTGGCCAAGCTGACGCAGAACCTGGCGTTCATCAAGCCGAAGAAGACGTTCTCGCATGCCGTGGCCGGCTACGGGGATGTGGTCCTGTCAGTGGACCACGAATACGACCTGAAGCTGTCCAGTACGGCCAGCTCCAAGGAGATCAAGCTCAGTTTTCCCTGCCCGGTGGTCTCGGACGAATGTCCGTCGATCGATGTGCTGGGCACGACCAAGGTCAAGGCCATTGCGGGCGCCTTCCAGCGCTTCCACCTCGGCGGCATCACCTTCACCAAGAAGGACGCCTCGGGCGAGGTGCTCGCGGCGAACGTGAGGGCGCGCGGCAAGGTCGTGCTGGCGGCGCACTTCGTGGCTGACGCCGACAGTGGCGTGGTCCGCATGACCTTCACCAATTTCGACCAGCTGGGCGGCCAGCAGACCAAGACCGTTGGACCGGACCAGTTCACCGAAGGCATGTACGACGAGATCGGCCGTTACGTCGCGCGCGAGCCCAACGGGCTCTTCCGCGAGGCGCTGCCCGATGACTACCGCAAGCAGCTGCGCACCAAGGTGCAGCAGGAAGAAATGAAGCGCCGCTGGGAAACCCAGATGGCCGATCGCCAGCGCGAGGAGCTGGCGGAACTGGAACGGCAGCAGGGGCTGGCGGGCAAGCTCACCAAGGTGGTTGACCAGGTGAAGGTTGGCGGCCTGCTGAACAAGCTGCGCGGGCTGGTGAAGAAGGACAAGTAATCGCGCTGCGGCCGTCGCCCGCCGGCGGCTACGCCCATACTGACAGCCCCCGCCGCGTGCGGGGGCTGTCGTTTCCGGATCAGGCGAAGAGGGCGAGCACTTCCTCGCGCGACAACTGGCGGCTGTCCGCGTCGCGACGGGCGCGATACTCGAAGGTGCCGGCGGCCAGGCCGCGCTCGCTGACGACGACGCGGTGCGGAATACCGATCAGTTCCATGTCGGCGAACATGGGACCCGGACGCAGCCCGCGGTCGTCCATCACGACTTCGATACCCCGGGCGGTCAACTCGTCGTACAGGCTGGTGGCCGCATCGATGACCGCCGCATCGTTCTTCGGATTGATCAGGCAGATTGCCACGCGCCAGGGCGCCATCGGTTCGGGCCAGCAGATGCCGCTGGCGTCGAAGTTCTGTTCGATGGCCGCGGCCACGATACGGCTCACGCCGATGCCGTAGCAGCCCATGTGCATGACTTTCTTCTTGCCGTCGTTGTCGAGCACCGTGGCCTGCAGCGCCTCGGCGTATTTGGTGCCGAGCTGGAATACGTGGCCGACTTCAATGCCGCGGCCGATGCGGATCTGACCCTTGCCGTCCGGCGAGGCATCGCCGTCGACGACCTTGCGGATATCGGCCACGCGCGTGATGCGGGCGTCGCGCTCCCAGTTGGCGCCGCGGAAGTGGGTGCCGTCCTGGTTGCCGCCGCAGACGAAGTTGGCCACGGCTGCCGCGCTGCGGTCGACGATGACCGGAATGCTGTCGGGCAGCCCCGCCGGACCGATGAAGCCTGGGCGGCAACCCAGCACGCGCACGATTTCCGCCTCGTCGGCCAGCTGCGAGTCGCCCGGCAGCTCGGGCAGCTTGCCGGCCTTGATTTCGTTGACCTCGTGGTCGCCGCGCACGCACAGGGCGACGAGCCCGTCGGTGCCGCGCACCAGGATGGTCTTGATGCAGTGGGTGGCGTCGACACCCAGGAAGGCGGACACTTCGTCGATGGTGCGTTGGGTCGGGGTGTCGACGCGTTCGAGGGTGGCCGTCGCGGCCGGCCGCTCCGCGGACGGCGCCACGGCTTCGGCCATCTCGACGTTGGCAGCGTATTCGGATCCGGTGGAGAACGCGATTGCGTCCTCGCCGGACTCGGCAAGCACGTGGAATTCGTGCGAGGCATTGCCGCCGATCGCGCCCGTATCGGCTTCGACCGCCCGGAAGCCCAGGCCCAGTCGCGTGAAGATGCGCGAATAGGCGTTGTACATGTTCCAATATTCCTTGCCCAGGCACTCCTCGCCCAGGTGGAAGGAATACGCATCCTTCATGAGGAATTCGCGCGCACGCATCACGCCGAAGCGCGGGCGGATCTCGTCGCGGAACTTGGTCTGGATCTGGTAGAAGTTGATCGGCAGCTGCTTGTAGCTGTTGAGTTCCGCGCGGGCGAAGTCGGTGATCACTTCCTCGTGCGTCGGACCAAAGCAGAACTCCGATTCCTTGCGGTCCTTGATTTTCAGCAGCTGCCCGCCGAATTTTTCCCAGCGACCGGTTTCTTCCCACAGCTCGCGCGGCTGGATCGAGGGCATGAGAACTTCGATCGCACCGGCGCGGTTCATCTCCTCGCGCACGACGGCTTCCACCTTGCGCAGCACGCGCAGGCCCAGCGGCGCCCAGGTATAGATTCCGGCGGCGAGCTTTCGGATCATGCCGGCGCGCAGCATCAGCTTGTGGCTGACGATTTCGGCGTCGGCGGGAATTTCCTTGACGGTGGCGAGGTGGAACTGGCTCAGGCGCATGGGAAGGTCGATAGGGAAAAGTCCGTGATTTTAGGGAAGGACCGGACAAGTTGACACACCGGCGCCTCCGCCGGTCGCCGGCCCGGCCGGATCGGCTGATGGCGGCGGGGCAGCGCCGCGCCGCGGAGCTCAGTCTTTTTTGTCTTCCGGGCGCTTGTAGCCGGGCACGACATTGGTGTCCGGGTTGTAGCGCACCGTCTCATAGGGCCGGTCGGGTGGCGGCTGGTCAGTGACGTTCAGGCGGCCGTTGGCGTCACGCCACTTGTATAGCGGCGGCGGGGCCGTCTGGACGGTCGGCGATGCCGGGAGGGTGTGCCGGATCGCGGTGGGCAGCGTGGCGGGGAAGAAGTACCACCACGCTGCGGCGGCGCCGATGGCGGCAAGCAGAAGCCAGGCCCACGGGCGCCCGTTCATGGCGCGACGGAATTACTTCGAGGCCGCGGCCGCGCAATAGGTATCGGCGGTCGCGGTGGCGATCTTGAGCTGGGTGTCGCGCTCGGCACCTTCCAGGGGTACGGTCTTGCCTTCGCGCTGGATGGTCAGGGCGACCGGGCTGCTGAGCAGCGCCACTTTGTCGCGGGCCTGCTTGCAGCGCTGGGTTTTTTCGTCTGCGGCATTTTCCGGCGTCGCCGGTGTTCCCGGCGTGGAAGCAGTGTCGGTGGCCACCGGCGTGCTCTGGCCGACGATCCGGATATTGTCGAACTCGGTACCCTTGGGCGGCGGCGTATCGGTGAAATGCGTGATGCCCGCGGCATCCTTCCACTTGTAGACTTTATCGCCTGCCTGGGCGGCGGACATGGCACCCAAGGCAAGCAGGCCCAGGGCGATTGCAGGGATTTTCATGCGGGTCTCCGAAGACGCGCGACAGCGGCGCGCGGCGAGCGATCACTGGATAACATTGTTGCTACTACGATACAAGCTGCGGCCATCCGGTACCGTGAGCCATTGCAGTAAACTCCGGTAAACCCCCAGGCAGGCTACGCATGGATTCCCGCGACACCCCGCGCACCAAACCGCACCGGGGCATCTACCTGTTGCCCAACTTGTTGACCACCGGCGGGATGTTTGCCGGTTTCTACGCCATCACGGCTGCCATGGCCGGCCGGCCGGCAGATGCCTCGATCGCCGTCTTCGTTGCCGGTCTTCTCGATGGGCTGGACGGGCGGGTCGCCCGGCTGACCAATACGCAGAGCGAATTCGGCGTCCAGTACGATTCCCTGGCCGACATGGTCAGCTTCGGTATCGCGCCGGCGCTGGTCCTCTACGTGTGGTCGTTGTCGACCCTGGCTGCCAATGGCCCGATGGCGGCGAAAGTCGGGTTTGCGGCGTCCTTTATCTATGCCGCCTGCGCCGCGCTGCGGCTGGCGCGCTTCAATACCCAGGTCGGGGTCATCGACAAGCGCTATTTCCAGGGCCTGGCCAGTCCCGCCGCGGCGGCGCTGTGCATGTCCTTCGTCTGGACGATGACCGACAACGGCTTTTCCGGCAGCCAGCCGGTCGTGCAGTGGGCGTCGGCGACGCTGGCCATCCTGGCCGGGCTGCTGATGGTCAGCCGCGTGCGGTACTACAGCTTCAAGGCCTGGCCCCTGTCTGACCGGGTGCCCTTCATCTGGATTCCGCTGGTCGTCCTGATCTTCGTCGCGCTGTATGTCGACACACCGATGGTGCTGTTCGCGATTGCCCTGCTGTACGTGATCTCGGGCCTGATCCTGACCCTGTGGGGGCTGCACCAGCGCCGGAGCCAGCGCGACACCGTTCCACGCGAGGAGCACCACCGCCTGTGAGCCTGCCGGCGGCTACCGTCCTGGCGCGCGCCGCCGAAGGCGAGGGGGCCCAGGCGTTCGCCCTGCTGGCGGAGCTGTCGGAAACCCTGGCCATTTCGCTGGACTTGCGCACCACCCTGCCCGAGGCGCTCAACCGCATCGTGGACTATATGGCGGCCGAGGCCGCCTCGCTGTTCCTCTTTGATCCGGTCGAGAACGTCCTTGAGTGCAAGGTGTGCGTTGGACCCGTCGACCTCTCCGGGCTGAAGTTGTCGCCGGAACAGGGGATCGTCGGGCTCGCCCTGGTCCAGAACGCGGTGCAGATCGTGGCCGATGCCCAGAACGACGATCGCGTGCACCGCCGCGTCGACGCGGAAACCGGATTCATCACGCGTTCGCTCCTGGCTGCGCCGCTTGCCACCGCCAACGGCCCGATCGGTGTGATCGAACTGTTCAACAAACGTGGCGGGCAGCCGTTCGATACCGTGGACGCGGGCATCCTGCGCCTGCTGGCCGCGCCGGCCGCCCTGGCCATCAACAACGCCCGCATGGCGCGTGAGCTACTCGAACAGCAGCGGCTCAAGCGCGAATTCGATCTCGCCCGTCGGCTGCAGAAGGCGCTGCTGCCGCGCCGGCGCCGCGCCGGCTTTCCACTGCTGGCGGTCAACCTGCCGGCGCACGAGATCTCGGGCGATTTCTACGATTACTTCGAAATGCCCGACGGGCGTATCGGGTTCGTCGTGGGCGATGTCTCCGGCAAGGGCCTGGACGCGGCCCTGCTGATGACGCGGGCGGCCAGCCTGCTGCGCTGGGCCGGCAAGGACGACCTGGCGCCATCCGAATGGCTGCGGCGCGCCAATGAGGAGCTGTGCCAGACCACCCACGACGGCCGCTTCGTTTGCGCGCTGGTGGGATACTACGAGCGGTCCACTCGCGTGGTGCGCCTGGCGGGCGCGGGATTTCCGCCGGTGCTGTTCCACATGGGAAACACCTACCGCGAATTGCCGTCGGATGGTCCGCCACTGGGAATCGTGCCAGGGATTTCTTTCGGCGAAGCGGCGGTCGCGCTTGGCGACGGCTCGCTCTACTGCTTTTCCGATGGTGTGATCGACGTGCGCAGCGGTGCCTCGCGCCTCGGACATGCCGGCGTACGCAGCCTGATCGAACGCTACGCCGGCTCACCGCCCGAGTCGCGCCTGCGGTCGATCGTGCAGGAACTGCGCTACCTCAAGCTCGTCGACGACACGACGATCCTGTTGCTCGAAGAGCCGCGGGTGCATCCGCCGGAGGTCTACCTGCGCCAGACCTTCGCCGCAGAGCCGGAGCGCCTGCGCGGCGTGCGCGCCAACCTGCGCCTGGCGCTCGACCGCGCCGGGACGCCGCCGCAGCTGCGCGACCGCCTGGTGCTGGCGGTCGATGAAGGCTGCTGCAATATCATCCGCCATGCCTACCGTGACGGGACCGGCGACATCACCGTGTCGGTGCGACGCGACGGCGATATGCTCGAATTCGAATTGCGTGATGCGGCGCCGCCGGTCGACCCGGACTGCGTCCGCCCGCGCGACCTGGACGAATGCCGTCCCGGGGGACTGGGGCTCAACATCATCGACACCGTGATGGATGGGTGGTGCCTGCAGCCGCGGCCGGGTGGAATCGGCAATGTATTGCGTATGTGGAAACGGTGTCCGCTGCCGCAGGAGGAGGACCAGTGAACAACGACGTGGTGACGCAGCAGCATGGCGATTACATGGTCGTGCGCCTTTCGGGTGAAGTGGACCTGTCCTGGTCGCCGCGCGTGCGCATGGCCATCCTCGACGCGCTGGAGAAACACCAGGGCGTGGGCGTCGAGCTCTCCGCCGTCAGCTATATCGATTCCTCGGGGATCGCCGCCCTGGTGGAGGGGTTCCAGAACGCTCGCAAGAGTGGCCGCCGTTTTGCCCTGGCCGCGGTCAGCCCGGCGGTGATGGCGGTACTGGAGCTGGCCCGGCTGGACCGGGTCTTTCCCATCGTTCCGGATATCGACACCGCCATCCGCGGTGACGCAGCGTGATCGTAGCGGCGATCCACACTCTCGGCCGGGCCACGATGCAGTCCATCGCGGGACTGGGCTATGCCGGCATGTTGCTGGCCGAAAGCCTCTGGTACACCGTAGCCGGCTGGCGGCTCGGCCAGCCGGTGCGCCTGGCGGCCGTGGTGGCCGAGATGCGACGCATTGGCGTGGACGCCCTGCCGATCGTCGCCATGCTGTCCCTGACCATCGGCGTGATGCTGGGCATCCAGTTCATCGCCGCCCTGGAGGAATTCGGCGCGCAGTCGCAGGTGGTGCTCGCCGTGGCCAAGTCCGTCACGCGGGAATTCGGCGCGCTGATCACCGCGATTCTCGTGGCCGGCCGTTCGGGCTCGGCGCTGGCGGCGCGAATCGGTTCGATGAGCGTTTCGCAGGAGATCGACGCCCTGACGGTGATTGGCATAGAACCGGTGCGTTACCTGGTCGCGCCAGCGCTGATCGCGATGCTGATCATGCTGCCCGTGCTGACGATCTTCGCCGACACGATCGCCATCCTCGGGGCTGCCTTCTACAGCGCGCCGGCGCTGGACGTGACGCCGCTGGCCTATATCCAGCAGACACTGTCGCTGCTATCCCCTGGTGACCTGTGGCAGGGCCTGTCGAAAAGCGCGGTGTTCGCCGTGCTGATCACGCTGATCGGCTGCAGCACCGGGTTCAACGTCACCGGCGGTGCGGAAGGGGTCGGCCGGGCAACCACCCGCGCGGTGGTGATTTCGATCTGCTACATCATCGTCGCCGACATGATCTTCTCGTACTTCCTTAACCGCCCGTCATGAACACGCCCGAGGTGGTCATTGACGTGACGGGACTGGACGTCTGGTACGGCCGCCGGCGCATCCTGCACGACGTGGATTTTCGCGTCGAAACGGGCGAGATCCGCGTCATCATGGGCGGGTCGGGCTCGGGCAAGAGTACGCTGCTGCGCCACCTGCTTGGACTGCACCGACCCACGCGCGGCTGCGTGAAAGTATTCGGCATCGACATTGCCCGGGCCAGCCGGAGTCAGTTGCAGGAAGTTCGCAAGGAGCTGGGTGTCTCGTTCCAGGGCGGTGCATTGCTGACCTCGCTCACCGTCGGCGAGAACGTGGCGCTACCGCTCCGGGAGCACACCCGGCTCGACGAGAACACCATCCGCATCATGAGCCGGTTGAAACTGGAAGTGGTCAACCTGGGCGGTTTCCAGGACCTCATGCCCAGCCAGCTTTCCGGCGGCATGATCAAGCGCGCGGCGCTGGCGCGGGCGATCGTGATGGATCCGCGCCTGCTGTTCTTCGACGAGCCGTCGGCGGGGCTGGATCCGGTCGTCTCCGCGGAGCTGGACGAATTGATTCTGCGCCTGCGCGATGCGCTGCGCATGACCATCGTGGTGGTCACGCACGAACTGGAGAGCGCCTTCAAGATCGCCGATTCGATCACCGTCCTGGATGGCGGGTGCGTGCTGATGACCGGTACCGTCGACGAAGTACGCAACGCCGACAACGCGCGCATCCAGGACCTCCTCAACCGCCGGCCGCGCGAGGTGACCGTGGATGTCGACGCCTATCTGCGGCGCCTGACCGAGGAGGACGCCGGATGAGCACCCTGGCCCCCCGCGGCGTATTTCCACGCGCAATTTTCCACCGGCCCGGTATCCTTGCCCGCCGACAATGCATGACTCGCCGCCTGGGGCGAAAAGGATTGCCGTGAAGCGCGACCATGTGAACTACACCCTGGTCGGAGTGGTTGTGCTGGCAGGCTTCGGCCTGCTCCTGTTTGCCCTGTACCTGGTCACGGGCCGACACGGCGGTGAAGTCGACTATTACGCGGTGTATCGCAACGTCACCGGCCTGCGCCATGGCGCGCCGGTGTTCTACCAGGGATACCGCATCGGCCAGGTGACCGCACTGGAGCCCCGAAGGACCGACGAGGGCACGCGCTACCGGGTGACGCTCAACGTCCGCAAGGACTGGCCGATTCCGGCCGATTCGGTGGCCCGGCTGCAGTCGAGCGGCCTGCTGGCCGACGTCTCCATTGCCATTCGCGAAGGCATCGAGAAACAGGCCATTGCAGTCGGTGGCGAGATCAAGGGCGAAGAAAGCGCCGACATCTTCGGCGCGATGAACGAACTGGCTGGCGAGATCACCGCACTGACGCGCAGCCAGATCACGCCCCTGGTGCAGACCTTGTCGCGGCGCGTGGATTCGATCACCGATTCCCTCGACAAGGGCACGCCCGAGCTCGTGTCCCAGGCGCAGGCCCTGCTGGTGCGGCTCAATCACGCCAGTGACGCCGTCAATGACCTGCTCAAGCCGGCCAACCGCGAAGCGGTGGGCGACATCCTGGCCGAAGTGCGTGCCGTGAGCCGTGAGCTGGATACCACCAAGGCCGCGCTGGACCGGGTCATGACCGACCTGTCGGCAATCACCCGGGAGAATCGCCCGGGTGTGACGGCGGCGGTGACCGACCTGCGTGCGATCCTCGCGGCGCTGTCGGGCCGGATCGACGCGATCGTGCATCACCTGGATTCTTCCAGCCGCAACCTGGACCAGTTCAGTCGCGAGATCCGCAAGAGCCCGAACCGCCTGCTGCTGTCGCCCAAGGCGGATGCGACGGAGGAAAAGGAATGAAGCGGACTTTCCTCGCGGCGGCAAGCCTGGTGCTGGCCGCCTGTTCCGCGCCGGTCGTACCGGACATGACCTACTACCGGCTGCCCGATCCCCGCATCGCGGCGGACGGGAAACTGTCGGTCAGTGTGCCGATCGATGTCGCCGTCTTCGGCGCGGATGGGCTGTACGCCGAACAGGCCCTGATCTACACCCTCGACTCGGGCGGGCGGTCCCTGCGCTCCTACCACTACCAGCACTGGAGCGATCCGCCCTCGCGCATGCTCCAGCGGCGCCTGATCGAAGTGCTGCGCCAGCGCGATGCGGCGCCGGTCGTGACCGACCGCCTGCCGGCCAGCGCCAATGCCGTCGAGCTTAGCGGCGTGATCCAGCGGTATGATCGCGTCCAGGACGGTGAGGCGTTCCACGCGGACGTGGCGCTGCAGATCCGGGTCGAGCGGGGCGGCGAGGTGCTGGCGGAGAAGGTCTACGCCGCGCGGGCCCCGGCGGACGGCAACGCCGTGGAAGACACGGTCAAGGCGTTCGGCGTGGCGCTGGACCGGATCTTCAGCGATCTCATCAATGATCTGGCCGGAATGAGGGCTTTGCGGGAATGAGTGTGGCAGCCAGCCTGCCGATGACGCCGGGGCGCCTGCGCCGGCTGTCGGCAATGGGGGTGACGGTCTACCGGATGCGTCGTGGCGCGATGTCCGCAGACCGGTCGGAATCCGTCGAGACGGCGCCGGACGTGGCGGCCGAAGTAGCGGCGCGCCAGCTGGTCGTGGTGTGCGATGAGCCACGCGGCCCGGTTGTGGACGCCATCCTGCGGGCGCTGGGCGCGGCCGAGTCCGGCATCACCTGGTGCCGCCCGCAGCAGGGGCGCATCGAGGGGCTGGACGTCGGCGCCGACACGTATCTTGTCCTGGGTGAGCACCTGGCCCGCGTGGTCGGCGCCGATTTGCCCACGGCAGCCCAGCAGAGCGCGATGATCGTGGTGACCAGCGCACCGGCGGGCCTGCGCGGCAACGCCATGGCCAAGCGGCTGCTGTGGCGTGCCCTGCGGCCACTCAAACGGCGACTCGCCACGGCGGGCTGAGCATGGTTGCGATCCTCCAGCCGGCGTTTCCCGAAATGCGTCCGATGCGTGCCGACGAGGTAGAGCGTGTCGTTGCCGTGGAGGTCAGCGCTTACGAGTTTCCCTGGACCGAAGGGATCTTCCGCGATTGCCTCCGGGCCGGCTACAACTGCTGGGTACTGGCGCGGAACGACGAGGTCGTGGGCTACGGCATCCTTTCGGTCGCCGCCGGCGAGGCACATGTCCTCAATGTCTGTGTGCGCCCGGATGAACAGGGCAGCGGTCACGGTCGCCGGCTGATGCGCCGGCTGATCGATCTGGCCCGTTGGCACCGGGCCGAACGCGTTTTCCTGGAAGTGCGCCCCTCGAATCCACGGGCAATCGCGCTGTACGACCAGCTCGGGTTCAACGAAATCGGCCGGCGCCCGAACTACTACCCCACGGCACGCGGCCGCGAAGACGCCATCGTCATGGCTCTGGAGCTGCTGCCGCCGGAGGAATAGGCGCCGGTCAGCGCTGCTGGCGCGTGGTGGCGGACTCATCCACCACGACGAACTCCCCCTCGATCACACCCGCCGGCGTCTGGCGCGACGGCGGAGGTGTGCCTGCGCTGGCGGTTGCGGTCGCTGCCGGCGCGCGCGGTCCAGCGAGGTGACGCGCCAGCCAGATCACCGCGCCGACACAGACCAGCAGCACCAGTGCAAAAAAGCCGAAGACGAGGACGCCCGCCAGGACCAGCGCGCCCAGCACGGCGAACACGGCCCGCGCAAGGGGGTTGCGGGTGCGCGGGAGGCGGAAGATGGCTTGGAACATGGGCGCGGAAATCCTGTGGTGGCGATGCACGCGATCGGCTATGCAGCCGGTGCGACCTTCTAATCTAAGGGTTCCTGCGGCGCACTCAAGTGCAGTTCGTCAGGGCATGGGATCAAGGCGTCCGAGGTACCCCACTGCCCGGACGCTCAGAGGCAGGCAGGCGGGCCAAGCCCCAGCGCGCTGAACACCACGCAGCCCAGCCATTTCACGCCGTAGATGATGAGCAAGGGTACTCCGGCCGAGGCCAGCAGGAGTATCGCAAGGGCGACATACTGGAGCCCTCGGGATTTGCCGGCGCCCCCGGCATACATCAGCAGGGCGTATGCCACCCACAGCGGCGACAGGACGAGCAAGAGGAGGCTTTCGCCGACGCGGTCGCGCCATCGCGATGGCGTTGCGGAACGACTGGGCATGGAAGGGCACGGTGCTGGCGAACTGTTGTGGTAGGTAGGGGCGACGGCGCAATAGGCAATGGGGCTTTCGCCGGAAACGTCATGGAGAGCGCGAGCGCCTGCACGGCGCTTTTTTAGCACGCAACGGGTCTACGGCTCGGCAGCTTTTGCCATCCCGTGCAGGTAACCTTGGCGGCCAGCAAACACCGAGGCCGAGGCAGGATGAACGACCGGACTTCCCTTTGTCGGATCGACGACATTCCCGATGGTGGGGCGATCTCCGCCGAGATCGAAAGCAGCACCGGCGGTTTCAGCCTGATTGTGTTGCGCCAGGGCGAACGGGTGTTCGCCTATCACAATGAATGCCCGCACGCCGGCCGGCGACTGGATTGGTCGCCGGGCAAGTTCCTGGTGAAAGATGGCGTGCTGGTCTGCGCCGCGCACGGCGCCAGTTTTGACGTCGCTTCCGGCGCATGTATCGGTGGTCCCTGCCGCAGCGGACTGGCGCCCGTGCAGTTGCGCGTGACTGATGGCGACGTGGGGGTTGGCGGTGCGCTGGAATAGACCGCCGGCCGCCGCTCAGGGCCGGCCGTACATCACGTTGACGCTGATCAGCAGCGTTATCAGCAGCAGCAGGGTGAGCGGCAGGCCGACCTTGAGAAAGTCCCGGCGCCGGTAGCCACCCGGGCCGCCGACGATGGTCAGTACCGGATTGGCGTTGGCGATGATGAAGGTATTGGATGTGGAAATCGCCACGATCAAGGCGTAGACAGCCGGGCTGCCGTTGGAGGCCAGCGCGATATTGATCGCCATCGGCACCATCATCACGGTGGCGCCCACGTTGGAGACCACCTGGGCGAAGAACAGCGAGAGAATCGCGATGACGCCCTGCAGCGCCCACTGTGGCCAGTCACCCAGATACACCAGCACTTCCTGGGCGACCCACGCCGCGGCGCCGGTGGAATCCATCGCCCAGCCCAGCGGAATCAGGCAGGCGAGGGTGAAGATGGTCTTCCAGTTGATCGAGCTGTAGGCCTCGTCCATGGTCAGCACGCCGGCCAGCAGCATGCCGACCGCGCCGGTGAGCATGGCCACCGACAGCTTCATGCCGGTGAACAGGCCCAGCATCATTGCCAGACCAAAGAAGATCAGCGCGTGCCAGAGCTTGGCCGGTCGCGCTTCTTCCTTGGGAATGTCGGTCACCACGACGAAGTCGCGGTCTTCCGCCGCGAGGGCCAGGTCGCGCCATGAACTGTGCAGCACCAGGGTGTCGCCGGCGCGCAGCGATACCTTGCGCACGTCTTCGCGGAACACCTGCTCGCCGCGGTAGATCGCCAGTACGCTGATACCGTGGTGCTTGCGCATGCGCAGGTCGCCCAGCGTCTGCTTGACGAAGCGCGAGGTGGGCGGGATCACCGCCTCGGAAATACCGGCGCGACCGGGATTGAACATGTCGCCAAACTGGCGCAGACGGGCCTGGACACGCAGCAGCTGATTCTGGGCGAAATCATTGACCTGGTCGCGCTGGCCCAGCACGCCCAGTACCGTGCCTACCCAGATCATCTGGTCGGCCGGCGGCGCCAGGCGCGACTCATTGCCGTTCTTCATCGCCAGGATCAACGGTGCGCCGCGCATCTGCTCGACTTCACCCACGCTCATGCCGACCAGCGGGCTTTCGGCGGTGACGGTCAGCTCCATCACGTCGCCGTCGATGCCGTAGGTCTCGGCGAAGTAGGTTTCCGTGCGGCCGGGCGTCACCTTCTGCTTGCTTTCCTCGTCGGGCAGCAGGCGCCGCGTGAAGAAGGCGAAGTACAGGAGCCCGACGATCAGCAACGGAATGCCGATCGGCGCGATCGCAAACAGCTTGAATGGCTCGATTGTTTCCGCACCCGGCGGCAGGTTGCGATTCGCGCTGACGATAAGGTCATTGAGCAGGATCAGCGGCGAATTGGAGATCATCGTCGTGTTGGTGCCGGCGAGGATCAGGCAGCCCATCGGCAGCAGCAGGCGCTTGAGCGGCACGCCCGTGCGCGCCGACACGCGCGAGGCCACTGGCAGCAGCAGGGCGGCGAGCGCCTGGCTCTGCATGACGGCGGTCAGCGCACCCGCCATGACGTTGATCGCCAGCGACAGGCGGGATTCCACGCCCTGCGACACTCGCAGAACCAGGCTGGCCGCCTTGTTGAGCACGCCGGTGCGGTCTAGTCCGGCGCCCATGATCATGACCGCGATCAGCGAGATCACCGCATTGCCGGCGAAACCGTCGAACAGCAGGTCCACGGGCATGAGGCCAGTGATGCCGATCACCACGATGACCAGCAGGGCGACGACGTCCGCGCGGATCCACTCCAGTACCAGCATGAAAACGGTGAAGATCACCAGCCCGAAGACGAGCATCATGTCGGTGGTGAGTGAGAGGCCGGCATCCATTGTGGTTTTTTAGATTTATGCCTGCGCTGCGGTGGCGGTTACACGCGATCGAATATCAGATCCCACACGCCGTGGCCAAGACGCAGGCCGCGCTTCTCGAAATGCGTTTCCGTGCGCCAGTCCGGTCGCGGCGAGTACGCATCCGTCCCGGCCCGGTTGCGCCATGCGGTATCGGCCTGGACCACGGACATCATCTGCTCGGCATAGTCCGCCCAGTCGGTCGCCAGATGCAAGCAGCCGCCCCGCGCCACGCGCGTGGCCAGCAGGGCGACGAGTTCGGGCTGTACCAGGCGCCGCTTGTTGTGCCGCTTCTTGTGCCAGGGGTCGGGGAAATAAATGCGTACCTGGGCCAGGCTCGCCGGCGCCAGTTCCTGGGTGAGCACCTCCACGGCATCGTGGTGATACACCCGCGCGTTGCTCGAATCCTGCGCGGCCAGCGCGTTGAGCGCCCGACCGACGCCAGGACGGTGCACTTCCACGCCGATGAAGTTCATCGCCGGTTCGTGGGCCGCCCCGAAGGCCAGCTGCTCGCCGTTGCCAAAGCCGATTTCCAGCGCGACGGGACGCTGATTGCCGAAGACGGCGGCCAGGTCGCGCGGCTGGCCGGTGAAGTCGAGTCCGTAGCGCGGCCAGTGCGCGGCGAACGCGCGCTCCTGCGCCGGCGTGATGCGACCCTGGCGCAGGACGAAGCTGCGGATCCGACGCTGCGGACGGCTGGCGTCGTCGCCGGTTTGGTCGCCGTCACCCGGTTTCATGCGATGGTGCCGTCGATCGGACTGGACGCCGAGGCGTAGCGCTTGCGCGGAATACGGCCCGCCAGGAAGGCTTCGCGGCCCGCTTCGATCGCCTTGCGCATCGCGCTGGCCATCAGCACCGGATTCTTCGCCCCGGCGATAGCCGTGTTCATGAGCACGCCGTCGCAACCCAGTTCCATCGCCACGGCCGCATCGGACGCGGTGCCGACACCGGCGTCCACCAGGATGGGAACTTTCGCATTCTCTACAATTTCGAGCAGGTTGTACCGGTTCTGGATACCGAGCCCGGAGCCGATCGGCGCCGCCAGCGGCATCACCGCGACACAGCCGATTTCTTCCAGGCGCTTGGCCAGGATCGGGTCGTCGGAGGTATAGACCATCACCTCGAAACCCTCGCGAACGAGGGTTTCCGCCGCGCTCAAGGTCTGCACCACGTCCGGGAACAGCGTGCGCTGGTCACCCAGGACTTCCAGCTTGACCAGGTTGTGTCCGTCGAGCAGTTCCCGGGCCAGGCGGCAGGTGCGCACGGCGTCTTCGGCGGTGTAGCAGCCTGCCGTGTTGGGCAGGATCGTGTAACGCGAAGGCGGCAGCACGTCGAGCAGGTTCGGCTCGTTCGGATCCTGGCCGATGTTGCTCCGGCGGATGGCCACCGTCACGATCTCGGCACCGGCCGCTTCGGTCGCCTGGCGCGTTTCTTCCAGATCCTTGAACTTGCCGGTGCCGGTCAGGAGGCGCGACCGGTAGGACTTGCCGGCGATGACGAATGAGTCGGAGGTCGATGGGGACATGACGAACGCCGTGCTAAAGCGGGGAATGGTAGCAGAGCCCGTCCGACCGGCGGCCGGGCATCGCTGAATGCGGCTGGATGCGGCGCGTGCCGGTGCGGCGGCTAGCCGCCGCCGATGGCATGCACGATCTCGACCTGGTCATTGGGTGCCAGAGCAGTCTGGGCGTGCCGGCTGCGCGGGATGATTTCCCGGTTGAGTTCCACGGCGACACGTCGCTGCGCGTACCCGGCCTGGTCGAGGAGTTCGGCAAGCGTGGTGTCCTCCGCGCATTGGTGCGGATGGCCATTGAGGAGTATCTGCATCCGCCTATTGTACGGGCAGCCGCCCGCGCTGCGACCCCATAAGCACCACACCCGGCCTTGCGGGCCGGGTGTGGTGATTGACTCAGCGGTGGGGACGTCCCTGATCGCCTTCGTCCTCGCGGGTGCGGCGGCGCTCGCCTTCACCCTTGGGCTCGCGGCTGGGCGGTGCGTGCACCGGTGCTGCGCGCTCGACCGGTTCCCGCGCCGCGCGCTGCTGCGGCGGAGGTGGCATGTAGACCTCGCGGGTCTGCGGCGGCGGCACGTACTGTTGCGGCGGTTGCGCGCGTTCCACCGGCTCGGCACGGCGGACGCGTTCCTGCGGCGGCGGCGCGTAGCTTTGCGGCGGAGGCGGGCTGTAGGCCTGCGGCGCCGGCTCAGCCTGGCGCATCCGGCGCTCGGGCTGCTCGTGGCGGGCATCGCGCTCGACCGGCCGCGCATCCTCACGCGGCATCGGACGCCGGCTCGAATATTCCGGCTGCGGCTTGGTGGGTTCCGACGGGCGCTCCATCCCGCGATATTCGGGTTCCGCACGGTCACCGCGTTCCACCTGGCGAGGCGTTTCGCGCATCACGCGCGGCTCGGCAGTGGGCGCCGCGCTGCGCTCCACGCGATTGCTGTTGATGTCATCACCGCCGCGATCACGCGGCGCACGCACCATGGTGTCGCTGGAGCGGCTGCTCGGTCGGGTGAAATCGCGCTCGGGCGCCGTGTCCGTGTTGCGGCCAACCGGCGACCGGGCACTGGGTTCGGAATCGCGTTCCACCCGGCGCGTGTCGGCGCGGTCCATGGTGTCGCGCTCGACCGGTCCGCGCTGGATCTCGCCGCGTCCGCCGCGCTCGGGAACCGCGCGGTCGCCGCCCTCGGTCGGTCCGCGGTTGCGCGAGCTGACCGCGGTGTCGCGCTCCGGTTCGCGCGTCGGCATGCGGTCCGGACCGCGGCCGTCCTGCGTACTCATCTCACGTCCACCGGCGCTCGGCCCGACCACGCGGACCCGCTGCGGACCACTGGAAACAGCGGTGTCACCCCGTTGTACCGACGCCATGGCTTCCGGCGGAGGCACCCGGCCCGGAGTACGCTGCAGCACTGGCTGGCGCTCGCTGAAGGACGGCATCCGCGGCGGCGGTGCCGTGCGGGCCACGACCTCGCGCTGCAGGACTTCGCGTGCCGGCATCGCCGTGGCGGCGCGACCGACACCGACAACGCTGCGGCTGGACGGTGCGATCGCGGCGACATGGGTTACTTCGGCGCGGGCCGCCGCTTCGCGGTCGAGCGTGATCAGCGACTGGCGGACAGAGCGTGCGTTGACGAAGGCGTCGCCCGGCACTGCCGTGACGGCGCCGGCGATCTGGCGGTTGTGATAGTTGACCGCCGCGATGTTCCGGCCGCTCGAATAGTCGTTGTAGATATTGGTGATGTACGTGTTGTTGATGACCGTGTTGGTCACGTTGACGTTGGTGAAATAGTTGCGGCTCGTCCGGTACGGGGGCACGTAGATCTCGCGATGGCCCAGCGGGAACCAGCCGATCGGACGGGTGCCGATGTTCACGCCCACGTGCCAGTTGTGGCCGCCGACAAAGGCGACCAGGGCCGGGGCATACACCGGACGCACGCTGATCGGGCCCGGAATCCAGCCCCAGCGATTGCTCACGTGGACCCAGCGGCCGTAGTGGAAGGGCGCGAAGCCCCAGGGGGCGTCGTCCACCCAGGTCCAGCCCCACGGTTCCTGCCAGATCCAATGGCCGTCGCGGTAAGGCGCCCAGCCGACGGAGACGCGGGACGGGAACCACACCGAGCCGTACTCTCGCACTTCGGTCCAGCTGCCGTATTCGTCCAGGTCCGAATAGCCGATGAGGTCTTCCGACACATACCGGCGCGACACGGAACGGTCCATCCGCGCATCGCTATCCATGCAGAAGCGGTCGAATTCGTCCGGCCGCGGGATATCGAAGACTTCGTAGTCGCTCAGGCGCCTGTCGAAGAAGCGGATCGCCTCGCCTTCGCGCACGCGGAAGTGCGCGCCGTCGCCATAGGCTTCACCGCCGCCGTCCCACACGGCAACCGTGGTATGGCGCCCGCGCGAATCCACGTCGATGCGGTATTCACCCGGCCGGGTGATCACGAAGGCCAGCGTCGGGGTGTCGACCTCGAACGTCTGCGCATCGTAAATGCGCCGCACGCGCAGGTTCAGGGTGCCCTGCGCCAGTTCGACCTGGGCGTTGCGGTCGTCCAGGTTGAGGATCTGGAAGCTGGTGCCCTCGTCGAGCCGGTAGGTGGCCGTGCCGGCCTGCAGTTCGGCCCGGGCGCCGCGGTCAGTCCAGAGCCGGTCGCCGCGGATCAGCGGTCGATTGCGGGTCGCGTTGACCCATTCATCCTCGCCGGCGGGCGAGAAACTGACCTCGCCCCGGGTGTAGCTGAGGCGGGCGACGCGACTTGGCGGGTCGCCCCGTTCGGCCTGGGCAACGCCGCACGTAAAGGCCAGCAGCGCGATGCCCAGAAACGCCGCAAACCGTGAACGCATGTACATGGAAGTCTCCTGGAGGTTCCGCGCCACGCCACGAGCGCCCCGGCGTAGCTAGCTCGTATCAGACAGCAGACTGGCTGAATGCCGACCTGCCGCCGTACGGGTGTCTGGCGACGTTCAGGCGCCGCCTGTCCCGGTGCCGTGCGGGCTATCACCGTGAACGGTCGCGTCGGCGCCAAGCGAACACGACCGGTCACCGGCCAGGTGTGTCAGCCGGGTTTCGGCGCCGACTGTGCCTGGCGTTCCTCCAGTGTCTTGAGCATGGATTGCGCGCGCCGGGCCTGGTCCACCATCACGGCGTCGCGCGGATCGACGAGCTGCAGGAACCGGCGGAGGCCATCGGCTGCCCGCGCAGGATCCTCCCGTTCGTAAATGTCGAACTGGAGGGTCCAGGTGCTGGCGTGATCCGGGAATTTCGCGACCAGGGTGTCGTGCACGGCGATCGCTTTGGCGCGGTGCCCGGTGCTGGTCAGGTACAAATAAGCGAGGTTGTTCAAGATTTCCCCGGCCTCCGGGTCGATGGCCAGCGCCTGCTGGTATGCCTGCTCCGCGCCGGCGAAGTCGCCGCTCTCTTTCAGGATGTTGGCCTTGCGATGCAGCGGTTTCGAACTTCCCGGCATCAGCGCCGCCATCCGCGTCGCGTCGCGCAGCGCCCAGTCCAGGCGCTTGAGGTGCGTCAATACGGAAGCGCGCTGCCCCAGTATTTCCGTGTCGTCCGGGAAAAAGCGCAGGGCCTGTGTCTGCCATTCGACCGCCTGGGCGTACTTGCCCACGGCCATTGCGACATCGGCGGCATACTTCAGTGCCAGGGGGTCCGGCTGGCGTCTGAGCGCTGTCTCGTACAAGGCCAGGGCCTTTCTCGCGTCGCCCTGGACGTAGTGCATATATGCCTGGTAGTTCAGCGCGTGCGTCGAAAGGAGAGAGTTCATCGGCACCTTTTCGACGTGTGCCATGGCGGCGTCCGCGACCGCCTGCATTTTCGCCTCGGATCCACCCCAGCGCGGTTCACTGGCGATCATCAGTCGCTTGTAGATGTTGGCATCAGTGGGGTCGATGCTCAGCGCCTGCCGCGCAATCTGCTCCAGCAGCGCGCCGTCCGATCCCATGCGCGCCATTTTCATGAGCGCGGAATACGCGGGCAGCAATCGGCGATTGCCGTGGATCGCCGCGTGCAGCACCGTCCTGGCTTCCGCCAATGTCGCGCTCATGGTTGCAATCGCCTCGGGCGAGGTCGCGGCGATGGTGTCCTCGCCGCGCTCCGCACCGGCGCGGCTCACCAGCATGTAGCCTTCAGCGGTGAGCGCGTAGGCGCTTTGTGGACGCGCGTCGCGCCAGCGTCGGACGATATCGGCGACGGCGTCGTCATGCTTCGAGAAGATTTCCGCGTAGGCGCGCAGCAGAATGCCGTGCCGGCCAGTATCCGAGAAATGTGCGGTCAGGTAGGTTTCGAACGTGGCGTCCAACTGGTCTGCGCGCCCGGTGTCCAGAAGCGCTCGTGCCTCGTCGCGTGTCAGAACAGGCTCCATGTAATAGCGGCACAGGTCCGCCACGGTGGCCTTGGGCCAGACAGCATCGACGGGGTCCGGCGTCTCCCGGCAGCGCTTCAGGTCGTCCTCCTGCAAGTTCGCCTGCGCCAAAGTGTCCAGGCGTTCTGGCGTCAAGGTGTTCGCGGGTTCGGGCAGGAGGCGATAGACAAGGGTGCCCACCGCTCCCGCCAATACGACGGCGGTCAGGGCGAGCTGTCGCCAGTTGGTCCTTCCGGGCATTGCGGTTCCTGTTCGTAGGGCACTATGCAGCGCCGTAGCCGCACAGGATACGGCCTGGACCCGGTGTACGCAGCGGTACATTGTCGGTCACGCGCGACTATGGCTAAATACGCCGACCTGCCGCGGGTGTAGCTCAATGGTAGAGCTGTAGCTTCCCAAGCTACTGACGTGGGTTCGATTCCCATCACCCGCTCCATCTCCGCTGTTGCGCATCCTGTTGCCGCTGATTCCGTCGCGGATTGCCCTGTCGCGGCTGACGGCCGCCCATCTTTGCAATTCTCACGACGATTTCCGGGAGTTGATGGCCCGGCCAGGCATCGCGCCCGGGTCCTTTCATCATGCGTCGGACATCGTCCATTTCTTACGTGACAGAACGCGTGCAGCCAGTGCTCGCGTCCACCGTGCACGTGCCGACTCACCCGTCTGCGGAATTGCGTAGCCACGCATTCAATAGCGGCGTCGTGGCGGGAGGCGTGCAGCTGTTCGGCAGCCCGGGTTGGCCGGATTCGACGGTGGACGAGAGCTGGAGTGACGAGATCGTCTCCGACATCGTCTTCCTGCGCCTGGACGGAGACCAGCTGCGCACGGCCGGCGTGCCCGACATGCAGAGGCCGCATCGACATCGAATGTGAAGCCAGTTGTACCGACTGGTACGGCAATGCGCGGCTGTTCTTCGTCGGCGAACGGATCTTCGCGTTGAGCGCCGGCCGGATGAAAGAAGCCCGCTACGACGGCGGCCGCGTGCAGCCGGTGCGGGACCTGGTGTTTCCCTAGGGCCGGCTGGCGCATTGCCGGCCCGTGGTACCCCTCTGCTATATTCGCGCCTACGGACTCGCGAACGGGCGTCGCCGCTGCTGCCACTGTCTCGTGCCGCGGATCACTGCCCGTCGTACCCGGACGCGCCCACCACCGGTACGAGGATTCATGCAGACCCTGCCTGTGATCGGCTGGCGCGAATGGGTGGGCTTGGCCGGGCTCGGTATCGTGGCGGTGAAGGCCAAGGTCGATACCGGTGCACGCACCTCTTCGTTGCACGTCGATTCGCTGGAACGATTCCGGCGCGGCAACCAGACGTGGCTGCGTTTCCAGCTCCGTCCGGGAAACCGGCACGGGCCGTCGGTCGTGGTCGCCGAGGCGCAGGCGACGGATCGACGCCGCGTGACCGATTCCAGTGGTCATGCCACCGAACGGTGGTTCATCCTGGCAGCGGTGCGCGTGGGGTCGTTGGAGTTTGAAGCCGAAATCAATCTGACCAGTCGCCGCAATATGCTGTTCCCGATGCTGCTGGGACGCACGGCCCTCGCGGGCCGGTTCCAGGTCGATCCCCGTCGTTCGTATCTGTGCAGCGGAACCTGGGGTGCCCGTGGGCCGGAGCTAGAAAATGAATATCGCAATCCTGTCGCGTAATGCAAAACTATACTCAACGCGACGGCTGGTCGAGGCCGCGCGCCAGCGCGGACACCGGGCACGCGTGCTTGATCCGCTGCGCTGCTACATGGGAATCGCACCGGGCGAGTTCAGCGTGCACTACAAGGGCAAGCGCCTGGCCGACTACTGCGCGATCATTCCGCGGATCGGCGCATCCGTCACCTTCTACGGCACGGCGGTACTGCGCCAGTTCGAGATGATGGGCGTATTCACGCCCAATCGTTCCGACGCCATCCTGCGCGCGCGCGACAAGCTGCGCTGCCTGCAGCTCCTCGCCCGTGAAGGGTTGGGCCTGCCCCGGACGGTGTTCGGCGACAACCCCGACGACACGACCGACCTGCTCACCCTGCTCGGGCCGCCGCCGCATGTGATCAAGCTCAATGAGGGCGCGCAGGGGCAGGGCGTGCTGCTGGCCGAGAAGGCGTCTGCCTCGCAGAGCGTGATCGAGGCATTCCGCGGCCTGTATGCGAATTTCCTGGTGCAGGAATTCATCCGCGAGGCAAAGGGGGCGGACATCCGCTGCTTTGTCGTCGGCGGCAAGGTGGTCGCCGCGATGCGCCGGCAGGCCCGGGTGGGCGAATTCCGCTCCAATCTGCACCGGGGTGGCACCGCCACCGACGCCGACCTCTCCGACCGCGAGACACAAACTGCCATACACGCCGCGCGGACCATGGGGCTCAATATCGCCGGCGTCGACCTGCTGCGCTCCAAGCGCGGGCCGCTGGTCCTGGAGGTCAACTCCTCGCCGGGGTTGGAGGGCATCGAAGGGGCGACCGGGGTCGACGTGGCCGGGGCTATCATCGAGTACATCGCGCACCGGACGCAGACCCGGGCCAAGCGACGAAACAAATAGTACGAAAGTAATCGTTGACAGTGCCGGAGCTGTATGTCTAGCATCGACCTGCATGCTGCCGCGAGCTCTCTGTCGGCCAGTAAGCAGGGGCATATACGATCACTTTCTGGAGTCCACTGATGAAATTCCGCATGGTTTCTCTCGCGGCCGCTACGCTGTTCTCTCTGTTCACCCTGACCGCCCAGGCCAAGGATCAGCCCGCCGAAAACGTCCTCACCGCCGAGAACAAGACCCAGTTCGAGACGCAGGCGGCCAGCATCCGCTCGCAGATCAAGCAGGGTGGCCGCTATGAGTTCGTCACCGACGCCGAGCGCGAAACCATCAACCGCCAGCTGGCCGTCATGGAGCGCCTGCTGAGCGCGCACTCCGACGGTTCGGCCTTCCGCGAGAACGAGAAGCTCGAGCTGCTCAACGCCCAGGAACAGGTCAACGCCATCCTGGCCCAGCGCGACGGCAAGCGCCTGATCTGCACGCGCCGCGCGCCGACCGGATCGAACCGTCCGCAGAGCACCTGCATGACCTATGCCGACAAAGAGCGCGAGCGTCGCGACACGGTCAATTCGCTGCAGGAAAGCCGTGGCCGCACCCAGATGCAGCGCGGCAACTGAGCCCCGCAACGACGGTCCGGCGCCGGTTTACGGCGCCGGTCGCCTCGGGCATGCTTGAGTCTCGTTACATGAATGGGTGACCTGTGAGTCCACGTCATAGCAGCGAAGTCCCCAGGCCGACGGAAGCAGAATTGGCGATCCTGGGTGTTTTATGGGACAAGGGCGCAAGTACCGTGCGGGAAGTGCACGAGGCGCTCTATCTGCATGAGGGGGGCGGCTACACCACCGCGCTCAAGTTGCTGCAGGTGATGCACGGGAAAGGACTGGTCGAGCGCGATGACTCCCAGCGCGCACATGTCTACCGGCCGACCATCAGCAAGGAACGCACGCAGAAGCGGTTCCTCAACGATATTGTCGATCGCGTCTTCGACGGCTCGGCGTCGCAGCTGGTGCTGCACGCGCTGGGCAGTCAGAGTGCCTCGCGCGAGGAGCTGAAAGAAATCCGTGCGTTGCTGAACCGTCTGGACCGGGAGTCGAAGTAATGGAAAGCTGGCTCGGTATGGTGGACCCGTCAATCCGGGTGCTGGGCCTGGTTCTGCTCCACTTCCTCTGGCAGGGAGCGCTGGTAGGTATTGCCTTTGGTGCGCTGCGGCCCTGGCTCCGGCCGGGGCACCAGCGGTACGCCTGGGGCCTGGGCGCCTTCGCCACGCTGACGGCGCTTCCGCTCATTACCGCCTGGTACCTGGTGCAGTCGCCGCCCGTCGAGTCGGCCGCCACCCTGGTCGCTGCAGGCACCACGGTCGTTTCAGCCGCAGCCGCCGAACCGGGCTTCTGGTCGAACTGGCAGGAACTCCTCCCCTGGCTTGTTGCCCTGTGGGGCGCCGGTGTGGTGATGCTGACCGGCCGTGCGCTGATGCACTGGCACAGCCTCAAGCGACTGATCCGCCAGGCCAGCCCGCTGGCCGAGTGGGATGGCCGCCTGCGCGAGCTGTGCCGCCGTTTCGGCGTCAGCAGCGGCATACGCCTGCTGCATAGCGCGGCTGTCCAAACGCCAACCCTGGTCGGCTGGTTCAAGCCCGTCATCCTGCTGCCGGCCGCCGTGGCGCTGGGTTTTCCGGCGCAGCAGATCGAACTGATCCTCGCGCACGAGCTGGGTCACCTGCGCCGCTGGGATCACGTCGTCAATTTGTTCCAGGTGGTCGTGGAGACCGTCCTGTTCTATCACCCGGTCGTGCACTGGATTTCGCGTGACCTGCGCCACCAGCGCGAAGTCTGCTGCGATGAGCTGGTGCTGCGGATCAGCCGCGCCAGTCCGCGCACCTACGTCGAAACCCTGGCCGACCTCGAACAGTTGCGCCTGGCCTCGCCCGGCGAGCTGGCGCTGACGGCGACCGGCGGCGTGCTGCTGCAGCGTGTGCAGCTGATCGCCCGCGTACCGCCTACGACACTCGACACCCGGGTAATGGCGCGCCTGGCACCGGCGCTGCTGGGCACCCTGGCCGTACTGGTCATCGCGGCCGCCCAGCGGGTGGAATGGGCCCGGACCAGCCTCGCGGACGTGCTCACGCCCTGGCAGCTGCGCAGCCTGCTGAGCAATCCGGCAGATGCGCCGGCGCGCGCGCCGATCGCGGTCGACAACCTGCGCTTCGAGCGTGCGGCCGTCGTCGTGCCGCCGCTGACCGCTCCAGCGGTGGAACTGCCCGTCGCCGACGCGGCGGCGACTGAATCGGCCGCTGCGGTCGAAATGCCTCGGTTGGCCCTGGATCGTCCGGCGATCACGGCCTCGGCCGCCCGGCTGCCTGCGGTCGGGAACCTGGCCATGGCGGCGCGTCCCGCGGTCGCGGTGACCGAGCCCGTCGTCGAGACGGCGCAGCCGCTGCCGACCCAGTACATCCCGCCGGCCTACCCGGAAACGGCTCTGATGCGGGGCGTCGAGGGTCAGGTGGAGCTCACCTACTACGTTGATGCGGCGGGCATCGCGCGGGATATCCGCGTGGAGCGGGCTGATCCGCCGGGCGTCTTCGAGCGGGCGGCGGTCTCGGCGCTGAGCAAATGGCGCTTCCAGACGGGGACGGATGCCACCGCGTCGAGCCGCTTTGCGCGCACATTCGTCTTTTCGCTCGGCAATTCCGGCGGTGGCGCCCGTGCGCCCGCGACGGACGAGTCGCGCTCCGGCGGGCAGGACTGCCATATCGTGACCGGAACCCGCATCTGCCGGCGCTATGAGGACGGCGAAAGCACTGTCACCACCGTACCGTTAAACGGTTAACGATTCCGTCAAAGCCGCTTAACGACCATTTAAGCACCCGCTTCCTAGTATCGTCCCCACTGTACTTTCTGCGAACACTCCCAAGGTCAGGTCGTGACGAGCAGACTACGGTAATCGGGGCAGTAGCTTTTTGGCCCAAGCGAGGTGTGTTCCCCCAATGGCACCTCCTTGGGCCATTTTCTTTCCGGCATCCGGACGCACCGACGCCCCTTTCCTGGGCACCGATCCAGGTGCATCCTTCCCGAAACGGAGTTCACCAAGCCAGCCCCATGCGCGTACTCGTCATTGAAGACAATCGGGATATTGCCGCCAACATAGGCGACTTTCTGGAAGACAAAGGCCACGTCGTCGACTTCGCCGGAGACGGCGTCACCGGGCTTCACCTGGCCGTGGTCAACGATTTCGACGCGATCGTCCTCGACCTCACCCTGCCTGGCATGGATGGTCTGGAGGTCTGTCGCAAGTTGCGCCAGGAGGCGCGCAAGCAGACTCCCGTGCTGATGCTCACTGCGCGGGATGCGCTCGATCACAAGCTCTCCGGCTTCGATTCCGGTGCCGACGACTACATGACCAAGCCGTTCGCGCTGCAGGAACTGGAAGCGCGCCTGTCGGTCCTGGCCCGTCGCGGCAAGGGGCCGCAGAGCCGCGTGCTGCAGGTGGCCGACCTGAGCTTCAATCTCGATACGCTGACCGTATCGCGCGCCGGCAAGCAGATTCAGCTCAATCCGATCGGCCTGAAGTTGCTGCAATTCCTGATGGAGGCCAGCCCGTCGGTCGTCACCCGGCAGGACCTCGAACACCGCGTCTGGGGCGAGGAACTGCCCGACAGTGATTCCCTTCGCGTACACATCCACGGCCTGCGCGCCGCCCTGGACAAACCCTTCGACAAGCCGCTGATCCAGACCCGGCACGGCATTGGATACCGGATGGTCGATCCGGACGCCGCCGTCAACGGGTGATGCCGATCCTGCGCGCGCCCGGACGGCCGCGCGCCAGCTGGTGTGCCCCACCCGATGCCGCGATCCCTGCGGCACTCACCATTCGGTAGCGAATCCGATCAGGGATCCAGCGGTTCGAGCCAGCCGTGCTTGTCCGGCGTCTTGCCGTTGAACAGGCCGAAGAACAGCTCCTGGATGCGATGCGTGACCGGACCGGGCTTGCCCGTGCCGACCGGCTTGCCGTCGACCGAACGGATCGGCGTGATCTCGGCCGCCGTGCCCACCATGAACAGCTCGTCACAGAGGTAAAGGTATTCGCGCGGCAGGTCGCGCTCGATGACGCCGATCCCGGCATCGCGCGCCAGCGTCATGACCGAGTGGCGGGTGATGCCGTTGAGAATGGCGCTGGCCACCGGCGTCGTGTGCAAGTTGCCTTCGAAGACCAGGAACAGGTTCTCGCCGGCGCCTTCGCTCAGCAGGCCCGTCGACGCCAGCGCAATGCCCTCGCCGAAACCCAGGCGGCGCGCTTCGCGTGCAATCAGCTGGCCCGAAAGATAGTTGCCACCGGCCTTGGCGCCCGCGGGAATCGTGTTCGGGGCGAAACGCTGCCAGCTCGACACGCAGGCATCAATGCCCGCCTCCAGCACACCCGGTCCCAGGTAGGGGCCCATTTCCCAGGCGGCCACGGCGACATCGGTCGGCGTTTCCGCGGAAAGTCCAAATCCGCCGAGGCCACGATAGGCCACCGGGCGCAAATACGCTTTCGACAAATGATTGGCGCGGATCACTTCGCGGCACGCGGCGTTGATTTCCTCCACCGAGTAGGGCATCGCCATGTCGTAGATCTTGGCCGACTGGAACAGGCGCTTGTTGTGGTCCGTCAGACGGAAGATCTGCGGGCCGCTCGGTGTTTCGTAGCAGCGGATGCCTTCGAAAACGGAAGAGCCATAGTGCAGGGCGTGCGACATCACGTGAGTCGTCGCCTCGGCCCAGGGCTTGATCTTGCCGTTGTGCCAGATGTGGTCGGGATATTGCATAGCGATGGGTTTGGGTGTGTGCGGTGACGAGAAACCGACAGCCTAGCGACGCTACCGGCGTTTGCCTAGCGCAAAAGTCCGGACCTCTGGCGAACCGCCGCGACACCACCGTCAAGAATAAGTTCACCAACGAAACAAAAAATTAATCGGATTGGTTAGGATACCCGGGTAGATGGCGTGCCCCTTCGGGGGCCGGTGAGGGGGATGGTTCGAGCGCAGGGGTTGCGGACGAACCGACTGGGAAAGCCCATCGACGCTGTCTGCGGGGTATTCAGTGGCAGCGCCTGGCGTTGCCGCTTTCGCAACGACGAGGATGGGCATATGCGAATTGTGAATGCCGGGCTGGCGGCTGTCGGCCTTTTTCTTGGCGCGCTGCTAGCGTCTCCAGCAAACGCTCAAACGTATACCTATTCTATCTACGTTGACGGCGACGGGCGGCCCACCAGCGGCTGTACCGTACCGGCAATGACCGGCGCCGACTTCCGGCTGCAGGCCGAAGTCACCGGAGGCGCTACGCCCCAGGTCATCGCCGTGCGCCGCGCGGCCTGCTCCGGCGGCGCCTTCGGTGCGGACACCCCGATCGGCGGCGGTTATCCCGTCGGATTGAACAACGGCCTGGGCGGCGCGGACGTCGTCGAACTGACCGATGCGCTGGCCAATATCAGTTCGGGCTGGCAGCCCAATGCGCTGCGACTGGCAGTCGTCGCCAACAGCGCGACCGGGCAGGACGACCTCCTCACCACGCCGTCGGGCGGCCCGATCCTCCTGGGCCTGCCGGCGCTGCCGATTCCCTTTCTCACCTGGCCGATCCTCCTGGTACTGGCCGGCATCGTGGCCTTCCTGGGGGCACGCAGGGCCAAGCGCACAGCCGCCTGGCGCGTGCTTTCCCTGTTCCTGATCGCCACCGGTGTTGCGATCGCGGCGAATTTTGCCGCCGACGGCGACGTCAGCGACTGGGCCAATGCCGCACCGCTGGCGACTGATCCCACGGGCGATGCCACCACCACCGAAAGCGCTATCGATATCGTAGCGGTCTTCGGCGCGCTCGAAAATCAGCGCGCGTTCTTCCGTGTCGACGTGCGCGATCTGCAGAACAATCCACCGACCGTGACACCGGCAACGGCGACGACCCTGGAAGACCAGGCCGTCACCGTCACCCTGACCGGAACGGATCCGGAAGGCGCCAACATCACGTTCGCCATCGCGACAGGCCCCGCCAACGGTACGCTCGGTGCGATCACGCCGACCGGCCCGACATCGGCCACGGTCAGCTACACGCCCAACGCGAACTACAACGGCACCGACAGCTTCACCTTCACCGGCAACGACGGGCAGGGCTCCTCGGTGCCAGCGACGGCGACCATCACCATCACGCCCGTCAACGATGCGCCGCTCTTCACCCGCGGCGCCGACCAGTCCGTGACGGAAAATGCCGGCGCACAGACGGTAGCCGGCTGGGCAACCGGCATCAGCGGCGGTCCGACTGCCGACGAGACATCCCAGACGGTCACCTTCACGGCGACCGTGACCAATACCACGGGCAACCTCACCTTTGCGGTCGCTCCTGCCGTCGCGTCCAACGGCACGCTCACCTACACGCCGACCAATGGCACCTCGGGCATTGCCACGATCAGCGTCGTTGCCACGGACAACGGCGGCACGGCCAACGGCGGCGTGGATACGTCCGCCGCGCAGACCTTCACCATTGCGGTCAACGCCATCAACCACGCACCGACCTTCACGGCCGGTGGTGCGCAGACGTCCCTCGAAGACGCTGGCCCGCAAACAGTCGCGAACTGGGCCACCGCGATCAGCGACGGCGACGGCAATACGCAGGCGCTCACCTTCAACGTCACCAACAACACCAATCCGGCCCTGTTCTCGACCGCCCCCGCGGTTTCGCCGACGGGTACGTTGACCTACACGGCGGCACCCGACGCCAATGGCAGCGCCACGATCACCCTGGTGCTGCAGGACAATGGCGGTACGGCCGGCGGCGGCGTCGATACGTCGGCACCGCAGACAGTCACGATCACCGTGACGCCAGTGAATGACGCGCCGTCGTTCACGGTACAGGCGTCGACTTCCGCGTTCGAGAATGCCGGGCCGCAGACCGTTCCCGGTTTCGCCACGTCCATCGTTCCCGGTCCCACCGACGAGACCACGCAAACCGTGACGTTTGCCGCCACCGTCGGCGCGACCACCGGCACCCTGGCTTTCAGCGCGGCACCTGCGATCGCTCCGAACGGCACGCTGACCTATACCGCGCAGAACGGCACCATCGGTACCGCGACCGTCAACGTGACCTTGCAGGACAACGGCGGCACCGCCAACGGCGGCGTCGACACCTCCGCCGCGCAGTCCTTCACCATCACTATCAGCAACGTCAACGATGCGCCCAGCTTTGTCGTCGGTGCGAACCAGACTTCGCTGGAAGATGCCGGCCCGCAGACGGTCGCCGCCTGGGCGACGTCAATCACCGACAATGACGCCAACACGCAGACGCTGACCTTCAACGTCACCGGCAACACCAATCCGACCTTGTTCTCGGCTGGTCCGAGCGTGGCCGCCGACGGTACGCTGACCTATACGGCCGCGGCCAACGCCAACGGCACGGCCACGATCACGCTGACCTTGCAGGACAACGGCGGTACGGCCAACGGTGGCGTGGATACGTCCGCGCCGCAGTCCTTCACGATCACCGTCACCGCGGTCAACGACGTGCCGTCGTTCGATCTCGGTACCTCGGCATCGGTGCTCGAAAGCGCCGGACCGCAGACCTTTGCTGCCTTTGCGACGAACATCCTCGCCGGGCCGGCCGATGAAAGCGGCCAGACCCTGGCCTTCACCGCCACCGTCGGCGCTACGACCGGCAACCTGGCGTTCAGCGCCGCACCGGCGATTGCCCCCAACGGCACCTTGACCTTCACCGCGCAGAACGGCACCTCCGGCACGGCCACCGTCAGCGTCACCCTGCAGGACAACGGCGGTACCGCGAATGGCGGCGTCGACACCACCGCGGCACAGACCTTCACCATCACGGTGAACAACGTCAACGATGCGCCGAGCTTTGTCGTCGGTGCGAACCAGACTTCGCTGGAAGATGCCGGCCCGCAGACGGTCGCCGCCTGGGCGACTTCAATCACTGACAATGACGCCAACACGCAGACGCTGACCTTCAACGTCACCGGCAACACCAATCCGACCTTGTTCTCGGCTGGTCCGAGCGTGGCCGCCGACGGTACGCTGACCTATACGGCCGCGGCCAACGCCAACGGCACGGCCACGATCACGCTGACCTTGCAGGACAACGGCGGTACGGCCAACGGTGGCGTGGATACGTCCGCGCCGCAGTCCTTCACCATCACGGTGACGCCGGTCAACGACGTACCCTCCTTCGACCTGAGTGCCTCCGCGTCGGCACTCGAGAACGCCGGCCCGTCGACGTTTGCGGCATTCGCCACCAACATCCTGGCGGGCCCTGTGGATGAAAATGGCCAGACGCTCGCCTTCACCGCCACCGTCGGCGCGACGACCGGCAACCTGGCGTTCAGCGCCGCGCCGGCGATCGCTGCCAACGGCACCTTGACCTTCACCGCGCAGAACGGCACCTACGGCACGGCCACCGTCAGTGTCACGCTGCAGGACAACGGCGGCACGACGAATGGCGGCGTCGACACCTCCGCGGCGCAGACCTTCACCATCACGGTGAGCAACGTCAACGATGCGCCGAGCTTCACCGTCGGCCCGAACCAGACGATCCTCGAAGACGCCGGTGCGCAGACGGTCAACCCGTGGGCAACGGGCATCAGCGACAACGACGGCGGTCTGCAGACCCTCACTTTCAACGTCACCGGCAATACGAACCCGAGCCTGTTCGCCGCCGGTCCCAGCGTGGCCGCGGATGGCACACTGACCTACACGCCGGCGACCAACGCCAATGGCACGGCCACGATCACCCTGACGCTGTCGGACAACGGCGGCACCGCCAACGGCGGTTCCGATACGTCCGCGCCGCAGTCGTTCACGATCACTGTCACGGCGGTCAACGACGCGCCCAGCTTCACGGCCGGCACCAATCCGACGGTCAACGAAGATTCCGGCCTGACCACCCTCACCAACTGGGCCACGGCGATCTCGCCCGGTCCGGCGGATGAAAGCAGCCAGACGGTCAGTTTCACCGCAAACGTCACCAGTGGCGCTGCGCTGTTCACCATCCCGCCGGCGATTTCGCCGACCGGAACCCTGACCTTTACCGTCGCTCCGGATGCAAACGGCACGGCGAGCGTGGACGTCACCCTGCAGGACAACGGCGGCACCGCGAACAGTGGCGTCGACACGTCGGCCGCGCAGACGGTGACCATCACCATCACCGCCGCGGACGACGCGCCGGTCGCGGTGAACGATGCCGCCACGGTGGTCGAGGATGCCGGCGCGACCAGCGTCAACGTCCTGGCCAACGACACGGACATCGATGGTGGTCCGATCTCGGTCACGTCCGTGACGCAGCCCGCCAACGGCACTGTCGTGATCACCGGCGGCGGCACCGGCCTGACCTACCAGCCGAATCCGAACTACTGCAACAACCCGCCGGGCACCACGCTCGACACCTTCACCTACACGTTGACGCCGGGTGCCTCGACGGCCACGGTCACGATGACCGTCACCTGCGCCGATGACGCGCCGGTCGCCGTTGCCGACAGCGCTACCGTGGCCGAGGATGACCCGGCCACTGCCGTTCCCGTGCTTGCCAACGACACCGACGTGGATGGCGGACCGATCTCGATTACCTCGGTCACGCAGCCGGCCAACGGTACCGTCGTCATCACGGGCGGCGGCACCGGCCTGACGTACCAGCCGAATCCGGACTACTGCAACAACCCACCGGGCACGGTGCTCGACACCTTCACCTACACCCTGACGCCGGGTGGTTCGAGCACGACGGTGACAATGACGGTCAACTGCGTCAACGACGCACCCGTCAACACCGTTCCGGGCGCGCAGGTGATCGGCGCCGGTGCGACGCGGGTCTTCAATGCGGCGAACAGCAATGTCGTCAGCACCGCTGACATCGACGCCGGCGGCGGCACCATCAGTGCGACGGTGTCCGTCCCGACCGCCGCTGACGGCAGCATCGCGCTGGCCAACACCGGCGGCCTGGTGTCGATCACCGGCCAGGGCACGAACAACGTCGTTGCCACGGGCACGCTGGCGGCGATCAATGCCGCATTCGACGGCATGGCCTACACCGCGCCCGTCGCCGTTCCGACCCCCAATCCGGTAACGCTGACGATCGTCGTGGACGATCAGGGCAATACCGGCACCGGCAGCGCGCTGAGCGATACCGACACCATTTCCATCGCGATCGACAACGCGCCGACCGTGACGCTCACCACGCCCGCCAACGGCAGCACCACTGCCAACAACGTCGCGCTGTCGGTGACCTTCAGTGAATCGGTCAACGCCTCGGCCGGTGCCGTGACGCTCACCTGCGGCGGCGGCAACCTGATCACCGGTGGTGATTCCGGCACCGGGGTGATGTCGCTGACGCCGACCTATGCCGGCAGCCTGCCCAGTGGCGCGACCTGCACCCTGACGGTGCTGGCCGCCAACGTGGTCGATGCCGACGCGATCGATCCGCCGGACAACATGGCCGCGAACTTCGTGGTGAGCTTCACCACGGATGCGGCTCCGACGGTGACCTCGACGACGCCAACCAACGGCGCGACGGCCGTGACCTCCGATGCGACGATCACGCTGAATTTCTCCGAGCCAGTGGACCTGACCGCCTCGGCCTTCACGCTCAACTGCGGCAGCGCGGTCACCGTCACCGGCCTGCCGGCCACCAATGTCAGCTCTGTCGTACTGACGCCGAGCACCGCTCTCCCGGGCGGCGCAACCTGTACCGGTACCGTGGTGGCAGCGCAGGTCAGCGACAACGACAGCTTCGATCCGCCGCAGAACATGGCGGCCAACTTCGTGTTCTCGTTCCAGACGGATGCGGCACCGACGGTAACGGTGTTCACGCCGGCCAATGCCAGCACCGTCGCGTCCACCGCCACGCTCTCGATCACCTTCAGTGAGAACGTCGACCTCACCGCCGGAGCGGTGACGCTGCTCTGCAACGCGGTTCCCGTGGCATTCACCGCGGTGCCCGCATTGCCGGCGACCGGAACCGGCTCCCTGGTCGTCACGCCGACCGGCGGCCTGCCGGCGGGTGGCAACTGCACGGCGACCGTTGTCGCAACGGAAGTCAGCGACAGTGATACGGCGGATCCGCCAAACCTCATGGCCGCCAACGAAGTGCGCACGTTCAGCGTCGACGCGGCGCCGACCGTGACATCGACCGTGCCGGCCAATGGCGCGACGGACGTGCTGCCGAACAGCACGATCGTGGTGAATTTCGACGAAAGCGTTGCCTTCAGCACGCTGGCGAACGCGGCCAACACGAGCTTCGACCTGGAATGCCCGGCTGCGACGCCGGCGGATTTCATCCTGACGACGGCCAGCCCGGCCACCAGCGTCACGATCGACCCGACCGACGCCGCCGTCGCCGGCCAGACCTGCACGCTCACTGTCCGCGCCACGGGCATCACCGACGCCGACGCGATCGATCCGCCGGACAACATGGCGGCAGACTACACCGCCACGATTGCTTTCGGCTCGCTCGCCGCCGATGACAGCTACAACGTCACGCCGCATCTCACGCTGCAGACGGCGCTGGGCGCGGCGGAAGTTGATGCGAATGACATCATGGGCGCCGGCACGATCACCGGCTTCGGATTCGGCAGCTGCACCGGCACCACGCCGGGCAACCTGCTCGACGCCGGCGCGGCGAACGGCCGCCTCACGCTCAATGCCGATGGCACCTTCAGCTACGAGCCGCCGGCCAATGTCGCGAACGCGACCCGGACGTTCTGCTACACGGTGACGGGTGGCGATACGGCCAATATCGCGTTCAACATCCAGAACACCGAGTTCGTGTGGTTCGTCGATGCCGGGGCTGCTGCTGCCGGTACCGGAACCCAGGCGCGTCCGTTCCAGACGGTGGGCGCTGCCGTGGCCACCGACTCGGCCAGTGACACGATTTACGTCGCCTTCAACGCCGCGGGCTACACGACCGGCATCACGCTGGAGACGAGCGAACGGCTGATCGGTGCCGGCGCTTCCGGCACGCTTGCAACGCACAGCGGCATCACGCCGGTGACCGGCTCGGCCTTTCCGGCTCTGGCTGGTACAGCGCCCACGTTGACCTGCTCCGGCGTCACCTGCGTGGCGCTGGCGACGGGCAACATGATCCGCGGCGTCGTCATCGGCGACAGCGGCGCCGCCGGTACCGACATCGGCGGCACCAGCTTCGGCACGCTGACGTTCTCCGAGCTGACACTCAACGGCACCGGGCGCGCACTCAACCTGGTGACCGGCACGCTGGCGGGCACCTTCGTCGACCTGGATGCGAGCAGTGGCAACAACGAAGGCGTCCTGCTCGATGCGGTGAACGGCACTTGGGGCGTTGCTGGCACGGTGGATATCGGCAATGTCTCCGGCACGGCCGTCTCGATCCAGAACCAGCCGGCAGCCGGCGCCATGACATTCACCGGCGGCATCACGATCAACAAGACGAGCGCTGGTACGGGCCTGCTGCTCAACGCAAACCTCGGCACGGCGGCGTTCAATGCGTTGAACGTCACCACGGGGGCCGGCACGGCTGTCTCTGTCACGAATGCACCGCTCAGCGCCACCAGTGGTACCGTCGCGGCCACGGGCGGGCCGGCCATCCTGTCGAACACCGCCAACTTCGGTACGACAACCTTTACCAGCGTCAGCTCCACGAACAGCACGGGCTCCGGCATCAGCCTTACCGGATCAAGTGGTTCTCTGACGATGAACGGTGGTGCGATCAGCGGTAACGCCGCGAACCAGTCCGCCTTCCTGGTCAGCGGCAGCGCCGGTGGCGGCATCAGCTATGCGGGTACTGTGGCCAAGACCACGGCAGGACGCCTGGTCGATATCGCCGGCGCCGCAGGTGGCAATGTCACTCTGTCAGGCAATCTCACCTGCACATCGTGTGGTTCTGGTGCGAGCGGAATCCGGGTCGATTCGCGCACGGGTGGCACCATCCTGTTCAGCGGAGCAAGCAAGGCGATCACGAGCTCGGCAGCAGGTGTCGTTCTCTCGTCCAACGGCGGCGCGACGATCAACTTCACCGGCGGCAACCTCGATATCGTGACGACGACCGGTGCCGGTTTCAGCGCCACCGGCGGTGGCTCGATCTCCGTACAGGGGGCCGGCAACTCGATCACCTCGACGACAGGTACTGCACTGACTGTCACCAGCACCACGATCTCGGGCAGTGGCATGACCTTCGAAGCGATCAGCGCCAACGGCGCTGCCAATGGCATCGCGCTGACCACGACCGGGGGCAGCCTGACGGTCACCGGTACTGGTGGGGTGAACAGCGGCGGCATCATTCAGAACACCACCGCGGAGGGCGTTGTCGTCAATGCGTCGAATAACCTGTCGCTGACGCGGATGCGCCTCTTCAATACCGGTTCGCACGGCATTTCCATCGCCAATTCGAACGGTCTTACGATGGCCAATGTCGACGTTGTGGACGCCGGTGACGCCGACGAAGAGCACGGCCTGAACCTGTCGCAAGTGGGCGGCACAGTGGCGATCACGGGTGGCAGTTTTGACGGCGCCGCGGAAGATCTGGTGCGCCTGGTCAACAACAATCTGAACATGACCCTCAACGTGACGGGCAATGTGCAGTTCTCGTTCCCGGCGGTTATCGGCGCGAGTGCCGGAAATGCCTTCAACGTGCAACCCAACGGCACCTCGGCATTCACCGCGAATATCAACGGGAACACCTTCACCAATATCCGCGCCACGTCGCTGACCTGGGGCGCTGCCGCGCTGAGTTCAAACGGCACCAGTACCCTGGATTTCGTCAACAATACGATCAATGTGACCTTGGCGGCCCGCGCGGCGGGCATCCTGATCAGCGGTCAGGAATCCACCACGACGGACATCTTCATCGACAACAACGATTTCACTGGCGCGGGTGGCAACGGCGTCATCGCGACCGACGTGAACGATGTTTCGACCGTGACAGGCACCATCACCAATAACACGGTCACCAACCCGCCGGGCCATGGCTTCTTCCATGCGGTTGACGAAGATGCGCTGTCACGCATCGAGGTCATGAACAATCTGGTTTCCAACAGCGGCGGTGAAGGCATTCAGACGGTGAATTTCGGCGGCGTGGGTGTTTCCGACTTCGACATGGCGATCCTTGACAACAACGTCGCCACGCATAACACCAACACTGCGGTGGCCTTTGTCGGCGGCGTTTCCTATACCGGCTTCGAAGACAACAGCTGTGTCATCAAGCGTGGCAACACGGTGTCCGGTACGCCGGCCAGCCCGACCCAATGCGGTGGCGCGCCGTGCGACGCTTACCACATTGAAGAGGTAGGGGGCATCACGCGCATGGAGGAAATTCCGAACACCGGTGCGACGACGGCATCGTCGGCTTACGTGGGATCGATCAATACAGGAACCCCGGTCACCGTGTTCGGTATCGTCGACCTCACCAACGGGGCCGCCTGCCCGCGTCCCTGATCGCTTTGCCCACGTCGCGGCGGTGAATCCGTCACGACGTGGTATCCGCGCCGCGACTGTGTCACGGCATTCCGAGAAGGCGACCGCGCAAGCGGCGGCCGCATGGACGAGGGGGATGGCTATGGCAGAACCGTTCTTGAGCGAAATTCGCATCATGTCGTTCAACTTCCCGCCGAAAGGCTGGGCCTTTTGCAACGGGCAGTTCCTGCCCATCAACCAGAACCAGGCACTGTTCTCGCTGTTGGGGACCACCTACGGCGGCAACGGCCAGACCACCTTCGCGTTGCCGGACTTGCGCGGCCGTGTGCCGGTCCATGTCGGCTCGGGCCTGACCCTCGGTCAGGCGGGTGGCCAGGAGGCCCACACGATCACGCAAAGCGAAATGCCGCAGCACATCCATTTTGCCAACTGCGCCACCGATGCTGCGGATGCCGCCGTACCAGGCGCCAACCTGCTGGGTTCCGTCGACGTGACGACCTTCGGCAACGCCTATAACGGACCGTCGTCGCTGGTGGCGATGGGGCCGGAATCCGTGGCGCCGGTCGGCGGCAGCCAGCCGCATGAGAACCGCCAGCCGTTCCTGGTGCTGAACTACTGCATCGCCCTGCAGGGCATCTTCCCGAGCCAGAACTAGGAGCACGACGATGGCACAACCCTATGTCGGCGAAATTCGCATGTTCGCGGGCAATTTTCCGCCCGTGGGATGGATGTTCTGCGATGGTCAGCTGCTGCCGATCTCCGAGAACGACACACTTTTCACTCTGATCGGCACCACCTACGGTGGCGATGGCGAGTCGACGTTCGCCCTGCCGAATCTGCAGAGTCGCGTACCCATTCATATGGGCTCGGCAACGACCGGGACGACCTACCAGATCGGAGAGATGGCGGGGGTCGAATCGGTGACGCTCAGCACGCAGCAGATCCCGAACCACACCCATGCGATGCTGGCGTCGGAAGCCGCGGCGACGGCCCTGACTCCGCAGAACAACATGCCGGCCGAAGCGACCAAGCGTTTCTTTGTCGCGCCGACGTCGGTCACGCCGATGGCGCCCAATGCCATCGGGCCGGCCGGCGGAAGCCAGCCACACGAGAACTGCCAGCCGTTCCTTTGTGTCAATTTCATCATCTCCCTTTTTGGTATTTTCCCGTCGCAGACGTGAGGAGCGAGCAATGGCAGACCCCTTTGTCGCTGAAATCCGGATTTTTCCGTTCAACTTCGCGCCCACCGGCTGGGCGTTCTGCGATGGCCAATTGCTGCCGATCTCGCAGAATACGGCGCTGTTTTCACTGCTGGGTACCACCTATGGTGGAAACGGGAAATCGAACTTCGCCTTGCCGGACATGCAAGGCAACGCGCCGATGCACCCGGGTCAGGGGCAGGGCCTGAGCCTGCGAGACCTTGGCGAGATTGGAGGCAGCCAGTTTGTCACCCTGATCCAGTCCGAGATGCCGGTCCACACCCATGCCATGCAGGGGCAGAACTCGAACTCGAACCTCAACGACCCCGCCACCGCAGTGCTTGCGCGGCCATTTGGCGGCGGCAACCTGTACAAGACGCCGTCGGGTGCCACCGTGGTGAACATGGCGCCGCAGACGATCTCGCCGGCCGGCGGAAGCCTGCCGCACAACAACATGATGCCGTACCTGACTCTGAACTTCTGTATCGCCATGCAGGGAGTCTTCCCCGCAAGGCCCTAAGCGCAGGATGATTAGGGACCGGCAACATGGCCGGTCCGTAAATTCGAGCCGCCTCAGGCATGGACTTCGCATGAGGCGCCTCGAATCTGCTGCCAACGGAGCTGTTGGCGCGGGAACAGGGGGAAGCATGAAATTTTCGATACGGTGCGGACTGGCGTCGATGCTGGTCGCGGTAATGGCGTGCGGCGTTTCGCCGGCTGCCAGGGCGGAGACGGTGGTGGCGGCGGCCAACGGGCAGGTGATCGGTCCCCTGATGGCGGAATTTTCCGACAAACAATGGCTGGCCTACCTGGGGACAGGTACCGCGCCTTTGCGCCAGGAAGAACGGCTCTTCGCCGGGTCCTTCGAGCTCGCCGACGAGGTTGGGGCCGGTTTTGTCGAAATCTGGCTGGATCAGGACGGAATCCGTCACCCCTATTCGCCCTTCGTGTATTTCACTGAACCGGGATGTCAGGGAACGAGCTTCATCTCTGCCGCCGCAAGTCGTGCGTCGACCCAACTGCCGGCCGCGGTTGTCGGTCGGGAGGCCGTCCTGTTCCTGTCCCAGTCGTCACAGAGCGACCACGCCCAGGTCTACAGCCGGCTCGACCAGGGCGGTTGCACGCCATTCGCTCATGTCGTGCGGGCTTACCGCGCGGCAAACCAGGGCTCGTTGCTGCAGCGGTTTCCGGCGCCGTATTTCGTCCATTGACATCCGCCTGCGGAGATTTTCATGAAGCGACGTGAATTCCTGATCCAATCCGGCGTTGCGACGGCTGCGGCCGTCGGCGTCCTGACGTCAACCGGAATCGTTCGCGCCGCCGTAGCGCAAGGTCTGCCGGCTGATGTGAACCCCGCCACACCGCCGTTGACGGTGCTTCGCCTGGTCCGGCCTGACCACACCGAAGGCGTGCTCGACCCGCGGCAATGTACCTGGCAGGCGGTCGCTGCCGTAGCGGACCCGACAGGTGCAATGGCGCCGCGTACCGTCACGCTGCTCGGCGTGCAGAGAAGCCAGGACAGCCAGCTGGCGCGCGTGCAGATCGATGCCGTCTTCCGGGGCCCCGATGGCCGCGCACATCCCTACTTCGCCTACGCCTACTGCGCCGATGCCTGCGGCGACCGCAGCAAGCCGGTGCGTTTCCACGACGAATCGGGAAACCTTCGCGAGCTGACCCTGCGCTCCACGTATCATTCGGCCGACGGAAATACCGCAACGCTGCTGACGGCGGATCTGCCGCCGGGGCAGTATGTAAGCATCCTGCCTCGCTCGCGCACCCCCGTCAGCGCCGGCGAACTCGTCTTCAGCGGCGATCCGATGCGCCCGCTCGCCCGTCGCAACGCGACGGCGCTGAATCTGGACTACATCATCTTTGACGTGCACGGCGCCGCGTGACCGGGGCCGGAGAAACCCTCGCCGCACGATTGATGCGGGGCTGCCCCGATATCGATCTGCGCGAGGAAACCGACGACGACATCGCATTCCTCGCCGGTCTGTATGCATCGACGCGAACAGAAGAACTTGCGCCGGTTCCCTGGCCTGATGCGGCGAAACAGGCGTTCCTTCGCAGTCAGTTCGAACAGCAGCGAGCCCATTACCGGCGCCACTACAATGGTGCTGAATTCCTGCTCGTCCGCGCGGGTAGCGAGCGCATTGGCCGGCTGTATTGCCGTCGCAGCGGAAACGAGTATCGCCTGATGGATATTGCGCTCCTGCCCGACTGGCGTGGCCGCGGCGTCGGCGGGCAGATGATCCGCACGCTGCTGGACTGCGCCGCGTCGGATCGTTGCGAGGTGACCCTGCACGTAGAGCCAGGCAATCCCGCGCGCCGCATGTACGAACGCCTGGGGTTCCGTCTTATCGAGGACCGCGGCGTGTATTGGTTCCTGGGCTGGACGAAGGAAGCACCCGCGGATCAGTTGAACGTGATTTCGTAGCACATGCCGGTACCGTCCGGGCCGATCGGCACGATGAACAAATCCAGGGTGCCGCGCGGCGGCAGATCCAGCGAATAGATACCCTGGCTGAAGTGGCGATCGACACCGACGTCCCGCAGGACGACAGAAAAGGGCGGCGTCGGACGGGGTGAAGGGTTCTGCAGGCGCTTGACCTCCTTGAGCTGCAGCAGGCGTTCATGGCCTTCGCTCGAAATGCGGATCTGCTGGCCCAGCAGGGCTTCAAATTCCTCCACCGCGACGTCCTGCAACATATCCCTGCCTCACCTTCACCGAAACGGAAGTGGCAAGGGTAACGCTTGGAAGGCGCGTGGAACCAGCTGTTTCAGGCGACGAGCGGGGCCAGCGGACGAGGCGGGCATTACGGCCCGAAACCGTCCTGGAATAGCCGGTCTGCGCCCTGCACCCGCAGATCGGACAGCTGGTTCAGATAGCACTCCAGGTTGGTATACCCGGCTACGCCCGTGAACGGCATCGACAGCTGCGCGCCGTTCGCATCGAACACGGCCGGATTGAGTCCCAGCCCTGCATGACGCTGCTCGAACGCATCGGGCATGCCGTCGTTATCGGTATCGGTCGGCGCGGCAGGCGGCGTGCCACTGGGAAAATCCAGGTCAAAGGCGTCATCGGCCAGCGGCGTCCCATAGGCAACTCCCGAGAAGCTGCCCGCACGCGCCTGCGCGGCAATCCGGCGCGATTGCGGGTCGTGCGGCAATCGGCCGGCGAGCGTACTGATCAGCGTGGCGGGCGGTGGAGACACCACGTTCGTCACGGCGGGGAAGGGATGGCGCGCACCCAGTCGCGTCGCGCTGCCAAGGTCCGTGTTCGGGGCGTTGCCGGGAAAGTCGTTGCAGCAGTAGAACAGCTGATAGTCGCTATACGATGGATAGCGCGACAGCGTGTTCCCGGAGACGAACAGACTGTTGCTGCTGACATCGAGCAGATCATGCAGCGCCAGCCCGTAGGCGAAGTCGCTGCGTACCTGCCAGCGATTGCCGATCAGATTGAATTGCAGACGGTACGGCCCGAGCGCCACGTTCTGGTCGACATCGCGGTTGTACCAAAGTAAAAAACCGCTGTCGTGGACAAGATTGTAGGAAACCTCCAGCTGCAGCGGATGGGCCTGGCAGTCCGCCACGCTGCCGGGGTCTGACGGGTACGCGCTGGCTTCGCAGGTGATTTCCGGTAGCCGCCCGCCGACGCGATACCACAGGTTGTGGTGAATGCTGAGGCGATCCTGCGGATGCTCCGGATGCGAATAGTTGAGCAGCATGCCGCCACGGTCCGCGTGATCACCGATGGTTTCGCCGAGCGTGGAGTACTGGATCGTGCCGTCGGAGGCCCAGCTCAGCTGCACGGCTTCATCGGCCGCGTTGGCGATCGACAGGTGATCGAAGATAAATCCCTGCATGCCGTCCAGCCGCAGGCCGTCGTCCAGCCGCTCGCCGCCCGCAGGCACCGACAGGTTCCAGGCCGGCCGCGACGCGAGATGACGCGCGATCACATTGTCGCAATCGTTGCGGTCGTAATGGCCGTCGCACACGATGCCCCGCACGATGACGCCGCCGGGCGAGGTCTGCCCCGCAATGGTGACATCCCCGTGCACGATGTTCGCCGCGGCGTGGATGACGCCGGATACCTTGAACAGCACGTAGCGTGGCCCGCTCTGCCGCAATGCCCAGTTGAATGAGCCGGGGGTGGTGCCGCCCGGATCGGCCGCGAGCGTCGTGACGTACAGCACCTGTCCGCCGCGACCGCCGGTGGCCGTTGCGCCGAATCCTTCGGCGCCCGGAAAGGCCGGTGGTGTCTGCGCCCGGAGCGACGGGGCGCCAACGGAGAGGGCAAGAGCGAAAAGCGGCAGGAGGCGCATGGCGTTTCATCCATGGCGGGGGCTGGTGCCACGGTAGCGCGATCCCGTCGCGCCGGCCACTTGCGCAATAACAAACGGCACGCCCTGTCCCGGGCGTGCCGTCTGGTCAGTGCCGCTTGATCAGTACCGTTCCCCGACTATCAGCGGAATCCGGAAACCGTCGCGCGAGTGTTGTTGAGCACGCGGTGATTGTCGTGCCTGTTGGCCGTACCCATCGGCACGCCGCCGTAGGTCTTGTTCGGATTCGACCAGAAGTTCAGACGCGTGCAGTTCACGCTCGAGCAGTTGTAGGCCATGATCGTGCGCCACCGGCCCGTCGGATACTGGTAGCCGTGGCCATAGGCATACGGCGTGTTGGTCGGGTCATTGGCGGGATCGTGACGCGCCGACTGCAGATGGCCGATCTCGTGCGCGAACGAGTAGTAGCCCGTGGCGCAATCCCAGTGCACGGCGGCAAACGCGGTGGACGCCGAAGCGCCGATCGCCGACGCCAGGCCGCAGGCGCTGTCGTTGTCGATGATCAGCACGCCCACGTCAGCCGCGGTGCTGTTGCGGGTGGAATGGATCGAATCCATGTAGCCGTCCGACGTACCGCGATAGCGCGACAGGTCAGTGCTCCAGTTGCCACTTTCCGTGTAGCTGACCTGCGCCTTGCCCGCCAGCTGCAGCGTGATGAACACGTCGCTGTTGGTGTAGCCGCGGTTTGACTCGGTGATCGCCAGGTTGATCAGGCTGTTGATATCGCCCGACGCGCTGGCGGCACGTGCGGTGTAGTTCACCAGCACCCGGATCACGGTGTTGGCACGCGAGGTGTTGTCCGCCTTGGGCGCCGGCATCGCCTCGACGAAGATCTTGCGATAGGCGGACGCGGGGTGATCGGCCGGCGCGAGGCTTTCATCGGCTTCCACGATCACGTGCCGCGAATCGTGCAACGGCCGCAGCTTGTAGAGCTGACCCATCACGCGGATGTTGCCAGTCAGCTTGTCGCCGTTGCGGACGATGACGACCGAGTTCATCGGATCATCCTTGATCTCCGATTCCAGCATCACCGGCTTGGTGGCATCGGCGAGCGTGCCCTGCCAGACGATCGTGCCGTCCTTCTGGCGCTCCACCGAGGTCTGGCGGGCGTTGACCGTGATCGGGCCACCGATGTCCAGGTTGAGGGAAAGGCTCTGCGTGGTTTCATCCACCAGCGCCGCATTCGCCATGACCACTGAAATGGCATGCGACATGGGTTCCTTGGCCAGCGCCTGGTAGGCGCTGTCCGACTCGACCGAACGCCATACCGATGGCGCGCTCGAGAAAAGGTTTTCGCTTCCTGCGGCCATCGACGCCGACGTCGACAGCGAAACAGCTCCTGCTACAGCCCACAGAATCGACCGTTTCATACGGATCTCTCTCCAAGGCAGAGCACACGCGGCGAGTCCGGCACGACGGAGGCGTGCGCTATGCAGGTAGAAGGAAGCGTCACCCAGAAGACGCTTCGGGACCGGACTCGTCTCCCACCCCAGTCACCGACTGTCTATCGGGTGTACAAAAGCGTCAAGTGCATGTGCAGCAATTCGTCAAGTGTGAAGTCCACGCTAAAGCGTGGAAATTTGCCTCTTTCACAAGACGGAAAGGATTCGTAACCGTATGTTTACGCGCCGCTTTTGGCGCGCAAACCATCGCGCGGCGAAGACGCGACGGTTTGGCGGAAATTTGATACCGGTCCCACCTGGCGGCAGATGAACTCGCAAAAGTGGACCAGCGCGTCGCATTGCGCGACGCGCGGTCAATCAACGCAGTCGATCGAGGATCGCAAGCGTGCCGCTGGCGCGGTTCAATGTATAGAAGTGCAAAGCGGGTGCGCCGCCGTCGAGCAGGCGCCGGCACAGGTTCGCCACCGCGTCGGCGCCAAATTCGCGGATCGCCTTGGCGTCGTCGCCGAAGGCCTGCAGGCGCTTGGCGATCCAGCGCGGAATCTCGGCGCCGCACATGTCCGAGAACCGGCGCAGCTGCGAGTAGTTCGTGATCGGCATGACGCCCGGCACGATCGGGATCGTGACGCCCAGACGCCGTGCATCATCGACAAACCGGAAATAGGCGTCCGGGTTGTAGAAGTACTGGGTGATCGCACCGTTCGCGCCGGCGTCCACCTTGTGCTTGAAGTGGGCGAGGTCGGCCAGGGCGTCTTCGGATTGCGGATGGGCTTCGGGATAGCACGCCACTTCCAGGTGAAAGTAGTCGCCCGTCTCGGCACGGATGAACTCGACCAGGTCGCTGGCGTAGCGGAAATCGCCATAGCTGGCCATGCCCGACGGCAGGTCGCCGCGCAGCGCCACCAGGCGGCGGCAGCCCTTGCTGCGGTACAGGGCGAGCAGGTCGCGGATCTCCTGCCGGGTTCCGCCCATGCACGACAGGTGCGGCGCGGCGTCCAGGCCGTGCTGTTCGCGCAGGTGGCAGACGGTGTCGGGCGTATAGGCCAGGGTCGAGCCGCCGGCCCCGAAGGTGACCGACACGTAGTCCGGCTTCAGGGGCTTGAGCGCCGGCAGGGCCTTCTCCAGCGTCTCGCGCTGTTCGTCGGTCTTGGGCGGGAAGAATTCCAGCGAAATCGGCACCGGAAGCGGGGCGGCAGGGGCGGAAGCAGGCATCGAAAGCATCCTGTCGGAAACGGCTACGGGGTTCGGTTGCCGGCACGGCCCGGGTGGGCGGCAGGCGAGGGGAGGAAATATATCTCTATTTCCGGATGAAGAGATAGATGTCCGGCCACCGGGCCCGGCCGCGGTTGCGGTGTAATGGCGCGTCGGTCTGTGCTGCGGTCGCGGCCGCCGCAGTCAGCCCGCCCGCCGCCCCGGCCGCGGAGAGCTGCCATGTATCTGATCCGCCATCTCGCCATTGCCGCTGCGCTGGTGCTGGCCAGTGCGTCCGTACCGGCGCAGGACATCATCAAGGCCAGCCCGGAACACAACAAACTGCTCACCGAGACAGCCCACCTTCGCCTCATCGAAGGCTGGCTCGAACCCGGCGCCCACCAGGCGCTGCACGAGCACACCCCCTATATCGTCTACATCCTGGAAGGCGGCTCGCTCGAAGTTCGGTATAAAGATGGCAAAGTAAAGAAGCTCGAAGGCGTCGCCGGCCAGTCCTTCGGCGAAGACGCCGATCCCCCGCACGAGACCTGGAACGTGGGCAAGACGAAGGTACGGTGGTTGTTGATCGAGACGAAGACAGGGCCGAAGAAGTAGTACGCAGACCAGCAGGTGCGAACGTGCGTGCTGGTCGCTTTAGTGGTGATGAGTGTCATGGGATGCACTTGGTCGGAATGGGGGCGACACATTCGTAACGTTCCCCCTGTTCCGCCAGTCCGCAGTGAGAGCGCGATCCCAGCCGCACCGAATTCGAGGTCAGGTCGCCGCGCGTCTCACGATCCGATACATCGGCTTGTCAGAATCGCATGACCGGTCCGTGGAGCAGCCCATGACATACCCATCCGTCCAACGTTGCGGCCATCGCGGATATAACCGTCTGCGTCTAGCAGTGCTATCGCAAATTCCGTAGACTCCGTCACGTTTCAATCGGCGCACGTTGCGCCGCATCCGCATCCGCATCCGCATCGGCAGCAGGCATTCCTGCGACTGGCTACGCCGGTCCGTGATCATCCCTTGCGCCGCATCGCCATCAGGTGGTTCGACACCGTACTCCGATGCGCTGCGATGTAGCAGCCAGTAAACCAAACCCTTTGGCGGTCCCGTTGTGGGCCGCATGCCAGCCATACCAGGGGCTTTGCCTTGACCACCACCGAAGCGCCTTGCGGCGCGTCGCAATCCGTTGTCGCGCCTGATCGGCGTGACCTCGCCTCTGCGGCGCCTGTCGATTCCTCCCTCCCCATGTTCGCCATTCACCGATACCCGATGACAAGCTTCTTCCAAAAAACGCTACGTACTGCGACGACGCTGTTGCTGGGGCTGGGCGCCTGGAGCGCGGCTTCCGCGCAGGTCACGCCGCCTCCGGCGACGGTCTGCAATGCCGTGACGGTGCCCACCGTCCACGGCACCGTGCCCGGCTTTCCCGGCCGCTGGGTCAATCCGGATCGCCAGGGCCTGGGCTGGGACTTCTTCTACGGCGACGGCCAGCAGTCGATGTACCTGACCTGGTTCACCTACAACCGCGCCGGCCGTCCGGTGTGGTTGCACGGTGAAGCCAAGGATCTGCAGTTCAATGTCGTTTCCGGCGAGCGTACCTGGGCGTCGACGCTCAACTGGGTGGAGTTCAATCCGAACGGCCGCCGCACCGTCACCAAGGTCGGCGATATCGCTATCACCTTTCCGGCCAACACGACCACCCGCGCGGCGGTCCGCTGGCTCTGGAACCGCGGCGTCAACAAGGTCGACGACGTGGTCCACGACGAATGCCTCGTCGACATGTTCCGCGACATCGCCAGTCGCGGTACGCAGCCGAACCAGGCGTTCTCGTCGAACTGGTTCTTCCGCACCGACAACGACAACGACCCGCGCCTCGGCTGGGGCGTCGACTTCATCTTCCACAAGCTCGCGGACACGGCCAACTACGTCGAGATTGCCGCCGCGGCGATCTTCGACCAGGCCAACCAGCCGGTCTGGCTGCAGTCGATCGACCTTGCCGGAAACCTGCCGCCGGCCACCACGCTCAATCAGCTGCCGACATCCCAGTACGGCGTGCTGAAATACCTGCACTACACCTACACGGGCAACAACCAGGCCTCGGTCCATCCGATCCTGCGCACCTGCGTGGAAAACTGCACCACGCAGATCGACGACGGCCTGAGTCCCAACCCGGAGAACGCCGCGCAGCCATTGCGCCGCAACTTCGTGGAGCGCCAGATGGAAGCGGCGCGCGCCGGCCTGGCGCGGGTGATTGCCTCGGTGCCGGCCTCCAGGACGGGCACGGCCGCGATTGCGTGGCCGCCAGCCGTCCTCGGCTCAGAACCCGTGTCGGTCGTGCGCGTCGACGCCGACCACATCATCGTCGATCGCTCGGTCTGCAAGGTGCCCAAGGTGGGCGACACCTGTGAGTTCCGGGTCAGCTGGAGCAGCGAAGACGAGAACGCCGTGATCTCGCGCGTCGATCTGGTGCGCGGTGGCGTGACCCGCATTGCCACGGGCCACTGGGGCGAACGCACCGAAGTGCTCAAGGCCGGTGACCGCGTCCAGTACCGGATCAACTACAAGACGGCCGTGCTGACGGGCGAGCACTACACGCCGGAAGTGCGCGTCATCGTCGGCGGTGATTTCCCGGACGAAGCAGAGATCGTCCAGAACGCCTGCAGCGACAAACCCGAGTGCGACCTGGGTACCCACGACGCGTCAGTTGGCGCAACGGCCGGCGAAGCCGGTGTCGACGGCGGCGCGGCGACGTACACCATTCCGATCACGGTTCCGCCGGGCCGAAAGGGCATGCAGCCATCCGTCTCGCTCAGCTACAGCAGTCGCGCCGGCAATGGCATCGCGGGCATCGGCTGGAGCGTCTCCGGATCCAGCAGCATCCATCGCTGCCCGCGCACATTGGACCAGGACAACGACGTCGGTGGCGTCAAGCTCGATGCGTACGATGCCCTTTGCCTGGACGGACAGCGGCTGGTCAAGATCAACGGCACTTACGGCCAGCCCGGCACGACCTACCGCACCGAGATCGACAGCTTCGTCCGGGTGACGCAGACGGGCAACGCGCTGAACAGCGGCAATGTCTGCTTCAAGGTGGAACACAAGGACGGGCGCACGTCCTACTACGGCTGCAAGTTCGACAACACCGACGGCTGCAACCGGGGCGTCGCGCCGCGCGTGGTGCCGGTGGAAGTCACTCCGGGTGCCCCGCCGCAGACCAAGGAACTGTCGTGGCTGATCGCGCGTGTTGAAGATCGCACTGACAACCGGATGGACTATTGCTATACGGCCGGCGCCCGCGGAGAAACCCTGCTGGAGGCGGTGAAATACACCGGCTCTAACCACGACGGCCCCGGCGACCGCGTCGTGCGGTTCAGTTACGAACCGCGACCGATCGACAACGGCGCGAACGATCGCAGTTACTCCTATGTCGCTGGCTTCCTGACGCAACAGACGCAGCGCCTCACCCAGATCCAGACCGAAGCGCCGAATTTTGACGGCGTCGCCAAACCGGTCCGCACCTACACGCTGCGCTACGACAACGAACTGCAGTCCGACCGCAGCGCTTCCAGCGGACGCAGCCTGCTGCGCTCGGTGCAGGAATGCGCGTTCGGCTTCGACAATGTCGACAAGGATGGCAACGACGCCGAAACCATGGCCTGTCACGAGCCGACCGTCTTCGACTGGGCGGATAGCGGACTGAATTTCCGTTCGGGCCCCATGACGGAGTTGACGCTGCCCGATGCCGCACCGACGGGCGGCAGTGATGAGGGCCCGGCTCACGCCGTTCGCTCCGTCGCCATCAAGGCGGACTACAACGGCGACGGCGTGCGCGAAGTGATGTTCAGCCAGCGCCAGTCCGATGGCCAGCTGCACCACTACCTGGCGCAGTTCGATGCGGATCGCCGCACGCGCGATCTGGTCGAGCTGTCATCGTCGAGCTTCAAGAACCGCGCAGTGGACGCCCTGAGTGCCTCCCGCGCCGCCGACTTCGACGGTGACGGAAAGTCCGAGGAGCTGACCGACTACACCCTGCAGAAGTGGAAACTGGAACCGGGCGCGCCACTCACCGGCGATCCGTTTGCCACCGTCAGCACCAATCTGCCGGCCTACGACAACCCCTACATCGGCGACTTCAACGGAGACGGCGCGCCGGACATCCTGGCACTGGCCAACCGCACCTGCACACCCAGCGCGCCGGGCACGGTCTATACCGACGGCACGTTCTACACCGTGTGCCTGTTCCTCAATCCGCGTCCGGCCGACGTGTTTCCGCTCAGCAACGGCCGCATCGACTTCACGCCCCACCGCATCATCGAGCTGCCGCACGCCACCGGCAGTGCGCAACGCCTGGTGCACATCACCGATTTCGACGGGAACGGGCTGACCGACTTCTTCGTCGGGCCGAGCGGACCGGAAACCGTCTACCTCGCCAGCCGCAGCGGCAGCAGCGTGACGTTCACACCCAAGCGTGCGACCGACCTGAACTTCCAGCACCAGTCCGATGACATCATTCACTGGATCGACATCAACGGCGATGGCCTCGACGACATGGTGCGTGCCCACCCGGAAACGTGTCCGACCAACCAGTCGTGCTATGGCAACTGGCATATCCAGCTCAATCGCGGTGGCTACTTCGCCAACACGGCCACGCCAAACTATCCGGGCCAGCCGGGTGCGCCGGGACTGATCCGCAGCGGCCGGACAATGCGCTACGCCAACGCGGTTCGGCCGGCGGATATCGACTCGGACGGTCGCGCCGATCTTCTCTACCCCGCGAAATTTGCCGCGCGTATGTGCGTGCACACGATGACGCAATGCCGGCAAGACGATTGTCCCGACACGCGGCGAGTCTGGGCATGCCCTGAGTACCCGCCGGAAGAGGGGGCGCACCCCGACGACCTTTCCAATCTGCAGCAGGCAGTGGCGGGCTTTTCCTACCACAATAGTTCTGGTGTTGAATATCTGTACGCAAAAGAGCACGAGGGATCGGATCACAGCATCTATCAGTTCAACGCCGTGAAGTTCGTCCAGACGGGCGAGAACAGCTTCGATGCCGTCGTCACGCAGACGCCGCTCCTGGGCAAGATCTTCTCGCTGGGACGCGACACGGATCGCGCTGTCGATGACCTTTTCGGCGACGGCATGACCGATCTGCTGAACAATGACTTCTACTGCCCGGTGCGACCGGCGCCGGGTACGCTCTACGACCGAGCCGCGTGCGCTGTCATCGGTGCGATCCAACCCTTCCCTAACGCCCCTACCTACCAGGTGGGCCCGACCGCGCCGCTGCCCGGCGGCGTGCCGCTGGCGTGCCTGGCCCAGTTTGCGTATGGCCTGCCGACGCCCGCCAAGAATGCCTGCGATGTGGCCCGTGCGACCTACCTGAACGAAAACCTGGGTGACCACGAGCGCAGCCGCGCGGATGGGCAGCGCCTGGCCCCGGCATTTCCGGAAGTGATCGACCGCGCCACCGATGCGCTGGGCAACCAGAGCGTCTGGGAATACTTCCCGCTCACCAGCCAGGCCGGTCGACTGTCGCAGGTGCCGCCGCTGTACACGCTGGGTACTGACGGTTATGTCGGCCGCGACCGCCGTCACTTCCAGTTCCGTTCCTCGATGCCGGTCGTTTCGCAGTTGTCGCAGAGCAACGGCCAGAAGACGGGCACATCAAACGACCTGCTGGGTTTCCGCTCACGCCTGTTCAGCTACCAGGACGCGCTGTACAACGCCTACGGACGCGGATTCCAGGGCTTCCGGCGCATCATCGAGCAACAGGCGACCGCGCTGGGTGACGCCAACCGGCGTCTGCGCACGGCAACGACTTACCATCAGAAATTCCCGCTTGCCGGCCGCGTCGAAAAGGTCGAGACAGGAATCCCCTTGTCGGCGACGGCAATGCAACCCGTGTCGGAAACCATCTACGACTGGCGCTGCAAGATCGCCGGTGCTGCGCGGTGCGCGACAGAAACGGGGGGCGCACCGGAAAACTATCCCTTCCTGCTCTCGCAATCCACGACGACATACGCCAGTTCCGGCGAGCCGATGCGCAGGGTTCAGGAAGTTCATATCGACGGGCTGAAGGCCGGCTGGGATCAGTACGGCAACCCCACTGCGACGACGGTGACCGCCAGCGATGTCGGCACTGATCTGCAGAAGCTCGTCACGTCAAAAGTCACGCATACCAAGAACGTCTACACCTACGACGAAAACGCGTGGTGGTTGGACAGGCTGAGCAGCAGTACCGTCACCACGCGCGCCGTGCAGTACAGCGACACGCATCCGTTGCCCGCTGGCGTCACGGTACCCGAATACACCGTCATCTCCACGCCGGCCTTCGATTCCGTCAACCGCACGCTGCTGTCGATGACCGTCGACGGAAAGACGGGCGCCACGGCCGATGCCAACAGCCACCTCGTCACCCGCTACACCTACCCTGCCGTCAACCATGGCATGCCGGCCACCACCACGGTCGAAGTGCCGCCGCAGGACGGTGTCACCGGCGTGACGCAGGAACGCAACTCCACCATCACCTATTCCAGTGACGGCTATTTCCCGGAGACCACGACCAATGCGCTGAATCAGTCGTCGGAGGTCACTTTGTCCGCCCGCGACGGCCTGCCGCGTGAGCAGACGGATATCGCCGGCATCACGACGTCAACGCGTTACGACGCATTCGATCGCCCCATCGAGGTGCGCCAGGCGCGCATCGGCGTGGGCAACCTGTCGCCGCCCATCCGTACGGCGGTTCGCCGGTGTAGCAACGGCAGTTGTCCGGGCGTGGGTGCCGGAAATACGACGAATGAGCGACAGGCCGCATTCCGGGTCACCGTGGCGCAGGACGGCCAACCCACGCGCGTGGAATGGCACGACGCGCTCGGTCGCACGGTCAAGTCCGCGCAGGCGACGCTCGTCAAGAACGGGCTCCCGGCAACGTACAAGTACCGCGCCACGCTGACTGACTACAACCGCATGGGGCAGGTGGAGCGGACATCACCGCCGTATCTGGAAGGCGTGGATCCGCTTCCACCCGCGGAAGCCTGGACGAACTTCCAGTACGACGCATTGGGTCGCGTCACGCAGAAGCTGTCGCCCACCGCCGAGGCGGACAAGACCCGTCGCATGGCGACGACCTATGCCTACGATGCCAACCTCACCAGCGTTTCGCTGAAGCCGACGGACAACGCCTGCGGCACCAACCTGTGCTTTACCGTCAAGCGCTATGACAGCGTGCTGGGCATGCTGCGGACGGAAGACGCCGACGGCGGCGTGACGCGCTACTGGTATGACGGCGCCGGACGCCCCCTGGCCATCGCCGATGCGCGCGCGAACAGCCTGGTGGCCAATGGCGTGGTCGCCTATGCGAATGCGACCACGGGCAGCTATAACGCCTTCGGTCATCGCCTGAAGCTGAATGATCCCAACCAGGGTCTGTGGCAGTTCAGCTACAACGTCCTGGGCGAGCTCGTCAGCCAGAAGGACGCGCGCAGTTTCGTCACCACGATTGAACAGCGCGACGCGCTCGGCCGCGTGCTGAAACAGCGCAGTGAAGACACCTACCGGGTTGGCACAGGTACCCGCAAGGAGTACTACCTGGACCAGTGGACCTACGACCAGGGCGTACCCGGCCAGCTCGATGAGGTCGTCCGGTGCGCCAAGGATTCGGCACCGCCCGATACCTGCACCAACGGCCTGCGCCAGTACTCGAAGGAAAGCACCACCTACGACGAGCTGCGCCGCCCGTATACACAGACCACGCAGCAGTGGTCGCGCCCGGATATCAATATCCAGGGCGCCGAAACGGCCATGTCGGTCACGACCCACTACGACCGCTACTTCGGCCGCGTAAAAGGCGTGACCTACAACGACAGCCGCCTGCGCATCCGCACCAAGTACGACCGCTACGGCGAAGTGATCGATCTGCAGGACAACGACAACGGCGCCTGGCTGTGGTCCATCGACGGCTACGATGCCTGGGGCCAGCCGACCCGCCAGCAGTACGGCAACGGCGTCTGCGGCTTCTATAGCAGCAACCCCAAGACGGGCCAGTCTGCCAAGCGGGCCTGGCACCGCCATTGCGATACGGCGTCGGCCAAGCTGGACGAGGTGAACTACACCTATGACGCCCTCGGCAACCTTGCGACGCAGCAACGCGGCCGTCCCACCGTCGCGCCGTTCACCGCTACCGAGTCTTACGGCTACGACCGCCTGCAGCGCCTGCTGTCCGCCAGCCCCACCACGGCGGCACCGGTCAACTACAGCTACGACCAGATCGGAAACCTGACCCAGAAGACCGACTACGCGCAGTCATACACCTACACGCTGCCCCCCGCACCGAACGTTCCTGGAGCGACCAGCTGCGGACCGAACGTCGCCAAGCGCATCACCCGCATGGGCGGCGCCGGCACCATCGACGCCGGCTGCGACGCAAACGGCAACCTCACGCTGACCCGCAGCAGCAACAGCGCCGACGAGCCTGACCGTCTGATCGACTACGACCACACCAACCGCCCGCGCCTGATCAGCCGCAACGGCCAGAACACCGCCTTCGACTATTCCCCGACCGGAACGCGTCTGCGCGAAACCGTCCACGCCGGCGGCGTGCTCAAGATGATGCTCGATCGCGGCCCCGGCGGCGTCGAACGCGAATACAGCGCGGCCAACATCAACGAGAAGACCCTGCGCCACGAACTGGGCGACGTGGTTATCTTGAAGAAGAAGCGCGAAAGCGACGGCACCATCACCGACCTCGGCACGTACTACCGCCCGATGGATCGCCTCGGCTCACCGCTCGGCATGCTCGACAAGAACGGCGACTACCGCCAGCCCGTCACTGACGTCAACCAGTCCACCGCATCAGCACTTGCCTTTGATGCCTTCGGTCAGGCGCGCGACTGGGCCTTCGCCATGCGCCCGGCCAACGGTCCAAAGCCCAGCGGTCAGACCAACCTGACGACGACGCACCTGGGCTTCACCGGGCACCAGCACCTGGGCGACGTGGGTCTGATCCACATGAACGGCCGTGCCTACGACTACCGGTACGGCAAGTTCATGTCGGTGGATCCGTTTATCCAGTTTCCGGAGAACTCGCAGTCGCTGAATCCGTATAGCTACATTCTCAACAATCCGCTGAGTGGGACGGATCCGACCGGATATCTTTCTGATCCAAAGTCAACTTGTTCGCGTCTGGCGGGAAGCTGCTACGGAACTATCACATCCTATGAGCCAGGCCAGTCGAAAAAGGGCGGCAACGGCGTGACAAAGCAGTCGATCAAGAGCCCCTCACAAGAGGGGGGCGATGCTAGCGGTATCGCTCAAAAAAGTGACCAAGGAAAGCTGGATAGCCTCGTTCAGACAGCGAAGAAGGAGGCTGGAACCTTCAAGGACAGATACAAAAGGTACGTGGAACAGGTCAGAGTACGAGTACTGAAGGCGCTCGAAAAGGTTTCCATCAGTGGAAGCGAGGAAGACACCGATCGCGTACGCAAGTCGCTCGAGAGGTTTGCGCGCCATCCAGAAGCGGTAACCGTGCTGGAAAAGGCGGTAGAGAGGTGGGGTGGGCTTGAGATCTATGCGATTGACGTTGACATCAATGGCAGCGAAGTGTCTGAGAACAGGATTACCATAGGGATGCAAGAAGGTTATACGTACGTACAGGTAGATGGGCCTGATGAGGAATGGGATCAAGCCCGTGTGGAGGGGAGGTTAAAAGATGGGTCAAAAATGTACCAACAGCAAGATGTGGAATCGACGGTGCTGCACGAAGTCATTCATTCTGCGCTGGATGACTTTGGCATACGGGGTCAAGTAGAGAACACTTCGGACGACAAGCTTGTGATTCCTTTGGAAAACCGACTCCTTCCAGCGTTAACTGGAAGCAGGCTCCAGAAAAAGGGACACAACGCCTGGACGGCGAAGGAATACCTAGATCCCCCTACTCCAGTAGAGTGACATTTCATGAAAGCAAAACAGGTGGCTATTGTAGTTGCGTTGATGGTGCAGTCGCTCCTCTGGGACGGGGGCAAGCATCCGCCTGCAGCATTGGGCCGCAGGACTTGTCATGGTCGCAGATGCTGGAGAAGGCAACGGGAGCGGTGATTGTCCGTCCAAAGATTGCGCATGTCATTGGCGAAAGAATCGTCGTAGACCTCAAGCGAGAGTCCGTGATTCACGATCCAGGGGCGCTATTTCGTGGGCAAATGATTGTTGCTGTACCGCACGCGGAGACGAAAGATCGGCACAGACAGCCAGCGTTCTGGGGGGTAAGCGGTCGGCGGGATTTCGGACTCCATCATGCCGATTCGAACAGGCATTGGATGAGTCAAAGTCCTACGTACTGCTCATTTCCGTGCAGGGGGAGTACACGCTGGAGCCGATTTTCGATAATGACGACCCATGGCTTGCGACGGTGAGAACATTTTTCAAAACGCGAAAACAGGAAGTGCCATTACGTGCCACCCCAAGGTCATTCAAGCTTGTTCGCAGCGGGCCATGTGTGATGTACCACGAACGAGAAAATGGTCTGGACGAGTTCAAACAGTGCATTCTGGACCGGGTCAACAAAGACGGTAGAAGGGCCACGTCTCTGGATGTTGACGTTGACGGAGAGGTGTTCGATTTCTACGTGCAGCTTAGCGAAGGGCGAATTCCGCGTGCGGAGTTGCTGCGCGTATTTGGGACGGATTTCGGCATGTCGAACGGGATTCCGTTTGACGGGATGGCTGGTTCGGTGGCGACAGAGTAGACACTTGCGGTAGATCCGTGCGACCGGAGGCACCATGAGGCAAAGGAGCCCGTATGCCACGCAAGTCAAAGAAGGGCGCAGGTGCTGAGCCAGCGCAGATCCGGGCCCCGCAGATCCGGCCAACCACGTTTCAGACTTTTCCGAGTGTGCGAATCCAGGCCAACCATGTTCACTCAAAAATGAAGTTTATCGGAAGCAAGTCGAGGCAGTTCTTGGTCGGTAGTGTCTTCACCGCGATGCTGCACTTGCCGGCCATTTGCAACGCCCAGGCAATTGAATTTAGCGGAATGACCAAGTATCCAAACGGAAAGCCAATCGCCGGTGGAACAATCCTTGTCACGGAACTCAAGCAGCGTCCGCTCCAAATGCCGGTGGCGAAAATTTTGACCAGGGCAGTTTCCGATAGAGATGGACACTACAAGTTCAGGATCGAAAGCGCAAAAGGTGATCTGCACATTGAGCTCTTGGGCGACAACTGTGAATGGCTGGGTGGATTTGTTGTTATCCGTAAGAAGGATCTAGCGGGCCCGCGGACTCGTGAAGTCGACATCGTTTCCGAAGCAGAAGCTTGTCCTAAAGTAACGAATTGCGCATCTACATCCGAGTAGCTGATCTGACTCATGGCCTCAGGCCCAGGCGAACGACTCCAGGCCAACCAAGTTTCAGACTTTTCCGAGCCCATCACCGGAATCCAACCGATTCCGGTGACGAAGTGAAACAGTGGCGCCATGGGCTATTTCAAGGATCACAGCACCAACAGCTTGCGCATTCTATTGGCGTCGCAAACGCTCGACGACCGTAGGCGGCACATTCCAGCGAGGTGCCAACGGTCGGATTCTCACCACTGTGAATAGCGGTCACTTCGGGAAGAATTGGTCGGATCCCGTTAGGCAGCAATTCGAAAGCTGGTTGAGCGGGCGAACAGGCCTTCCCGTACATCACAAACCTTGGGGTTTCTAGCAGGCCGTTGAGAAAACCCAATTTCCGCCCAGATCAAGCTGGCCAAGTGTTCGTTCGTGGTGCAGTAGCTGATCGACAGTGTGGGACTCGCGAGCTACGTCGGCGAAGGATTCCACCATCCTTGGATGCCGCCGATGCGGATCAAGTTGTAGGCGGCGAATGTCCAAGTAACCCATGCGCGTACAGCCGGAAGTCCCACGCGAGTCAGCTTTCGAAGTTCACCGATGGTCTTGACCCAACCAAATCCTTGCTCGATCTTCTTTCGAACCCGCTGGCTGATCGCGTATCCCTTGCTTGATGCGGTGCGTCCGTCAACTGCACTTCGACGGTGGCTATTGTTCTGGGCAACGTGAGGCTTGATACCACGCTCCTTCAACGCGGCTACGAAAGCATGAGTGTCATAGGCTTTGTCTGCACCCAATGTGCATCCGGCGCCCAGGAGCATTTCGTCGACCAGCAACAGGCCGCTTTCTCGCTCGGATGTCCCAGTCGCATGGCGTACATCAACTCCCACCAGCAGACCGTTCCGGTTCTCCATCAATGTGCTGGCTTGGTAGCACAGCTTGGCTTCCTTGCCAGCACCTTTGCGCATCAAGCGTGCGTCGGGATCCGTCGTAGATTCGTGTGTTTCGTTACTGCGCTTTTGACCGTGAAAGTTTCCGCTGTCATCGCTACCGTCGCCGTCCTTCGGGCGAAAGCTTTTGTGAGAGGCCCAAGCCTCCAACAGTGTTCCGTCCACCGAAAAGTGCTCGTTACTCACCAGCTGTTTGAGCTGCGCCACCAACACGGTGTGATCGAAAAATCGTTGGGCGATCTCTTCATCGAACAACCGATCTCGATTGAACGAGAAGGTGGAATGGTCCCATACTCGATCGTCGATATTCAGGCCAACAAACCAGCGAAACAGAAGGTTGTAGTCCAGCTGTTCCATCAGCAGTCGCTCGCTGCGTACGCTGTACACGACCTGCAACAGCGATGCACGAAGCAACCGTTCCGGCGGAATGGACGGCCGCCCGATCCTGGCATAACGCGACTCGAATAGTTCGTCCATATTTGCCAAGATTCCGTCAACCAATTCCCGCAACTGACGAATGGGATGATCCGGCGGAACGCGTGCCTCGACCGATACGTAGGAGAACAATCCGAGTTGCTGAACGTCCGGTGTTCGCATGCTGAGTGGCTTCAGTCAATGGCGGAATGCTGCATTTTGCACTGAATGGGGCTTTCTCAACAGCCTGCTAGTGAGCATCCACCTTCTTGACTCCGCGATAGAGGAGCCGCCCTATTGTTGGCCAATTGAAATGGGGGCGCTCAGGTTGGGGGTCCACCAGCACCACGGATGGTGTATACGGTTGGAAGGGCGCATTGTTTGTTTCGACTCGGAGGAAAAGTGTGTTCCCCTTCTTCCAATACTTGAGCTTCCGGTAGAGAAGCTAGGCGCCTTCTTGAAAAAAGCGGCTGACGAGAACTCGAAATACGGGGATGCGATTGGGCGGTTTCCTAAAGAGCTCTTGCTGAAGCACGTATTCCACGCATCGTTTTCCTGGTACTGGTCAGAACGTGCGTTGGAATGGTTGAAGGTAGAGCCGGGGATGCAGGCGTCCTTCAAATGTGAGCTCGAAAAGTTCGTTGGGTGCAAGAAGTCAATGCCGCAACGGGCACGGCAAACGGCTAAGGGCATGCTTAATAGACTAGAGCGCGGTAGCTTGGGGTGAGTGGGAAGGACTCCTGGACCTGGGTGATGGAGTGATTGCGGGACAACCAGAAGCGCCAGGACAAGTCCGGCAGCGACGAAATGGCCGCAGCCATTGTTGATGAAGTCCGGGCCAACCAGGTTTCAGACTTTTCCGAGCCCGCCACCGGAATCCACTTGATTTCGGTGGCGGTACCTACGTGAAATAGTGGCGCCATGAGCGCCCCAGACACTTCTTCGTTCCCCCCGGCGTTGCCGGCCATTTCCACTGCATCTCCCGCTGCGTCCGTCGGGCGCAGATCCGGCCAACCACGTTTCAGACTTTTCCGCGTGTGCGAATCCAGGCCAACCATGTTTCACTCAAAAATGAGGTTTATCGGAAGCAAGCCGAGGCAGCTCTTGGTCGGTAGTGTCTTCACCGCGATGCTGCACTTGCCGGCCATTTGCAACGCCCAGGCAATTGAATTTAGCGGAATGACCAAGTATCCAAACGGAAAGCCAATCGTCGGTGGAACAATTCTTGTCACGGAACTCAAGCAGCGTCCGCTACAAATGCCGGTGGCGAAAATTTTGACCAGGGCAGGTTCCGATAGAGATGGACACTACAAGTTCAGGATCGGAAGCGCAAAAGGTGATCTGCACATTGAGCTCTTGGGCGACAACTGTGAATGGCTGGGTGGATTTGTTGTTATCCGTAAGAAGGATCTAGCGGGCCCACGGACTCGTGAAGTCGACCTCGTTTCCGAAGCAGAAGCTTGTCCTACGGAAGTAGCGAATTGCGCATCTACATCCGAGTAGCTGATCTGACTCATGGCCTCAGGACCAGGCGCACGAATCCTGGCCGACCACGTTCCAGACTTTTCCGAGTCCACCACCGGAATCCAACCGATTCCGGTGATGGTGACGAAGTGAAACAGTGGCGCCATGAGCGCCCCCCCCCCCCCCCCCCCCCCCCCCGACATCTCTTCGTCCCCCCGGCGTTGCCGGCCATTTCCACTGTATCTCCCGCTGCGTCCGTCGGGCGTTCCTGTGCGGCGAGGACAACTTCACAGGCCAGACCTTTGAGCACCGCAAGCAATGGATCGAAGACCGCCTGTACGAACTGGCGTCGATCTTCGCCGTTGGTGTGTACGCCTACGCCGTGATGAGCAACCACGTGCCTGCGCCATGCGCGCAGCGTATATTGCCGCTGATCCGGCGAAAGTGGCGCTGTACCGTGATCGATTATCCTCATTGCCGTGGTTCATGCGCTGCTTGAATGAGCCGATTGCACGACGGGCGAATCGCGAAAATGCGTGCACCGGACGGTTCTGGGAAGGGCGCTACCGCTGTCAGGCCCTGCTGAACGACGCTGCGTTGCTGGCGTGCATGGCCTACGTCGATCTCAATCCTGTTCGAGCTGGCATCTCCCAGGACCTAGCTACATCCGAGCACACCTCGGCTCGTCGCCGCCTGCTGAATATCGACCCGGAGCAATTGCTCAAGCCGGTGGCCGGTTGATCGGATCACTCGCTATCAGTTTCCGTTGCGCAGTACGTGACGCTGGTTGATTGGACGGGTCGCAAACGCTGCCCAGACAAGCGCGGACATCTGACGGGTAAGCCACCCGAGGTGCTGCGATCTCTCGGCATCACGCCCGATGAATGGACCGCCGAGGTGTTCACGATCGAGACTCGCTACTGGCGCGCCATCGGTTCCGTTCAGGCGCTCGTGGACAAGGCGAAGGAGTTGGGACAGTGCGGGTTGAAGGGCGGAGGGCGGAAACCCGCAGTTCACTCGTGGAACATGAGCTGATTGCCGGGCGCGTCTCTGCGATCACTCGGAAAACGCCTATTCTTGGCTGTCCTGGTTAGTGTCAGTACTCGAAGGAAAGCCCACCTACGACGAGCTGCGCCGCCCGTATACACAGACCACGCAGCAGTGGTCGCGCCCGGATATCAATATCCAGGGCGCCGAAACGGCCATGTCGGTCACGACCCACTACGACCGCTACTTCGGCCGCGTAAAAGGCGTGACCTACAACGACAGCCGCCTGCGCATCCGCACCAAGTACAACCGCTACGGCGAAGTGATCGATCTGCAGGACAACGACAACGGCGCCTGGCTGTGGTCCATCGACGGCTACGATGCCTGGGGCCAGCCGACCCGCCAGCAGTACGGCAACGGCGTTTGCGGCTTCTATAGCAGCAACCCCAAGACGGGCCAGTCTGCCAAGCGGGCCTGGCACCGCCATTGCGATACGGCGTCGGCCAAGCTGGACGAGGTGAACTACACCTATGACGCCCTCGGCAACCTTGCGACGCAGCAACGCGGCCGTCCCACCGTCGCGCCGTTCACCGCCACCGAGTCTTACGGCTACGACCGCCTGCAGCGCCTGCTGTCCGCCAGCCCCACCACGGCGGCACCGGTCAACTACAGCTACGACCAGATCGGAAACCTGACCCAGAAGACCGACTACGCGCAGTCATACACCTACACGCTGCCCCCCGCACCGAACGTTCCTGGAGCGACCAGCTGCGGACCGAACGTCGCCAAGCGCATCACCCGCATGGGCGGCGCCGGCACCATCGACGCCGGCTGCGACGCAAACGGCAACCTCACGCTGACCCGCAGCAGCAACAGCGCCGACGAGCCTGACCGTCTGATCGACTACGACCACACCAACCGCCCGCGCCTGATCAGCCGCAACGGCCAGAACACCGCCTTCGACTATTCCCCGACCGGAACGCGTCTGCGCGAAACCGTCCACGCCGGCGGCGTACTCAAGATGATGCTCGATCGCGGCCCCGGCGGCAGAGCTGGCTCCGCAATTTCGGACAGCAGCTTAAGTGGGAATCTGCTCCAATGACGAGGCGCCGAGGCGCCCAGAAAGGAGCAATCGATGAAACGTACCCGCCGGAAGCACTCGGCAGAGTTCAAAGCCAAGGTGGCGCTGGCGACCTTGAAGGGGGACCGGACGCTGCCCGAGTTGGCCAAGCGATTTGACGTCCACCCGAATCAGATCACGCAGTGGAAGGCGCAGCTGCTGGAGAAGGCCGCAGAGGCCTTTGGCGGCTCGCAGGAGCGAGAACCCACACCAACCGTGGATGTGAAGGCCCTGCAAGCCAAGATCGGCCAGCTGACGATGGAGAACGATTTTTTGGCCGTCGCGCTCGGTCGTCTGGACGATGCGAGCGCCAAGCGATGATCGATCGCGATCATGTCCTGCCGGTGAGCCGACAGGCGGAAATACTGGACCTATCGCGATCGAGCGTGTACTACCTGCCGCGATCGACGTCGCCTGCCGACCTGGTGTTGATGCGCCGGATCGATGAGCTTCACTTGGAGCACCCGTTCGCCGGTGCGCGCATGCTGCGTGATCTGCTGCGGCAAGAGGGTCATGTCGCGGGACGACGGCACATTGCCACGCTGATGCGCAAGATGGGCATAGCAGCGCTCTACCAGGCTCCCCGTACGAGCACGGCCAATCCGGCACATCGAATCTATCCATATTTGCTGCGCGCATTGAGGGTTGATCGTCCCAATCAGGTCTGGTCGACGGACATCAGCTACATTCCAATGGCAAAGGGATTTATATACCTTTGTGCAGTAATTGACTGGTACACGCGCCGGGTCTTGGCGTGGCGATTGTCCAACACGATGACGACTGACTTCTGCATCGATGCGCTGCAGGAAGCGCTTGATCTACACGGCAAGCCGGAGATCTTCAACACAGACCAGGGAAGCCAGTTCACCAGCGAATCCTTCACCGGTCTGTTACAGCAAAACGGCATCCAGATCAGCATGGACGGCAAAGGCGCATGGCGTGACAACGTCTTCGTCGAGCGACTCTGGCGAACGGTCAAATATGAAGAGGTATACTTACATGCCTACGAATCGATCGCCCAGGCAACGCAGCGTTTGACCCGATACTTCACGTTCTATAATCAACGCCGACCGCACAGTGCTCTTGACGGACGCACGCCGGACGACGCCTACTTCACTGCGCTGCCGCAAAAGAAGGCCGCGTAACTCCGCAGACTCTCACTTAACAACGACGGGAAGTTGTCCTAACAAGCGGAGCCACCTCTGCCGTCGAACGCGAATACAGCGCGTCCAACATCAACGAGAAGACCCTGCGCCACGAACTGGGCGACGTGGTTATCTTGAAGAAGAAGCGCGAAAGCGACGGCACCATCACCGACCTCGGCACGTACTACCGCCCGATGGATCGCCTCGGCTCACCGCTCGGCATGCTCGACAAGAACGGCGACTACCGCCAGCCGGCCACTGACGTCAACCAGTCCACCGCATCAGCACTCGCCTTCGATGCCTTCGGTCAGGCGCGCGACTGGGCCTTCGCCATGCGCCCGGCCAACGGTCCAAAGCCCAGCGGTCAGACCAACCTGACGACGACGCACCTGGGCTTCACCGGGCACCAGCACCTGGGCGACGTGGGTCTGATCCACATGAACGGCCGTGCCTACGACTACCGGTTCGGCAAGTTCATGTCGGTGGATCCGTTTATCCAGTTCCCGGAGAACTCGCAGTCGCTGAATCCGTATAGCTACATTCTCAACAATCCGTTGAGTGGGACGGATCCGACGGGGTACGCGGCCGAGACGGGGTCCGTTTGCGAACGTGGAAAAGGGGTGTGCGGCGCGGCGTATGGCTCAGACGGCAATTCAGCTTGGGCGGTCTATCAAATGGGTGGGCCGATTGTCCTCGCCAAAAGACTTGCCACGCGGAATGCGCTTATTCGTAGCGGTGGTGCCGGAATTGGATCCATTAAGGAAAGTCTGAACAAGCCTCGAAAACTGCTTGTCTGAAGACTCGGTCGCATGCCGGTGGTGATGAAAATCGGTTCAGAGCGAACGAGATTGCTTTGCAAAGGCTGCAAATAGCAGCCTTTTTAACGCGCTATGCCACCTTCGGACGCAACTCGCCCGTCATCGCCAGCAATCGCTTTCGCGCCATCCACAGATTCGATAGCGCGAACAGCGTCAGGATCTGCGCCGTGTTCTTCGCCAGTCCCTTGAAGCGCACCTTCACGTAGCCGAACTGACGCTTCACGACACGGAACGGGTGCTCCACGCGCGCGCGAATACTCGCCTTGCGCTTCTCCGCTTTCTCGATCGCACGCTTCTGGCGTCCTTCCGGTACACGTCAAGCTACTTGTCGCCTGCTTTGATCAATTGACCAACTTGTCCGGATTGAGCGTCACGGCCCCCGTGGGCGACCAGTCGCGAACACCGCGAGACCATCGACGCGGATTCTGTGCTCGCGCCGATTCGTACAGGTGGTGACGGGCACGCAAGATGGCATGGTCCTCGCCACGATGACGTTGGGCTGGCGTAACGAACCGAATGCCGCTATGCCGATGCTCGCCGTTGTACCAATGGACGAAGTCAGCTGCCCACCGACGAGCGGCCTGGATGTCGCCAAATCCTTCCGGCGGATATCCGGAGCGGTACTTGGCGGTTCGGAACAGTGACTCGGCGTACGCGTTGTCATTGCTCACGCGCGGACGTGAGTACGACGGCGCGATGCCCAGCCATTGCAGCATGGCCAGCACTGTCGTCGCCTTCAGGCTGGCACCATTGTCGCCATGCAGGACGGGTTTGTTCAGTGCCGTGTGCACGCCTTCGGCCAGCGCGACGCGTTTAGCCAGGTGGGCGGCGTGCTCACCGGATTCGACCTGCTGAACCTCATGACCGACGATATGCCGGCTGTAGATGTCCAGGATGAGGTAGAGATAGAACCATTGGCCTTTCACGCGTGACGGCAACCAGGTCACGTCCCAGCACCAGACTTGGCCGGGCGCGGTGGCAATATGGGTTGTCGGTTCTCTGCGCCGTTCTGGCGCTTTCGCGCGACCGCGGTGTGTGGTCTGCTGGTTATGGCGCAAAACGCGATGGAAACTCGATTCGCTGGCGACATAGCGGCCCTCATCAGCCAGTCGCGGGACGATCTGCGCCGGCGGCAAGGCGGCAAATCGTGGTTCGTTGGCGATCTCCAGAATCGCTGCACGCTCTTGCGACGTCAGTGCATGTGCCGGCACAGGCCGCACGGCCATCGGGCGACGGTCACCGGTCTCCAACCCACCGTCGCGGCGCCATCGCTGCAGCGTGCGAATGTCGATCCCGGCCAGCGAACACGCCACGCTCAGGCGGGCACCGCTACAGTGCGCCTCATCAATGGCTTCTACCATCCAACGGCGATCTTCCATCGCGATCATTCGTCCGCGTCCTTGGGGAAGATCGCCTCGAGTTTTTTGACAGAACCAGCAGAGCTGCCGTCTCCGCCAACGCTTTCTCTTTGCGACGAAGCTCGCGCTCCAGCTCCTTTACCTGACGCCGCTCCGACGGCACCTGCTGTGCAGCGTCCGGCCGCTCCAGGGCTCCTGTCGCGGCAGCACGCCACTGCGCCAATTCGCTCGGAAACAGCCCTTGCGACCGGCACCACGCGTTCTTCTCTTCCTCGCTCATTGCCGCCGTCGTCAGCAATGCCTCAAAGCGCGCTCCGGCTGTCCAACCGCCGTTCTTCTGGCCACTGGCCAGCGCCTCTGCGCGCCACCGCTCCAATGTATCCGCCGAGATGCCGATCTCGCGCGACACCACATTCACGTCCGCACTTTCCGGCGGCAGCAATCGCGCTACCGCCCGGTCCCTAAACGCCTTTCCGTATCGAGCCACGTTCTTGTCCTTCGCCCCAGGGGTACGATTCTATCGGGGCGACAAGTAGTCTGACGTAAGGGGCTTCCGGCATTGCCTTCACGCTGCTGCGTCGACGAGCAATCTGCCAGTCCAATCCTCGGCGCGACGAATGCTTGTCCGCGCCCGTGTAACCGGCATCGGCATAGACCACGCTTTCCTTGCCGTGCAGCAGATACTCCGCTTCATTCACATCCGCTTCGTTCGCTGCGGTTGTCGTCACCGTGTGCACCAGTCCGGAGTCGACATCCACGCCAATGTGCGCCTTCATGCCGAAGAACCACTCATTCCCCTTCTTCGTCTGATGCATCTCCGGATCTCGTTCACCTCCGGCGTTCTTCGTCGAGCTCGGTGCTGCGATGATCGTGGCGTCCACCATCGTTCCGCGCTTGAGCATCAGCCCTTTGCGCGACAGATAGCCGTTCACTCGAGCCAGAATCTCGGCACCCAGCTCGTAGGTTTCCAGCAACCTCCGGAAATTGAGAATCGTCGTCTCGTCCGGGATCGGCTTCGTCAACGATAGGCTCGCGAACTGGCGCATCGACGCGATCTCGTACAGCGCTTCTTCCATCGCCGGGTCGCTCAGCCCGAACCAGTTCTGCATCAGATGAATCTTCAGCATCACCTTCAGCGGATACGGTCGCCGCCCATTGCCAGCCTTCGGATACACCGGCTCGATCAAGTTCAGCAGGATCGTCCAGGGAATAACCTGCTCCATCTCTGCCAGAAACACCTCGCGGCGGGTCCGTTTGCGCTTGCTCGCATACTCGGAGTCGCCGAAGCTCATCTGGTCCATGCGCGTGCCTTTGTGTGGGAGGGTACTATCTCAACACAATCGGGTCGGACTTGTTCAGACCTTCCCAAGCGGGCGCATCGCCCAGGAAGATTTTGTAGGATATGTTAATAGCGGGTTGTTCAAGGGGGACGTGAATATCATCTCGGGCGCGCATGGAAGTGCGGACGGTACTTTCAGTGCTGATATGGCGATGTATATGGATGACGTTGCAACATTCGGCAACATGCCTGGTGTTAAGGTGCACAATTTCCCAGAAATGACGCCGGCTCAGATCACGGGAGTTCTTAATAGCCCTGGAACAATTATCGGTGGGTTCTGCGATAGTGGTGCCTGTCTTGCGCCATTTAAGTGAGGAATTGGTATGTCGGAGCGCCCAAAACTGCTTTATGAAGCAATTGTTTGGTCTAGGGAAGGTCTGAACAAGTCCGACCCGATTGTGTTGAGATAGTACCCTCCCACACAAAGGCACGCGCATGGACCAGATGAGCTTCGGCGACTCCGAGTATGCGAGCAAGCGCAAACGGACCCGCCGCGAGGTGTTTCTGGCAGAGATGGAGCAGGTTATTCCCTGGACGATCCTGCTGAACTTGATCGAGCCGGTGTATCCGAAGGCTGGCAATGGGCGGCGACCGTATCCGCTGAAGGTGATGCTGAAGATTCATCTGATGCAGAACTGGTTCGGGCTGAGCGACCCGGCGATGGAAGAAGCGCTGTACGAGATCGCGTCGATGCGCCAGTTCGCGAGCCTATCGTTGACGAAGCCGATCCCGGACGAGACGACGATTCTCAATTTCCGGAGGTTGCTGGAAACCTACGAGCTGGGTGCCGAGATTCTGGCTCGAGTGAACGGCTATCTGTCGCGCAAAGGGCTGATGCTCAAGCGCGGAACGATGGTGGACGCCACGATCATCGCAGCACCGAGCTCGACGAAGAACGCCGGAGGTGAACGAGATCCGGAGATGCATCAGACGAAGAAGGGGAATGAGTGGTTCTTCGGCATGAAGGCGCACATTGGCGTGGATGTCGACTCCGGACTGGTGCACACGGTGACGACAACCGCAGCGAACGAAGCGGATGTGAATGAAGCGGAGTATCTGCTGCACGGCAAGGAAAGCGTGGTCTATGCCGATGCCGGTTACACGGGCGCGGACAAGCATTCGTCGCGCCGAGGATTGGACTGGCAGATTGCTCGTCGACGCAGCAGCGTGAAGGCAATGCCGGAAGGACGCCAGAAGCGTGCGATCGAGAAAGCGGAGAAGCGCAAGGCGAGTATTCGCGCGCGCGTGGAGCACCCGTTCCGTGTCGTGAAGCGTCAGTTCGGCTACGTGAAGGTGCGCTTCAAGGGACTGGCGAAGAACACGGCGCAGATCCTGACGCTGTTCGCGCTATCGAATCTGTGGATGGCGCGAAAGCGATTGCTGGCGATGACGGGCGAGTTGCGTCCGAAGGTGGCATAGCGCGTTAAAAAGGCTGCTATTTGCAGCCTTTGCAAAGCAATCTCGTTCGCTCTGAACCGATTTTCATCACCACCGGCATGCGACCGAGTCTTCAGACAAGCAGTTTTCGAGGCTTGTTCAGACTTTCCCTAAAGATCCGAACAGTGTTGGAAAAAGGATAAGCTTCTACTCTGATGGGCCTGAAGAGGCTAGAAATTATCTTTTCGAACAGTTTGGCGAGGAGATCGTATTCACCTTGCACAATGAGGAGGCTGCAACGCGGCCTCGATAACATCAAAGCCTACGACGAACTGATCCATACGCAGATCCAGGCCTACGCAGATCCAAGCCAGATCCAGCGAAGTCCGCGCCAACCAGGTTTCAGACTTTTCCGAGCCCGCCACCGGAATCCAACCGATTCCGGCGGCGGTTCCGGCTTGAAATAGTGGCGCCATGAGCCCCCAGACACGTCTTCGTTCCCCCCGGCGTTGCCGGCCATTTCCACTGCATCTCCCGCTGCGTCCGTCGGGCGTTCCTGTGCGGAGAGGATCACTTCACAGGCCAGACCTTTGGGCACCGCAAGCAATGGATCGAAGACCGCCTGTATGAACTGGCGTCAATCTGCGCCGTTGGCGTGTACGCCTACGCCGTGATGAGCAACCACATGCACGTTGTCGCGCATGTGGCACCGCATCCACATGGACCGCGGATGAAGTGGCTGAGCGCTGGATGCGGTTGTGCCCGATCCGTCAGGACAACGAGATTGATCATGCTGCCTGCGCCATGCCGGTAGTGCGCAGGCCAGCACGTGCTGCCGGTGCGCGTGCTGGCTTGCTTCACGCAAGAAGAGCGATCAGTTCGCCATTGCCACCCAGCTAACCGTTCGCTGATCTCCCGCCATCCTCAATGCCGGCCGTAGCGCGGCAGGTGTGTGGCGACATCGAATCCGCAGCTGGCGCATCGGGCCGACTCGGCATTGCGGAACACGTTCGCCGGCCCCACGAATCGGCCACGGCAACTCGGACACCGCGCGCGCAACAGGGGAATCGCTGCCGTCCCAATGACGCCTGCGCCGACGACAGCCATCAGGTACCAGGGCACTGGTATCGCGAAACGCGAAAAATTCGCGGCCACGACACCAACAACGACGGCAGCACCAGCCGCAATACGCTGCCGGGCACGCACATCCTCGAGAGCGGCGCGAAGGCGACGGATGCTGTTGGGGTCTGGCGCGGCGGGATGTTCGGTGGATTCTTCCGGGTTGAGCATGGCAGTGACAAATGCGCCTGGAATGGGGCGCGGGAGGATACGCGAATCGGCTGATTTGCGTGACGTCCATTACGTACCATGCCGAATGAATTCGCGTTGGCGCCTCTCGCTGCGATTTGGAAAGAGGTCCGTGATCATTCTTCGCGCCGCATTTCGATTGGTGCCCTGAAATACCAACGGACGTAACGGGAGGAGAAATGGCAAACTCATTGAAATCGTGGATTGCAGGATCCATGCTCGCGCTATTCGCCAGCGCAGCCTCCGCCGGCACCGCCGACTACAAGGTCGCTGAACGCTACCGCTTCAATCTGGGCGGGGACGTTGGCCAGTACACCGATTGGGAGCGCCAGGATCTCGCGCGCTTCGACGGCCTGGTGACCACCTTCCGGTTCGGCAAGGTCTACGGGAAGAAGTCGGACAAGTGGGATTCGATCGGGCGCATCAACCTTCACGGGCCTGGGGAAGGCGACGGGCGCGCGATGATCTCGATCATCTTCCTCGTTGACCGGAAGACCCATGGCGTGACGCCGATCGTGTCTGACAGCATCACGGGTCAGAAGGGGCGTCTGGACGTCACGGCGGAAGGCGACAAGCCGATCACGTTCTCGGCATTCAAGGTTGCGGATGCCGACAAAATGCTGCTGAAAGTGAACGATACGTCGGTCACGATCCCGAGTACGTTTGAGATCAGGAGCGTGTCGGTCATCGGGTCCGGTGTTGATCTGGGTGTCGAGAAGTTCGAGTTGGTTCATCGCCAGCCCGCGGAAGCCGGCAAGGGCGAGTAACACGGTCGTGCGGCGGACTCTGCTACGAGCCCGCCGCTGAAGTACCTGGGGATCGCAAATGCGTGATGATCGGTCGCATTCTACGCGGGTTCAGCGAAGGCGTAGTCCATGGAAGCGCTGCGAAAACACGTCACTGGCGACGGTGTCATGACCGCTGTTGACACTGCCCGCACACCTGCCGGGATACGCGCATTTCGGCGTGACCGGATCCTTCGGCGTGCGCAGCAGCACAAGCTGTTTTCGCTGCGGTGTGCGCACTACGAGAGTGCGTCGGCAGAGCGGCGAGAGGTTGTTCGTGGCGTCGTTGGCGACGATTCCAGCATGGTCCTGTTGTTCTGGGAATCGGAACAGAAGTGGACCGTGTTGGGGACGCAGGTGCTTGCTTCCTGCCACGACAGTGTCGTCGAAATCTGCGAGCTCGATGTGATCGGCAGGGACATCTGCCTGCTTCACCCGCCGGAACACGATGCGCGGTCTGCGAAGACGACGGCAGAGTATTTGCGATTGTCCAGACCGGGCATCTGTGTCTGGGCGCCGAGTGGGGCGGAATTGTTTGCGTTGTGGAACATTCTCCTGCAATTTCCATTGGCCGTCAGCGAAGCGTAACGCACGCGCATCGGCCAGCGTACGTTTACCGGCGTTGACATACGCCGACGCCCTTATCCACACTTACGCCGCTGCCGCAAATTCGGCAGTCCAGGATTGGTCTCCTGGTGTTCTGGCGCAGCCAAAAAGCGCCCATCCGTCGATGTCGGCGCTATTTTTTTGCGTCCGCCATCGTCGGCTGGGCGCCCTATTGATACCATTCCGGTTTCAATGGCGGGCGGCGCGTGGCAGCAGCAATGCTGGCCGGTCCAGAACCCGGTAGACCAACCATGCGCCGTCCGTCACCTCTCGGGTCGGGTGACGGGTACATTCACGCTCGTCGAGGACACCCGCAATGTCTCCCTGCATGGAACGCCTGTTCGCGCTGCGCGAACGTTTGCCGTCGCGTCGTACCCGTCGCCTGTGCTGGCCTTCGCGCCGGCGGCGGTGGTCGCTTCGTTCTTCCTTCGCCCCGTCGTCGCCGGGCGCAACGGTTCCGGCACCATCGGGGAGGGGCGTATGAGCGACTTTCGTGATGACGATGATCAGCCCGGCGCCCCGGCCGGATACAGCATCCACGATGTGCTGGTTCAGGTCCTGGCGGAAGATCACCACGATTTTGCGCACATTCTCCGCGCCGCACGCCATGTGCGCGATGCCACGCTCGCCAGCCTTCGCACTGTGGCGCACCTGGTGCGCGCGGCCGCCGATAGCGAGGGGGTGCGAAGAGTGGACCTGATGCATGACGCAGGCTTCGTGGTCGCCCAGCTCACCGATTTCGTCGATGCGTTGACCACGTTGGAGAGTCACGCTGATTACCAGCGGCAGCGTGTGAAAACAGGATCGTAGCTGCGGTCGCAAGCGCGACCGCACGAAGAGGGCGGTGCCGTGATCAATACAGCCCGACGGTGCGATCACCTGCGGTGACCAGCGCTGCGAAGGCCGCCGCACGCGATCGTGCGAATGCCACAGGAAACACCGTCGCCCTTTGGCGTGGGCAGGGTGGCAAACGGTGGTGGTCATCCTGGCCGGAAAGGTTGCCCGCCGCGCGACACCACCGACGGTGTTTCTGGTGACATTTGCCGTTGAATCCGCCGGTGCCGGGGCATCGAGTCAGGGTCGGAAACCGCTCGCGAACGGATTCCGACCAGCACCCACTGCTGACGAGCGGTGCGGTGCGACTGAGTCGCCCCAGCCCGGCACCCATTCCGCCCCGTGGCCACGGTAGCGGCCCATTGACCATTGACCCTGCGCAGGCTCCTTCCGAAGGGACGTCCTTCCGATTCATCGAAGCACTGGCATTGTTGTGCCGGAGGCGGGCGCGTTCCGCTCGCCTCCGGCAGCGGTGTTCCGAAGCAGTCGACGACTGCTCCGAAGCATTTGTCGATTGCTCGACGCCCGTTGAAGGGCCTGCCAGCAATTCTGCGTTCGTTGCTCCGGTGCCAGTTGCCTGCGTACCGCCCAGACAATGCGGATGGAACTCCGCGATTTCTCGACACCGACCCGCCACTGCGGCACGTCTCGGTGTGGGATCGGTCTGAGGAAGCGGCGGGGACGCCGCTCGACAACGACTACCACGTCGTTGCGACGCGACTGCTGTCCGTGGTGGTTCCCAAGGCCGATTACCGATCGAAATCGTCGTGGCGGTGGGGCGATTTCGAGTACCACAAGGTGAAGGAGGGCATCGAGACCTTTCTCGTGCCAACGCCGGTTGATCTGGTCGTGGCTATTCCCGACCGTCGCAACAAGGAAGGCGAGCCGTTGGCGTACGTGCTGTCGACCAGCGCCGTGCTCTCCTTGTGGTACTCACCGGAAAGTGGCGTCACGGCAGTCGGATTCCGCGACGAAGGCACCTCGGGTTCGGTCTTCTATTGCACCGGGAAGCCGTGCCTCTTCGGGCCGTTCGTACCGTTGCGGGAATTTCCGTAGGGGATCAGCCGATACCTGCTACGCCCGGTGGATCGCTACCCCCATATCCTGGCGAGCAGCGTTCTGTAACGGATTGTTTTTTGACCAGCCCCCCGATTGCGGGAATACTTGGCGGGCTCGACGATCGATTTCATCTCGGCCGCAACGGTGTCCGGCAACGACTGCCCGGGCCCAAACGGGGGGTTAACTATGCGCTTGTACTTTCTCCGGGCGACCGCCTGGTCGCGCCGCCGCGCCTTGGCGTGCGCACTGGTCGGTAGCGGATTGGCACTTCCTGGCATCGGCCATGCGGCCAATATCGTCCAGGATCCTAATTTCTCGGCGCCGATTGCCGCCAATTGGCAGTTGCAGCTGTCCGCCAGCCCGGATCCGGCAGGCGCCGGAGTACTGACGCACGGGACGCCCGACGTGGGCAACATGGTCGGATCGGGTTCGGGCGAGGTGGCGTTGCTCGCTACGCAACCGGCAGCCCGCGCCGCGGCCAGCGTGCGGCAGTGCGTCGTGCTCAATGGCGGGGCGACGCCGGTCACCGAGGCGAATTATGGTGGCCGCATCCGCATCCCCACGGCGGGCAACACCGCTGATGGCTCGGTGAATGCCCAGGTCGAAATCCGGTTCTTCAGCGATGCCGCCTGCACGAGCTTTATCCCCGGCACGGGCGGCAATCAGGGGCGGACACTCACCCCTGGCGTGCCGGACGATGCCTACTGGTACCGCGTCGGCGATGCGCATTTCCTGCTGCCGCCCGGAAGCGTAGCGGCCAGTGTGGAAATCCGCGGGACCGTGCGCCGGGTGAATGCCGGCAGCGCGGCCTCCTCGGCCTTCTTCGACGATCTCTACATCGGCCTGAACGGCACCACGCCGGTTGAGCTGATGCATTTCGACGTCGAATAAACGCTGCCTGCCGAGGAACCATCATGTCCCATTTCCGTCTGCTGGCCGGCAGCCTGTCGGCCCTCCTGGCCGGTTCGCTGCATGCCGCCGTGCCCGAATGTCCCACCATCAGCCTCGCCCCCGCCACGCTGTCGGCGGCCACGCGTGGCGACAGCTATTCCCAGACCCTGGCCGCTAGCGGCGGTGCGGGCGCTACGGTATTTGCACTCAGCGCGGGCGCGCTGCCGCCGGGTGTGAATCTGAGCGCCGGTGGTGATCTTGCCGGCGCGCCCACGGCCACCGGCACTTTCACCTTCACAGCCACGGCATCAGACAGCAATGGCTGCACCGGCGGCCGCGTGTACGTGCTGCCGGTGCAGTACCGCAACCATGCACCGAGTTTCACGGCGGGCAGCGCGCCGTCGGTATTGGAAGATGCCGGTGTCCAGACCCTCGCCGGCTGGGCGACGAACATCCAGGACAACGACGGCAACACCCAGGCGCTGAATTTCAGCGTGAGCTCGGATGCACCGAACCTGTTCACCGTGCAGCCGGCGATCGCGCCGGACGGTACGCTGAGCTTCGGAGCGGCGCCGCATGCCTACGGCACGGCGACGCTGTCGATCCAGCTGCACGACGACGGCGGTACGGCCAATGGTGGTGTGGATACCTCGCCCACGCAGCACGTCGTGATCACCATCAGCGGCGTGAACGATACGCCCGGCTTCACCAAGGGCGCCGACCAGTCACTCCTGGAAGATGCGGGAACGCAGACCATCAGCGGCTGGGCCACCGACATCCGCGACAACGACGGCAACACGCAGGTCGTCGATTTCCTGGTCAGCGCAGATAACCCGGCGCTGTTCAGCGCGCAGCCCGCGGTAGCGGCGGATGGCACCTTGACCTTCACGCCGGCGGCAAATGCCAACGGCACGGCCACGGTCAGCGTGCGCATCCACGACAATGGCGGTACGGCCAGCGGCGGCAGCGACACCTCTGCCGTGCAGACGTTTGCGATCACGCTGGCGCCGGTCAATGATGCGCCGTCGTTCACCAAGGGCAGCGATCCGTCCGTGCTCGAGGATGCGGGCGCGCAGACCCTTCCGAACTGGGCCACGGCCATCAGCGCGGGCCCTGTGGACGAGTCCGGGCAGACGCTCAGCTTCGTCGTGTCGAACAATTCGAATCCGGGCTTGTTCAGCACTGCGCCGGCCGTGAGCGCGGACGGTACGCTGACCTTCACACCGGCAGCCGGCGCCAATGGCTCGGCCACCGTCACGCTGCGTTTGCAGGACGATGGCGGAACCGCGAACAGCGGCGTCGATACGTCAGCCACGCAGACCTTCGTCATCAGCGTGAGCGCCGTGAACCAGGCGCCGAGCTTTACCAAGGGCGCGGACCAGACGGTGCTGGAAGATGCCGTGGCGCAGTCCGTCACGGGCTGGGCGACGGCCATCTCCGCGGGACCTGCGGACGAAGCGGGCCAGACGCTCACGTTCCTGGTGACCGGCAACACCAATCCGACGCTGTTCAGCGCAGGTCCGGCGGTCAGTGCGACCGGCGTGCTCACGTACACCCCGGCTGCCAACGCCAACGGTACGGCCACGGTGACGATCCGTCTGCGCGACAACGGCGGTACCGCCAACGGCGGCGTTGATACCTCGCCGGCACAGACATTCGTCATCACCGTGACGGCGGTCAACGACGCCCCCTCCTTCGTCAAGGGTGCAGACCAGACCGTGCCGGAAGACAGCGCCGCGCAGACGGTCACCGGCTGGGCCACGGCAATCTCGCCGGGGCCGGGTGATGAGTCCGCGCAGACGGTGACGTTCGCCATCACCGGCAACAGCAACGCTGCCTTGTTCAGCAGCGGCCCGGCTGTCACTCCGACGGGCGACCTTAGCTACACGCTGGCCGCAGGCGCCTCCGGCACGGCCACTGTATCGGTGCGATTGCAGGATGACGGCGGCACCGCAAACAGTGGCGTGGATACCTCTGCCGTGCAGACCTTCGCGATCACGGCGACGGGAATCAATGACGCCCCGGCCTTTACGAAGGGCGCGGACCAGACCGTGCTGGAAGACGCGACGGCGCAGACCGTGGCGGGTTGGGCCACGGGCATCAGCGCGGGTGCGGGCGATACCGGCCAGGCACTCGATTTCCAGGTGACAGGAAATACCAATCCGAGCCTCTTCAGCGTGGCGCCCGCCATCAGCCCCACCGGTACGCTGAGCTACACGCCGGCGGCCAATGCCAACGGCACGGCCACGATCACGGTGCGCCTGCACGATGACGGCGGTACCGCGAATGGCGGCGTGGACGTTTCCGCCGCACAGACCTTTGTGATCACGGTGACCGCCGTGAACGACGTGCCCTCGTTTACCAAGGGCGCGGATGTTTCGGTGCTGGAAGACGCTGGCGCGCAGAGCGCCGCCGGCTGGGTGACGGCGATGAGTGCCGGCCCGGCCAACGAATCGGCGCAGGTGCTGAACTTCATCGTCAGCAACACGAACAACGCGCTGTTCAGTGCGCAACCCGCGATCGCCGCCAACGGCACGCTGAGCTTCACGCCGGCTGCCAATGCGAATGGCACGGCGACGGTGACGGTACAGGTGCACGACAACGGCGGTACCGCCAACAGCGGTGTCGATACCTCGGCGGCGCAGACCTTCGTGATCACCGTCGCCGCCGTGAACGATGCGCCGGCTTTCACCAAGGGCGCCAATCAGGCGGTCAACGACAATGCGGGCGCGCAGAGCGTGTCCGGCTGGGCCACGGGCATTTCCGCGGGGCCAGGCAATGAATCGGGCCAGATCGTCAGTTTCGTCGTTGCCGGCAACACGCATCCGTCGCTGTTCTCGGCGGGCCCCGCGGTCGCCGCCAACGGCACGCTGACCTACACGCCGGCGACGGCGCCGACCGGCACCACCACCGTGACGATCACGCTGCGCGCGCACGACAACGGCGGCACCGCGAACGGCGGCGTGGACGACTCGGCGGACCAGACTTTCACCATCGCCATCACGCATGTCGCGCCCGCACCGTCGGCCGCGGCCGACACGTATGCGGTGACCGGAAATATCGCGATCGCTCCGAACGCGGCGGCTGGCGTGCTGCTGAACGACACACCGAACGGCGGCAGTATCGACCGCTTCGGTCCGGCCACCGGTGCCGAGACGGCCGTCGGAAGCACCGGCGCCAGCGCGCAGGGCGGTATCGTGACCGTGCAGGCCGACGGCAGCTTCAACTACAACCCGCCGCGTGGCTTCGTCGGCAGCGACAGCTTCCGCTATCGCATCACCAATGCGGCCGGCAATTCGGTCGGCACGGTGACGCTGAACGTGGCCAACCGCGTCTGGTTCGTCAACAGCGCCGCGGGCGCCTGCAGTGCCAGCTGCGATGGCCGCCTGAGCCATCCGTACACGACCCTGGCGGCATTCATCGCGGCCAACACCAATGTCGCGCCCAATCCGCAGAACAACGACGTGATCTTCGTGCACTCGGGCAGCGGCAACTACACCGGCGCGCTGTCGCTGCGCACGGGTCAGAAGCTGACGGGGCAAGGTGTGGGCCTGGCGACGGCGCTGTCTGCGTATGGGATCACCGTGGCACCCAACAGCGTGGCGCTGCCGGCGGCAGGCACGCGGCCGACGCTGGCCGGTACGGTGACGATGGCGGGCAGCAGCCGCGTGGAGGGCGTCACTATCACGGTGACCGGCGCAAACCAGGGGTTGGTCGCGAGCAATGCCAGCGGACTGACGGTGGGTGCCATCGCCGGCAGCAACGTGACGGTGTCGTCCGGTGCGGCGTCCGCAGTGGCCCTGACGACGGTCGACACCAGCAACCTGACGTTCCGTTCGATCAGCGCCACCGGCGCCGTGTATGGCATCGACCTGCGCGGCGTAAACCCGACCTCTGGCACCTTCAGCGTGCTCGGCGACGGCACCAACGCGAACAACGGCAGCGGCGGCACGATCAGTGGTTCCACCGGCAACGGCATCTTCCTGTCGAACGTGCGCAGTGCCAGCTTCACGGCGATGTCCATCACCGGATCGACCTATAACAACGTCGATGCGGACCTTTCGGGCAACGGCGTCTACCTGACCACCACGACGGCCTACACCGGCCCGGCAGCCGTCACGGTGACGCGTTCGACCATCACGGGCAATCAGTCGCGCGGTGTGCATGCCCACGTGTTTGGTACCGGAACGACGAACGTGACGGTACAGAACAACACCTTGAGTGATGCGGGCAACGTCGGCGGGCTGCCGCTGGTGAACCTGTTCTACGACGGCGGCGGCAACGGCGCCTATCCGAATACGTCCAACCGCTACGAGGTGTCGGGCAATACGGGAACCGTCACCGGGACCACGTTCTTTGCTGCCACGATCAACAGCGTGGCTTCACCGCGGCCGCAGACCGTTTCCGGTCGCTCGGACAACAACACCATCACGGGTGTCGCCGGAACCGGCTTCGCCAGCGGCCTGAACTTCAGCATCGGTGACAACCTGGGTTCGCTGCTGGTGATGCAGGCCAACGGCAACACGATGACCAACATCGGCGGCACTTTCATCTCGGTCAACAAGGGCACCGGCAACAGCAATATCGAGACGACGATCCGCAACAATGCCGCCTCGGCACCGACGCCCAATGTCAGTTCAATGATTGCGCTGATCTTCTGTCCGGCTTCCAACAGCTGCGCCGGCGGCAACATGCGGGTGAACGTCGCCGGCAACAACATCCCCGGCTTCGACAGCCTGCAGCGCTCCTTCCGTATCCGTCAGCTGCAGCCCAATTCCCTGGGCGTGCGTTCATTCGAAGGATTTACCGGCACCACCGCGGCGCAGCTCACCGCGCACCTCGTGGCGACGAACACCAACGTCAACGTCGTGCAGTACAGCAATGCCGAGCCGGTGCCGTTCTATACCGGCGAAGCGGCCGGCGCGGTGCTGTTGCCGCCGTGAGATGAAACCGGGCACCTCGCCAGGCGGCGAGGTGCCCGGTGCGTGGCGTGTAGTTACCACAGGTGACCGCACGATCGGGCCTCGCCGATTGCTGTGCGGCTCCATTGTGCGGTCGCTTGCGCGACCGCACGGCACGGGATCACTCGAAGCCGTCGTGGAACAGACGATCCAGGCGGTACACGATGCGCGTACCGTTGTTGCGCAGTTCGGGGTCGGCGGTATTGATGGGAGCCGAAGCCTGGAAGGGGATTTCCAGCGTACCTTCGGACGATGCCGGCACCGTGCCCGTGATGACGTAGCGCACCTGGCCGCTGTCGAGCAGTTCGAGCACCTGGTCAAGCGGGCCGGTGTGCGGCTGGTTATCGCAGCCGGTTGCCAGGGCTTCGGGTATGCAGCGCCAGGTCACGTTCTGGAGTGCGCTCAGATCAGCGCTGACACGCACACCTTGCGCGTACACACTGCCGTTGTTGCCGACAGTGACATTCACGGTGATGGTGGCGCCGCCAGCCGTCAGGTTACCCATTGCCGGCGCGTCGACGGCAACGTCGGCCTGGGAGAGCAACGGATCCAATACGCCGGTAACCGTGCTGCCGGCGACATCCGCCACGTAGAGAAAATTGCCGTCGGCCATCGGCAGCAGTCGCCGCGGCGTGCCACGCACGCGTCCGGCCGACAGCACGTTCTGGGAGGCATTGAAACGCATCAGGCTCGCGGGAGATTCGCTGGTGAGCGCGTAAATATCACCCTTCGACCAGGCGACATCAGCAACAGGGCGCTGCAGATTGCCCGTCAAGGTCAATCCGGCGGTCGAGAGAAGCTGGCCGGATCCCAGCGCAATCGTGGAATGATCGGGCGAGATCCGAATCGGGCCGACGGTGGAAATTTCGCCATGATAGGGCGACTCGCCTTCCGCGACGATCTCGCCGGCGCTGTTGATCTCTTCCCAATGCACATCGGACGGAGATGTGTCATTGCGGAAAAAGTACATTTTGCGTGATATCGGATCCCAGGTGTACGTATTGGACCGGTAATTCCATTCCACCCAGCTGATGCGGTTGCCGTTGGGGGCGAAGGTGTAGTGACTGGCCCAGGCGCCGGAGTCATCGGCGGCCAGCAGGAACTCGCCGGCGCTTGCCAGCCCGTGCGGGGTATAGGCCGTGCTCGTGAGGTAGTTGGCTACGCCCGGTTCGTCGAGCGGGTGCGCATAGATCGCGCCGCCGGCGTAGCTGGCGAACAGCGTGTCGAGTGTGGCTGAGTAGGTGACGCGATCGGGGCCGGACAACAGCGCGATCGGCGCGGACACAGACCAGGACTGCGGATCAAAGCGGTACGCGGCGCTTTCGGACTTGGAGAAAAACAACACGCTGCCGTTCGCGTCGATCACGTCGTCAGCGCGCTTCGCCGTCATGCTCCATGGACGCGCGTTGACCGGCGTCGGCTTGACGAAGGTGGACAGGTCAAGCGGCAGGATAGTGGCACCCATTGCCGTTGCCGCGTAGACGGTCTCGTTGCCGACAAACAGATCAGTGATGCCTGCCGGGGCCCTCAGACGGCCCAGTTCGCGCAACTCATTGGAAAAAAGCACCAGTTCATTGCCGCGCAGAACCACGAAGCGATCGCTCAGGAAGGCGGCGGTTTCAATGTTCCCACCCAGGCTGCCGCGGTAGATGAGCTGGTCCGAATACACCGTCCCCGTGTTGTCGACAACAAAGGTACTTTGTTCGCCGGTGTAATTTTGGGATCCCGCGGGCCAGGCGCCGTGATAGGGGCTTTCCACAGACGCGGAAACGGCCCCTGTCGTCGGGTTGACCGACACGACGAGAACGTCGCTCGGGCTCAGTCCCTCGTAGGAAACATAGATTTTCCCCAGCGCATTGAGGATGGAGGGGCCGCGAACGGTGTACCAGATGGTCGTGGAGCCGATCGGTGCGCCGTTGGCTTTGGCGTAGGTCCGCACGTTCCGGTTGTCCGCGACAAGAATGAAGCCCGCGCCCAGCTCGAGCGTCGACTGGCCGCCAGGAATGTAGGGGATGATGGTCGAGGTGGTGCCGGCCAGGTCCAGCCGTACCACTCTGTCGGAAAGACTGACGTAGATACCGTCCGCATCGACATCGAACGTCGTCGCATTGGACGCAATGGCGATGTCGCTCAGCCACGCCTGCGCCGCGAGATCGTATCGGGCGATCCGCGATTGAGCCGGAAACAGGAAATAGGCAATAGCGCCGTGCACGCTGCGCTTCGCCCATGGCGTCGTCAGAAGCGGTGTCGCCGCCTGCTGTGTCTCTACCGGCGGCGTGTCCGTACGGTAGGCGGCCTGTGACGTCGGGCAGAGTGCGAAGGCCAGCGCAGACGACAGGGCTATGGCGGCGGTTCTTGGTAGTGTCATGGTGAAGTCCTTGTTATATCGACAGTTTCTTCTCGGGCAGCTCGCAGCACTGTGCGAAACCAGCGTAGTTGGTAGGTGTTTCAGCGATTGAGATCCGGCGAAGGGCTGCAGGGTGTCGCAAAGGAGGCCGCCAGCAGCCGGGCGTGGACGTTGCCCGGGAAAGGAGCGCTGCCACCCGTGCCGCGGGACGCGATCGACAGTGAATGAATCGGAATACGGGGATGTTCCTGATCAGCGGGAAACCTCAACAGGGCAAGGCATCCGTGGCGCCCTGGCCGATGCCGGCGTCGAAAAAACGGGTGGCCTGCGGAGGCGTTCAATGCGTGGCGCGAATGAACGCCGCGAGCTTTCGCGGATCGAGCGCACCGTCGGTCCTGACGCTGCTGCACAGATCCAGGCCGAAAGGGTTGACCTGCCGGATGGCATCGCCGACGTTGTCCGCGCGCAAGCCGCCAGCCAGGAATACGGGCTTGCCGCACTGTTCGACGATCTGCCGGCTCACGGCCCAGTCATGCACGCGCCCGGTGCCGCCGAGCTCCTTGACGGCGAGCGTCGGATTGCCCGAATCCAGCAGCAACGCATCGACGTGCGGCGCAATGGCCCTGGATTCGGCGACGGCGCCTTCGTCGCGAACATGGATGACCTGTACCAGGCTGATGCCGGGCAACGCGCGGCGCAACGTGGCGTAGGTCGACAGGGGTACCGCATCCACCAGTTGCAGGGTGCTGGTCCGGCAGCGGCGCTGCTGCGCGATGATGGCTTCAGCGTCAGTGAGGCAGGTGAGCAGGAAGGTGGCGATTGGCGGAGGCACGGTCGCGGCAATTTCGGCGATCAGGCTTTCGTCCACGCAACCGGGGCCGCTGGGCATGGCCGATACCAGCCCCAGCGCGCTGGCGCCGAGCCGGATCGCCGTGGCGGCCTCCTCGACGCTGCTGATACAGCAGATCTTGATGCGTGGCGCGGTTGTCATTGACGGTTCCGGCTTGTGCTCCCGTAAAACGGAAAACGCCGCAGCCCGGAGGCTGCGGCGTCCGTGTCGATCAGCGTCAGGCCGGCGGGACCGGCTGGCGCTGTTCGATCAGTAGCGGTAGTGCTCCGGCTTGTACGGACCGTCGGCATCCACGCCGAGGTAGGCGGCCTGGTCCGGGGTCAGACGCGTGAGCTTCACGCCGATCTTTTCCAGGTGCAGGCGGGCGACTTCTTCGTCCAGCTTCTTCGGCAGGCGGTAGACCGTCTTCTCGTAGACGTCCTTGTTGGCCCACAGGTCGATCTGGGCGAGCGTCTGGTTCGAGAAGGAGTTGGACATCACGAAGCTCGGGTGGCCCGTGGCGCAGCCCAGGTTGACCAGGCGGCCTTCGGCCAGCAGGAACATCTCGCGGCCGTTCGGCAGGATGTACTTGTCGACCTGCGGCTTGATGTTCACCTTCTTCACGCCGGCCAGGGCGTTGAGCGCATCGACCTGGATCTCGTTGTCGAAGTGGCCGATGTTGCAGACGATGGCCTGGTCCTTCATCGCGGTCATGTGCTCGACCGTGATGACGTCCTTGTTGCCGGTGGTGGTGACGTAGATGTCGGCGATGCCGAGCGACGACTCGACGGTGTCGACCTGGAAGCCTTCCATCGCCGCCTGCAGGGCATTGATCGGATCGATTTCCGTGACGATGACGCGGCAGCCGTAGGCGCGCAGGCTGTGGGCCGAGCCCTTGCCCACGTCGCCGTAGCCGCACACGACGGCAACCTTGCCGGCGAGCATGACGTCCATGGCGCGCTTGAGGCCGTCGGCCAGCGATTCGCGGCAGCCGTACAGGTTGTCGAACTTCGACTTGGTCACCGAGTCGTTCACGTTGATGGCCGGGACGAGCAGCTTGCCGGCTTCCATCATCTGGTAGAGACGGTGCACGCCGGTGGTGGTTTCTTCCGAGACGCCGCGCCATTCCTTGACGACGTTGGTCCAGAAGCCCGGGCGTTCCTTGTGCACGCGCTTGAGCAGGTTCTTGATGATCTGCTCTTCGTGCGAGGCCGACGGGGTGTTGACCCAGTCCGAACCCTGTTCGAGTTCATAGCCCTTGTGGATCAGCAGGGTGACGTCGCCGCCGTCGTCGACGACCAGCTCCGGACCCTTCTGGCCCGGATGGGTGACGCAGTCGAGCGTGCAGTCCCAGTACTCTTCCAGCGACTCGCCCTTCCAGGCGAAGACCGGCACGCCGGCGGCGGCGATCGCGGCAGCGGCGTGGTCCTGGGTGGAGAAGATGTTGCAGGAGGCCCAGCGCACCGAGGCGCCGAGGTCGACCAGGGTCTCGATGAGGACCGCGGTCTGGATAGTCATGTGGAGCGAGCCGGTCACGCGCACGCCCTTGAGCGGCTTGGCGGCGGCGTACTTCTTGCGGATCGACATCAGGCCCGGCATCTCGTGCTCGGCGATCTCGATTTCCTTGCGGCCCCAGTCGGCCAGCGACATGTCCGCGACTTTGTAGTCGTTCTTGAGGTTCACGACAGCATTCATGGTAAGGCTCCAGGATGAGCGGGCGCGGTTTCGGAATGGACCCGAAATCCGCCGAGCCTGATTTCACATCGCGAGCATCGCGACCGAACTTGCAGCGCCCCTCGGCGGGAGGAGGGCGCGAATTATATCGCTTGTTCCGGATTGAGCGATATAAGGCGGGCCGGGCGGGCGGGGGCTTGACACTGCAGTCGAGCCCGCCATGGCGAATCGCTCGGCATCCCGCGTCTGGCCGCAATCTACGCCCGTACGGCTTCAGTCCAGGTCCGTTCGACGCCGTTTCGCATCGTCGGAGGCGGCTTAACCCCATTGCTGCGCTGCAAATGAACAGGGGCCACGGAGAACGCCGTGGCCCCCTCTGCCGCAACGAACTATCTCAGCGGTCGATCGAGATCACGTAGTCCTGGGCCTTGGCGTTCGTCGGAACGCTGATGCCCTTGACCTGTTGCAGGTGATCCACATCGCCCACCACCTTGGCCAGGTTGTAGTGACCCTTGTCGCTGACGATGACGTAGATCTCGCGCTCCTGGGCGTCGTGCACGATGACGTCGTCAACGCGGTCGGCGTTGAGGTCGACCGTTGCGAAGGTGATGCCCTTGCCGTTCAGGTCGAGTCCGATGCCGCGCAGATCCGGCTTCGCCGCGGCTTTGGCCGCATCCGCAGACCTGCCGCTCACCGTCACCCAGACCGTCGTGAAGCCGGTGCCGCCGGGGCCGTAGCAGTGGATCCACTCGACGCCACTGAAGCTGAAGTAGCGCGTGTAGGCGCCGCTGGGGCCGCCCTGGCTGCAGTAGTTGGCGTTGGTCGACCAGTAGTTGATCCACACCCAGCCCGGCGTAGTCAGCCAGCTCGGGCTGGCATAGGCGTGCACGTACGGCGGCGATGGCGGTACCGGCGATACGGTGAGGTTGGCGGTGGCGGAGGTCTGGCCGCCGACGCCAGTGCACGTCACGGTGACTGAGCCGCTGGAGGCCGGCGAGACCGACGCGCTGCCGGAGGTGGAGGCCACGGAAACCAGGCCGGTGCTGCTGCAACTGGTGGCGTACTGGGAGCTCCAGCTGAACGTGGAGCTTGCGCCGACATAGATCGATGCCGGCGAGAAACTGACATTGACGACAGGCGGCGTATTGCCGGGCTGCACGGTCAGTGAGGCAGTCCGGCCACCCGCGGCTCCCGTTTCATTGTTCTCACAGTAAACGTGGGCCTGCAGGCTGGCTGTCGGTGTTAGCGACAGCGAGCCGAAGCTGGATTCGGTTGCAAGTCCGGGGACGCCGGTGATCTCGCAGTAGTCGGCGCCGATGCCGCGCCAGGTAAACGTGGTGGCCTGACCTGCAAGAATAGAGTTTGGCGAGAAGGATGCTGAAACCCGAATAAACCCGTCCGGTGGAATTCTCGTGTTATCCGTCGCGAAAACCGCCGGAGTGGCGGCCATCAAGAGCAAAGCAGAAGCAAATAGGCTTTTCATTCCATTGTCCTGATTTGGCGTTCACGTAACTTGTTGACCTTTGTGCATCGCCATGCGGCATTTTTGCGGACGCGCGCAAAAAATCGGCGCCCCCGTTTATGCAGGGTGCCGCGTGGTCGATTCAAAGGGTGTTCGTGGATTGACCGCAATAATCACATTGCTCAAACCACCAATCGATAATAAGTGTGTTTGTAGCGGTGTCAACTTTGAGGGGAAACTGATGTGCCGCGAGAGCAAGCAAAGTAAGCTCGCGGCGAACGAAGAGGCCCTCCCGGCATGGTTTCGCGCTGCCGTGCCGTACGGCACGGCGTATGCCGGTGTCTGCGATCTGATCGGCGACCGTGTCGAACGATGGCGTCAGAGCCGAAAACGCGCGATCGATTTCTCAGCCGTAATTCCATTGATTGTGTAGCGGAAGCGGGCCTTGCCTTCCTGGCCCGGCTCCATGGAGAAATCGAATTCCGCGGTGCCGACGACGGAGTGGTTTGCGTCGCGCTCGTCATAGTTCGGCGCGCTCCAGGGTGGGCCGGAAGACTCCACGATTTCACCATGCCATCGTGTGGACGTTTCCCATGTGCCCGCCTGCACGGTGTACCAATGGGCGAGGCGGTTGTTGTCGAAGACGTACAGAGTGCCGAACAGGGAATAGAGAACGCCTTGGTCGAGGGTCAGGCCCCAGCCGCTCTCGCCGGGACTCCACCAATGTCCGCTGTAGTCGGCGATCGGAAACGGCTGGGGCGGGAATATCGCAACGGTCACCGGATTGGTAACGACAAAATTGATCCGCTCCATCGGTGTGCCAGCTTGGCCCTCGTAGTACTCGACGCGATACTCGCCCGGCGGAAAAGAGCCGAGGTAGATGTCCACGATTTCCGGATCATCTGGCGTAAAGCAGTATGCTGGCGAGTGACGTACCGAGATCACCGGCCCCTGCATGTAGACGGTGACGGATTGTTCGTAGAACACGCAGCTGTCGACGCGCTGGCGCAGGTGCACCTGCTCGAACTGCAGCGGATTCTCCGGCACGATGCGTGATGCGGAAAGTGCAGGAACGGAAAAGGTGAACATTGCTGCAGCGGCAGTAGCCTGGGCAATTGGCTTCAACATCGTCATGGTAAACCTCGATGACCAGTTTGATTGAGTCCCCGCTGCCAGGACGTGGCTACGGCGACCTTCGTCGCACCGGAAACGGCCTTTCCGATTGGACCACCACGCAACCGTTGACACCCCGTCCTGGTGCTCCCTCACAGCGACGGCGGTGCGGCGCAGCAGAGCTACGCGGACATGACGCTCATGCTGCCGGCAGGGACTGGTTGGTGCCCGGATCGGGCAACCCGTTGATCAGCCGCGTGAGCAGGCTCAGGTCCACCGGCTTGGTCAGGTGATGGTCGAAGCCGGCCTCGCGGGTGCGGCTGCGATCGCTCTGCTGGCCCCAGCCGGTGATCGCAATCAGCAGGGTGTCGCGGCCCTGCGGGGTGTGGCGGATCAGCCGGGCGACTTCGATTCCGCTGAGCTTGGGCATCCCGATATCGAGCAGGACGACATCCGCGGCGGTGCGGTTGAATTCGTCCAGCGCCTGCTGGCCATCGAACACCATGCGCACCTGGTGGCCCTGGAAGCGCAGCACCTGGGCCAGGCTCTCGGCGGAATCGCGGT